>JBFWWB010000038.1:0-22210 GCA_050246435.1 Hyphomonadaceae bacterium
ATTCCGAGGATCGAGCGGTCGCAGAAATTGTTGGCGTAGATGGCCGCGAGCAGCAAAAGCATCCAGCCTGTGCGGCCATTGCCGTAAACCACTGGATCGGCAGGCTTCGCCAATGCGGCGCCCGCCTGCTCGGCTGCGTCGTTCGCCGCCATGTCCCCTCCCCGAGGCCCTCTCGCACGCGGCGGGGACCTTCACATGCATGTTATGCAGGTCACATCGCAGTGAACAAGCAGAAACACGTGCGCCAGGCGGCGTATGGGACGTTGCCGCCTTGGCCGAACGCTATCGGCGGCTCTGCGTCAATTCAGGACCAGGAGAGCGGCGTTGATCGCACCGGCGAACGCCACCCATGCGCCATAGGGAATGAACAAGCAGGCGGCGACTCTGTCGCTTCGCCACGACGCCGCGATGAAGGCGGCGATGGCCACAAGCAACAGAACTAACACGCCCAGCGCGGCCGCAATCGCATGCGCGCCGAAGAAGATCGGCGTCCAGGCAAAATTGAGCACGAGCTGCAGCCACCAGAGGACCATTGCAGCGCCGCCCCTGTCGCGGCGCCATGTGCGCCACCCAGCGATAGCGATCAAAATATAGAGCGCGCTCCAGGCAAGCGGGAACGCCCAGTTTGGCGGATTGTAGGATGGCTTGTTGAGCGCGGCATACCAGGGACCGGGCTCGAACAATCCCCCAATCGCCAGCCCGCCGCCAACGACAAGGGCGAAGAACAGGACAAAGGACGAAGCGCCCTTGATGCTCGCGCTGCTCAGGACGCCCCCTCCGCTCCAGTCACTGTGCTGGGCGCATGCTTAAGCCATTTCGCGATGACCTCCCGCGCCGGCTCGCGGAGGCGCACGTCGTGCGCCACCTGCTCTATGAGTGAAGTCGGCAGCGACGCGCCTTCCGCGCCCATGAGCAGCAAGCGGTCTCCGCTAATCCCGCGCGCGGTCCCGATGGGCTGACCATCGGAACCGATCACGGGCATGTTCTGGCGTATGTGTGGCAGCTTCCGCATTCGCTGAGAACGCTGGGCTGCCTAGGGTGTTCCTATCCTTGCGGCACCTTCGCGCGCCATCCTCGGAATTCCGCGAAGATGTGACCGTCGTAATCTGAGAGCCGCAGGCGACCACGCATCTCTGCCCATCGCTCCTGCAAAAGGCGTCTGGCGCCTTCAACGCCGGCGCCATCGCCTGGAGGTGCGTCCGCCCACACAAGCGTAGGGAATGCCACCCCATCTGCCTCATATATGGCGCCACCGGCGTCCGAGACTTCGCGTACGAATGCCAAGCGCTCTGTGTCGTCGGAGACCTCCTTCAGCGCGGCCACGGTCCTTTCTGGTCCCTCGCTCGCCAGCAATCGCCCCGCATCGGCGCGCAACAAAGCCAAAATCGAGGCCGCATGACAGAGATCCCAGCATCTTTCGATGACGTCGTCGACGACAAGATCGAGTTTGAACAACAACGCAGCTACGTCGGGTGCTGGTCTAACAATTGCGAAGTCCTCAATTTCGCATATGCGCGATCCCACTTGTCGTATCTCCAGCGTGTTCGCCACACCCATCTCGTTGGCCGCTTGCCATGGCGGGATCAACGCACGGTATTCGTCGATCATTGCGCTCCAGGAATGCTGAGTGTCGGCGTTTGAAGCGCACGCTACTGCCACTGGGGTCAACACCATGCTCGCAACCAAAGCACGCCGGGACGGCGCCTCATGCATGGCGCACCGCCGTTTCAGGCGAGTGTAGGACCGTTATGCGCCCCGATTTGTCAGCCGCAACAAGTGCGTTGACCTCATAGTCTGGGCGCGCCCTGGTTCGACGCTCTAGCTCTCGTTTTTTGCGCAAATAGCGGATGGTGTCGGCGTCCATAGAAAGAAGCGCCGCTTGCTGAATAACGCCGAAAAAGCCCTGGGACACCCCTCTGGGACCAGCACCATACTCTGCGATGCTGGACACAATCCAACCTAACACTAGGCGAAAGCCGTATGATCTATCGTTCGACCCGAGAAAGGCCTCTGCATAATCTTGGCCAAGACTGATGTTTTGGAAGTAGTTCCCTGTGCCATCCGGTGCCCACCAGAGGAGGTTGGGAGCACCGATGGCACGCTCCCATCGCGTCGTCTTGTAGGTAAATGGCAACCGGTCTGACGGATGAGCGGCCAATCCTTTGCGGCGTCGGAGCAAGTGAGTCGGTCGCGCTTCAGTAACGCTACGTGGCTCCGGTAGCGCCGCAAGCGCGGTCAGCGTCGCATCAAGAGGCTGATAGACGCCGGAGAGCGGCCCGAGCACCTGAAACTGAGTGCCGTCATAGGCGATGCGATAGACCGTGCCACTCACGAGGTCGCCGCTTGCGAGCGCTGTCGTACCGTTCTTGGTGAGGTTCTTCGTTCCGAGGCCGTCCACGTTAATCGTCGCGGCGCCCGTACAGCTGAAATTTGGAATGATCAGGAAGGATTGGCCGGTCACATACGCGGTGAGCGCCGTGGTTAGACCAGTCGTCAGCACATAAGCGTTGGCAGAGCCTGTCGTCGCCTTGGCGCCAAGCAGCGTATCAGCGTCGTCCCACCCCTCGTTGGTGCGAGAACCCCATTGATCGGCTTCCGCGCCGACCTCGGATTTGGTCGCCTTCGTAGACGAACCACGCGTCTCCATCGCGATAGCCTTCGTCTAGCTTTCCTTCGCGTTTGAAGATGCGAACGCGTTGGTGTTCTGGAGCCAGCTCCACGGCTGTCGTGAATGGCCCAGTACTGGCGCCATAAGCGCCTGCGCCAAAACTCATGACATTGCCTCCATGTGATTTGATACGATCCGCCGGACGATGAGCTGAGAGCCTTCAGGAACGCCCGTGGGAAAAGATCGCGCTATGGCGTCTTCAGTCGTTTCGCCGATTTTCTGAATGATCCTAGTCCAACAGCCGACAGCGCTCTGCGCCGTCGCCGCGCCCTCGAGCCGCCGCACGCGATGCAAGTACTCACGCATCGCTGTTCGCCTCTAACCGGTCAGGCTTGACTCCCCTAAGGATGAAGTGCGTGAACTGCACGTCCATCGGCGGTTCTGCTCCGGTGTTGTGTCGCCATTCCGCCAGCGCCGCAGCCTCATAGGGCGCCGGATCGGCGCCAACAGGCATGACCTCCGTGACAAGCGTGAGCACCCGCGGCGCGGCCGCTTCCAACGCCTCAAGCCGGCGTCGCGGCGCACTAAGCGCGACCATGTTGGACCCTTTGCAGCCGTGATGCGCTTAGGTGGCCGAACGTGAATGCGAAAGCCTGCGCGCCGGGATCGAGAAATTCGATCTCGAACACACGCGCGCCGGCGGGCTGCCCACGGATCAGCTGATAGAGCCGCTGCTCGCGGATCACGCCGGCGCCGGCGGCGTCGACATCGCCGCCGTGCGCGGCGCCGGGCGGCGCGCCATCCAAGCTCACGCGGAAGCGCACGGGCTTGCCGTCCGCGCCAGGGGCCAGCACGAGATGCAGATCGCGCGCGAGAAACTTGAAGCGGATCGATCCGCCGGCTTTCTCGAGCAGGGCCTTCTCCGCGCCGACGGACCACACGCCCGAAAGCGCCCATTGGTTCAACTGCAGCTGATCGGGCGCGGCGAACGTCGCCACCACATCTGTGCGCTGCTGGGCGGAGGCGAAATTCGCCCGCCGCGCATAACCGATATACGTCTCGCGCGATTGCGTGCGCTGGGCGGCGGCCGGGGCTGAAGCGCCTTCGCCCTGCGGGGCGACGGCGCCGGCCGGCGCGCGATAGCCCGCTTCCGCCAGCAACATGCGGATGACGTCCTCGGACTGGGCGTACGCGCCTTCGCCGAAATGCTGATGGCGCAAGCGGCCCTGCGCATCGATGAAATAGTGCGCCGGCCAATAATTGTTCTGATAGGCGCGCCAGATCGCATAATCGTTGTCGAGCACGACGGGATAAGTCACGCCGAGGCTCTGCACCGCGCGGCGCACATTGCCTGGATCGCGCTCGAACGCGAATTCCGGCGCATGCACGCCGATCACCACCAGGCCGTCGCGGTATTTCTCCGCCCAGGCTTTCACATAAGGCAGCGCGCGCAGGCAATTAATGCAGGAATAGGTCCAGAAATCGATCAGCACGACCTTGCCGCGCAACTCGGCGAGCGTGAGCGGCGGCGAATTGAGCCAAGCGACGCCGCCGTCGATCGCCGGGGCGGGTTTCGCGGCGGCAGCGCTTGGCGCCGCGGCGCCGGGGGCGCGTTTGCCGAGCAGCGCCTGCTCCAGCGTGGTTGTGCCGCCAAGGGAAAGCCGCGCCAACACGCCCGTATCGAGGCCGAACGCGATGGCGAGCGCGCCGGCCAGCACCGCAGCGCCCAGGCCGCGCCGGATCCACGCGCCCGCGCCGAGGCTTTTCTTGAGCGCGGCGAACACCCGGCCGCCGGCGAACAGCGCCACCGCAAGCGAGGTGGCGGCGCCCAGCGCGTAAGCGAAGAGCAGCAGCGCCGTTTTCGCGCTGGCCCCCTGGACGGCGGCGGTGGTGAGCAGCAGGCCGAGAATCGGCCCGGCGCACGGCGCCCAGAGCAAACCGGTGGCGGCGCCGAGCAACACAGCGGCGCCTACGCCCGCCCCTTGCGCGCCAGCGCGCGCGTTCAGCCGATTGCCCAGCGCGACGAACGGCGCGGCAAGACGCTCGGCCACGTTCTCGAACAACAGCGAGAGGCCGAACAGGATGAACAGCGCGATCGCGGCGTAGCGGCCCGCCTGGTTGGCGTGCGCAGCCCACGCCCCGCCGACGGCCGCCAAGGTGGCGACGCCGGCGAACGTCGCGGCCATGCCGAGCAGCACCGGCGCGGTGCTGGACAGAAACGGGCGGTCCGCGCGGGCGAACACGAAAGGCAGCACCGGCAGGATGCAGGGCGACAGGATCGTCAGCACGCCCGCGAGATAAGCGAGGACCGCCAGCGTCATCGCGCGCTCACGCGGCCGCGGGCGCGAAGACGAGCGCCGCGCCGTTGTTGCAGTAGCGCAGGCCCGTGGGCGCCGGGCCATCCGGGAAGACGTGGCCCTGGTGACCCAAGCATTGAGCGCAATGATATTCCGTGCGCGTCATGCCCAGGGTCGTATCCGTCTTGCGCCCGATATTGGCGTCGAGCGCGCGGAAGAAACTGGGCCAGCCGGTGCCGGAATCGAATTTCCATTCCGAGCGGAACAGCGGCAGCGCGCAGCCCGCGCAGGAAAACACGCCGCGGCGGTGCTCCTTATTGAGGGGGCTGGCGAACGGCCGTTCGGTGCCTTCGCGGCGGAGCACGGCATAAGCCGTGGGCGTCAGCCGCGCGCGCCATTGCGCATCGGTGATGCGCCGCGCGGGCGCCGCGGCGAAGCGGTCCGCCGCGGCTGCGGGCGTTGCCGCCGCGGCAAGCAAGGCGGCGCCGAAATAAAGCGCGGCGCGGCGCGTGATCATCTGGCGCATGGCTGTTCTCAAAGCTGAAACGCCCCGATAGCCGACAAACACGGCAGCCGCATGGCGGGATCAGTTGGTCTGCTGGGCTTCCGCCAGATGCGCGGTGATGGTGCGCGAGGCGAGGAAAAAATGCGCCGCCGCCCAGAAGAAGCCGACGAACCCGCCCGCAAGCGACCAGCGCGTTCCCTCCGCGAGGGCCGCCTTGCAGGCGCGCGCCGCCTCCGCGCCGGCGATCTGCGTGTGCGTGGGGCCGCATAGCGCCGCATAATCGCCCAGCTGATAGCCGGCGAAGATGTTGGCGCTCGTCGCGTCGATCAGCATGCCGTAGAAAACCGGGCCGAAGCCGAGGCTGACAAGATTGATCAGGAAAAAGCCGATCGCCGCGGCGGGCGCGCGCATCGGCCCGGGCACGAGATTCTGCGTGACCCCGTAGAACGGGATCGGCGCGATCGCCAGCAGCGCGCTCGACACCATCATGATCGCCGACTGGATCCGCCAATCCGCCTGCAGATACGCGAGCACGAACAGCGGCGCGGCGGCGAGCAACGCGAAGGTCGGCAGCAGCGCGTACCAGCGCTTCGACCATTTCGCGAACCAATCGGTGAGGAAACCGCCCATCAACACGCCGGTGACGCCGGCGACGCCGCCCATGATCCCGATGATGAGGCCGAGCGTTGTGTAATCCAGGCCGAAGCGGCGTACATAATAAGCGCCGAGGAACGCAGCGCCCGAATTGGCGAAAATCGCGATGACGGTGCCCGCCGTCATGTGGCGCATCGTCGAGGTCGAATACAATTTGGCCAGCACGCGCAGCAGCGAGGGCGCAGCCTTCGGCGCGCCGCCCGCGAGGCGGCTTGCATCCCAATTGCCTTGCGGCGGCTCGCGCACGGTGAGCTTCAGCAGCGGCGCCAGCAAAAAGCCCGGCAGCGCCACGATGACGAAGGCGGTGCGCCAGCCGAAATGCTGCGCCAGCCAACCACCCGCGACGGAGCCGGCCATCACGCCAAGCGGCGGGCCCATCTGGAACAGCGCGATGCTGGACGTGCGCCGCTCGGGCGGGACGTAATCGGAAATGATCGCCTGCCCCGGCGCGGCCATGCCGGATTCCCCGATGCCGACGCCGAAGCGGAACAGCGCGAGCTGAAAATAATTGAGCGCCATGCCGCAGCCCGCCGCCATCGCCGACCACAGCAGCGCGCAGATGGTGATGATGTTGATGCGGCCGAAGCGCCCCGCGAGATGCGCGATGGGATAGCCGAAGATCGCGTAGAAGGTGGCGAAGGCCAGCCCCGTCAACACGCCGAACTGCGTATCGGTGATGCGCAGCTCCGTCATGATCGGCTGCGCGAGGATGGCCAGGATCGCGCGGTCGGAGAAGCTGTTCGCGAGCAGCGCCGCCAGCACGAACAACATCCAGCCGGTTTGCGATTTGCTGTAGAGCTTCGGCGCGGCGGCGCCGGCGGCGACCGCAGCGCTCTGCTCCGCGCCTTCAGCGGCCATGGCGGTAAATCCTCGATTGCGCGCCGCGCAATGCCGCGGAGGGATATTCAATCGCGCGCGCTTCCGGGCGCCGCCGCACCTGCGCACCGATCAAAGCGCCCTCCCCCAATGTTCGCCGGACAATGTTCGCCACGCCGAATTCGGCGCGATTGTTCAACCAGCTTGCGCGGAAATACAATATGGAAAAGCGCCGCCGCCGCCCGCCCCGAGGCGGCGCGCAACGGAGAACGCCCGTTGGTTTGCGAACATTTGCGCGCGCTGGAGGAGGAAATGCTAGCGCGCGGCGTACGGGAAACCTATCGCGGGCAGCCCTGGAGCCGGAATTGCCGCGAATGGGTCTATTTCGATTGCCGGCTCGATCTCACGGCGTTGCGCGCGCGATTCGCGTTCGCACCCTGCGTCAGCGATCACGTGCACCGCGGCACGCATGACGGGCAGGAAGCGGGCTTCGTCTGCGATCGGTGCTGGGACGCGGTGATGGGCGCGCATCCATCGGAAACGGCCCGGCCGCTCTACGACTAAGAACTAGAACAGGCCCACCACCTTGCCGTTCGCGTCGATATCGATGTTCACGGCGGAGGGCGTCTTCGGCAGGCCGGGCATCGTCATGATGTCTCCGCAGATCATCACCACGAATTCGGCGCCCGCCGCCAGGCGCACCTCGCGGACGTTTACAACATGGCCCGCCGGCGCGCCGCGCAACGTTGGATCGGTTGAGAAGGAATATTGCGTTTTGGCGACGCACACGGGGAAGCGGCCGTAGCCGGCGCGCTGCAGCACTGCGATGCGGCGGCGCACGGCGGGCTCGGCGCTGATGTCGGCCGCGCCATACACCTCCTGCGCGATGCGCTTCATCTTCTCCCACAGCGGCAACTCGTCTTCATAGAGCGGCTTGAACGCGTTGGGCTGATCGCACGCGCGCACCACGGCGCGCGCCAAATCGAGCGCGCCGGCGCCGCCCTCGGCGAAATGGCGCGCATTGACGCCGGGAACGCCCAGGGCTTCGACCTCTTCCAGCAGAGCGGCGAGTTCGCTTTCGCCATCCTCAACGCGCTGGTTCACCGCGACGACGAGCGGCAGGCCGAAACGGCCGCGCAGATTGTCGATATGGCGCGCCAGATTGGCCATGCCGGCGCGCAATGCGGCGACATTCTCCTGCGCCAAATCCTCTACCGCGACGCCGCCATGAAAT
This sequence comes from Hyphomonadaceae bacterium, assembly GCA_050246435.1. GTDB lineage: Bacteria > Pseudomonadota > Alphaproteobacteria > Caulobacterales > Aquidulcibacteraceae > JAKFWI01. The sequence goes on from JBFWWB010000038.1 coordinate 8,115, forward strand.
TTGAGCGCCCGCACCGTCGCCACCACCACCGCGGCAGAGGGCTTGAGACCCGCCTTGCGGCATTTGATGTCGAGGAATTTCTCCGCGCCGAGGTCGGCGCCGAAGCCGGCCTCGGTCACGACATAATCGGCGAGCTTGAGCGCAGCTTTCGTCGCCAGCGCGGAATTGCAGCCGTGCGCAATGTTGGCGAACGGCCCGCCATGCACGAACACCGGATTGTTCTCCAGCGTCTGCACCAGGTTCGGCGCCAGCGCGTTGCGCAACAGCACCGCCATCGCGCCGTGCGCCTTCAGATCGCGCGCATGGATCGGTTCGCGCTTGCGCGTGTAGCCGACGACGATGGCGCCCAAGCGCTCCTTCAGATCGGCGAGGCTGGTCGCCAGGCAGAAGATCGCCATCACCTCGGAGGCGACCACGATGTCGAATCCATCTTCGCGGGGGTAGCCGTTGGCGCCGCCAAGCCCGGTGGTGATGACGCGCAGCGCGCGATCGTTGGAATCGAGCACGCGCCGCCAGGTGAGCCGGCGGATGTCGAAATCCAGCTCGTTGCCGTGATGGATGTGATTGTCGATCAGGGCGGCAAGCAGATTGTGCGCCTGCGCGATGGCGGCGAAATCGCCGGTGAAATGGAGGTTGATGTCCTCCATCGGGGCGACCTGCGCATAGCCGCCGCCGGCAGCCCCCCCTTTCACGCCGAACACCGGGCCCATCGCGGGTTCGCGCAGGCAGATCATCGTGCGTTCGCCGAGGCGGTTCAGCGCGTCGCCCAGGCCGATCGTCGTCGTCGTCTTGCCCTCGCCCGCCGGCGTCGGCGAGATCGCGGTGACGAGAATGAGCCTTCCGTCCGGCCGGTCGTTCAGGCCGGCGAGATGATCGAGCGCGACCTTCGCCTTGTAGCGGCCGTACGCTTCCAATGCGTCTTCGGGCAGGCCCAGCCGGGCGGCAATCTCGCCGATCGGGCGCAGCCGCGCGGCCTGTGCGATCTCGAGATTGCTCAGCCGGCGTTGCACGGCTTGTTTCACGATTTCCCCCCGCGGACGGCGCGCGACTAAAGCGCGTTCAGCGCCTGGAAGCGAGTCCCCCGCCGCGCAGTCACGCCGGGACCGGAAAGCCCCCGGCCTTGGCCACCATCGAGGGCGGCTTGAGGCCGCATTCGGCTTCGAGCCAATGCGCCGTATCGATCAGCGCGGGCAGCTTATAGCCGGTCGCCACGTCCATGCGATCGAGCATGTAGATCAGATCCTCGGTGGCGATGTTGCCGGTGGCGCGCGGCGCGAACGGGCAGCCGCCCAGGCCGCCGATGGAAGAATCCAGCACCTGCGCGCCCGCGCGCAGCGCGGCGAACGCATTCGCGATGCCGGTGTTGCGCGTGTTGTGGAAATGCATCCGCAGCGGCAGCGGGCCGATCACCGCGCGCACGCGATGCATCAGCTGCTCCACCGCGACCGGATCGGCCACACCGATCGTATCCGCCAGCGCTACCTCCGCCACGCCCGCGGCGCGCGCGGCTTCCGCCAGGCGCACCACCGCTTCGGGCGCGACCTCGCCCTCGAACGGGCAGCCGAACGCCGTCATGATCGTGAGCGAGACGGGAACGCCTTGCGCCTGCGCCGCGCGCACGCTGCCTTCCAGTTCGCCGACATTGTCGGCGATGGCCGCGTTCTGGTTGCGCCTATTGAACGTCTCGCTGGCGGCGATGGCGACGTTCACGTCGTCCACCCCGGCGGCGAGCGCGCGGTCCACCCCGCGGCGGTTGAGCGCCAGGCCAATCAGCGTGACATCTTTGGCGACGCCCTCGTCGCGCAAGCGCTGCATCACGTCTTCCGCATCGGCCATCTGCGGCACCGCCTTGGGCGACACGAAGCTCGCCGCCTCCAACCGGCGCGCGCCGGCGGCGATCGCGCGGCGGATCAGGGAAACCTTGTTCTCGGTGGAGACCCAGGTTTTCTCGTTCTGCAGCCCGTCGCGCGGGGAGACTTCGACGACGGCGATGCGGCTGGCCATGTGCGCGCTCCTCTACGCGCCCAAGATACGGCGCGCTGGGCGGCATGGCGAGCATGCGCTTCGCGCGGTCAGGCCGTCAAAAAGCAATCAGCGGGCCATTCGCGAAGCGGGCGTTCCGGGTCGATCACGGCTTTCGCGCTCGCCGGGCGCCGGCGCCGGCCCGCTAAGTATTGGGTCGGCGGTTTGCCGACGACCTTGCGAAACATGGTGCTGAAGGCGCTGGTGGTCTCGTAGCCCAACTGCTCGGCGACGACCTGCACCGACTCGCCGCTCGCCAGCCGGCTGATCGCCATCAAGACATGCAGGGTCCTTCGCCATTGAACAAAGCCCATGGCCGTCTCCCGCAGCATGAGACGGGCAAGCGTCCGCTCGCTGACGCCGATCCGCCGGGCCCAATCTGCCACGCCAGTGCGATCGCTCGGGTCGTCCCTGAGCGCGTGGGCGATCCGCCTCAACCGGGAATCGGCCGGCATCGGAAGGCGGAGATGCTCACGAGGCGCCACGGAAAGCTGATCCAGCATGGCGTCCACCAACCGCTTCCCGAACGCGCTGCGCCGCTCCTGCGGCGGCGATTCCGCGAGCGCAATCACGAGTTCCCGCAACAAGTTGGACACGGTCAAAATGCAGCAAGCCTCCGGCGGATCCGCCATCTCCCGGGGGTCAAGATAGACGCTGCACACCTGCGCCTTGGCGAGGGTCTTCGAGCCATGCTCAGCCCCCGGAGGAATCCAAAACGCCACGCCTGCGGGCACAACCCAAGCCGCGCCCTCGGCTTCGCATAGGATAGCGCCGCTTATCGGCAGCAAAAGTTGCGCTGGGGCATGCATATGCTTCTTGCGAGAAAAGCCCGCCGGATGATCCCAGCGCCGCACTCCCCGCAACGCCCCGCTCGAGAGGCTGTCCGCGCGCACGGCGTTCCACGGATAGTTCATGCTCTCGCCCTGCTGGATCGCCCGATGGCGGTTTTGAGCAATACTTTGGCGAATGCGAGCCTTCAAGGCCTCGGCGGGGATGCCTAGGTTGCGCTGCGGGACGCCTGTCGCCGTCCTGAATTCGAGGCGCATCCATGTCCGATTTTACCGAAGCGAGCACCAGCCGGCACGTACAGGCTGGGAAAATCCGCGTTCACTTCAACGACGCCGGCGAGGGTCCATGCGTCATCCTCCTGCATGGCGGCGGCGCGGGCGCCTCGGGCTGGGGAAATTTTTGGCGGAACGTGGGCCCGCTTGCGGAAAACCATCGGGTCTTGTTGGTCGACCAACTCGGCTTCGCAGGGACCGGGCATTGGGATGACGTCGCAAACAACTCCGAAAACAACGCGCGCATGCTCGCGGACCTTCTCGACGTGCTGAAGATCGAGCGCGCGAGCCTCGTCGGCAATTCTATGGGCGGCGTGACCGCCATGAACTTCGCCATCGATTATCCGGACAGGACGCATCGCGTCGTCCAAATGGGCTCTGCCGTCGGCGTAAACACCAGCATCTTCATGCCGATACCGACCGAGGGTCAAAAGGTGCTCGCCGAGGCTGCGCGGAATCCGACGGTCGAGACCTTGTCGAAGCTGTTCTCGCTGATGGTGTACGATTCCTCGTTCGTCACGAAGGAGCTGCTTGAGACGCGCGTCGCCGCCGCCTTGGCCACGCGGCGCCCCGAGAATTTCAAACCCGGCGCTCCCATGCAGCGGGACCTGACGCACGAATTGCGCAAGTGTGTTGCGAAGACGCTGATCGTTTGGGGACGCGACGACCGCGTTGTCCCGCTGGACGCAGCACTGCGTTTGCTGTGGGGCCTCCCGGACGCGCAACTCCACGTCTACCCCAATTGCGGGCACTGGGTGCAGTACGAGCATGCAGACGCCTTCAATCGGCTCATCCTCGATTTTCTGGACGAATAGCGCGCAACGGCGCCGGCGGCGAGAACCGCCGCAGCCTCGCCGCCGTCCTGCCGCGAACGCGCACGTTCGCCGCCCGCCGGCGCGCGCACACCACGCTACGGAGCAATCATGTCTTATGCGATCCAGGTGAACGAATACGGCGGGCCGGAAGTGCTCGCTTGGTCGAAGGTCGATGTCGGCGCGCCGCCGGCGGGCTGGGTGCGGTTGCGCCAGACGGCGGTCGGCGTCAATTTTATGGAGATAACGCAACGCAAGGGGCGCTCGCCCTTTCCCCTTCCGATCCCGGGCGGCATCGGCACCGAAGCGGCGGGCGTCGTCGAAGCGGTCGGCGACGGCGTTGAGGAGTTTCACGTCGGCGACCGCGTGGCGTATGGAGGCGGACCGCCCGGCGCCTACGCGGAATCGCGCACCGTCCCGGCCAACATCCTCGTAAAAATTCCCGACGGCATCACCGACGCCCAGGCCGCCGCCATCATGCTCAAGGGACTGACGGCGCAGGCGCTCGTGCGCCAGCTCTACACGGCGAAGAAGGGCGACTTCGTTCTGTATCATGCGGTGACCAGCGGCGTCGGCACGATCGCGTGCCAATGGCTGGCGCACATGGGCGTGAATGTCATCGGGACGGTCAGCACGGACGAAAAAGCTGAAGTCGCGCGCGCCAACGGCTGCGCCTATCCGATCGTGCGCACGCGTGAAGACTTCGTCGAACAGGTGACGAAAATAACAGGCGGCAAGATGGTCCCCATCGTGTTCGACAGCGTCGGCAAGGAGACGTTCTTGAAGTCGCTGGAATGCCTTGCGCCGCGCGGCACGCTGGCGATTTACGGTCAAGCATCCGGCCCAATCGGCCCGATCGATCTGGGATTGCTGGTGAAGAACTCCCTCTTCCTGACCCGCGCCGGCCTCGGCGCCTATGCATCGCCCAGACCCAATCTGCTGAACGCCGCGAACGATCTCTTCCAGGCCGTGAGCAGCGGCGTCATCACCGTGAAGATGCGCACCTATCCGCTGCGGGAAGCCGCGTCGGCGCATCAGGCGGTGGAAAATCGCGAAACGACGGGATCGACGGTCCTGGTCGTTTAGCGCTGCTGCTAGCCCGCCTGCAGCGCGCGGCGGCGGGTGCGGCGGGGATCGGGGCGGCTCTTCTGCGCGCTGACGCGCAGCCAATTGAGGATCGACCAGCCGAGCGGCACCGTCCGCGTCACCCGCCTGTCGGCCGCGGAGCGCGGCATCATCACATCGTTCATCGGCGGCCGCAGCGCGCGGATCAGATCCTCCTCGACGGAGGCGCGATCATGCTCGGTGGCGATGCTGTAGACATGGCGTTCGGTGACGCCATGATCGAACACGGCTTTGGCGAACTTTTCGTGGCCGTACAGGCGCTCGCGGAAATTCGTCGCCTTGCCGACATACATCGCCTTCAAGAAGAACACGAAGCGCCGGCGCACGAAGATGTACACCCCGCCGTAATCCGGAATGCCCTGGCGCGTCAGCGTGATCTTGAAGCGGTAGATCCGCCCGGATTCGCCGCGCCAGATCTTGTGATCGAACAGGAACATGCGCGCGCCGCCAGCCTCTTTGCTCAGTAGGCGGACGATCGGCGCGGCATGGTTAATAAAAGCCTAACAGGGCCCGAAAGGGGCTGACAAAACGGTTGGCGAATCAAGCTAAGGTTACAGGCTGGACACGTGATGCCTGCATCTGGGGGAGTTTCGTCATGCCGAAGATGTTCGCCGTCGCCGCCGGGATCGCCGTGTTGGGCGCGGCCGGCGCCGCGCACGCGGCGGCCTCCTACGCCGGGGTCACGCTCGGCGCGGGGCTGAGCGGCGATCTGCGGGGCTCCCTGCCCGCCTTCGGCGCGACCGGCAGCTCCGATCTAGAGACCGGCTTCGTCGGCGGCTTCGTGATGGGCAAGGGCTATGACGTGGGCGCCGGCGGGCGCGTCTCGGTGGAGGCCGAAGCGCTCTACGCCAAGAACGACGTCGACGGCGCCGACGAGGACATCGCCTCCTATGGCGGCTTCGTGAACGTGCGCTACATGCAGCTCGTGCGCGACCGCACGATCGGCCCGTATGTCGGCCTCGGGATTGGCTACGGCCATTCCGAATTCAAGGACGGCGCGCTGAACCTCACCCTGAAGGACGATGGCTTCGCCTGGCAGGCGATGGCGGGCGTGCTGGTCGGCGTGTCGGACAACATGGCGCTCGATCTCGGCTACCGCTACATCGAACCGGCCGATATCGACGACACGCTGCTCGGCGCCACGCCCATCGGGCTCGATACGCGCATCCATGCGCTGACCTTGGGCGCGCGCTTCAGCTTCTAGCGCCGCGCGCCCTCCGCGCGAGGGCGTCCGCACCATCGGAATCCGCATGTCTTTCCGCGCGCCCTCGCCCATTCTCGTGGCGCTGTTCGCCTTCGCGCTCGCCTGCGGGATGGACGCGGCGATCAAGCATATCGCGGCCTCCTATTCGCCGCTGATGATCATGTTCGTACGTTTCGCGATCGGCTCCGCCGCTGTCGGTGCGATCTATGCGGTGGCGCGGCCGGCGCCGCTGAAAGCGGGCGCGCTCAAATTCCACGCGCTGCGGGCGGTGACGATCGTCATCTCGGCGACGACCTTCACCTATGCGCTGGCGCTGCTGCCGCTGGCGCAGACGATCACGCTCGGGTTCGCCTGATCGTGCCGTTCCTGGCGCGCGCGCTGCTGAAGGAGAAGCTGAGCCCGGCAAGCGTATGGGCCGCGTTCGTCGGCTTCGCGGGCGTGGCCATCGCGGCCTACGAACCGGACATGGACGCGATGTCTGAGCGGCGCGTGTTGGGCGTGGCGATGGTGATGATCTCCGTGCTGGCCTACGCGCTGCAGATCATCCTGCTGCGCCGGCGCGCGGCGGAGGATGGCGCGATCAGCATCGGCCTCATGGGCAATCTGATGCCGGCGGTGATCCTTGCCGCCCCGGCGCTGGCGCTGGCGCCGCTGCCAGCGCTGCAGGACATGGGATGGTTCGTGCTGATCGGCGTGGTGGGCGCGGCCTTCTGGCTGGCGCTGACCTGGGCCTACGCCCGCGCCGCCGCGCAGACCATCGCGCCGCTGGAATATACCGCCCTGATCTGGGCGACGGCGTGGGGCTGGGCGGTTTTCCAGGAGGCGCCCAAGCCGCAGACTTATCTGGGCGCGGCGTTCATCATCGGGGCCTGCGCGCTGGCCGCCTGGGACGAGCGCCGCCGCGGCGCGCCCACCGCCCACATCATTGACGCTGAGGGGCCGCTCCCTTAAACGCTCCACCCTCGCGCCGGATGCCCAGATGGCGGAATTGGTAGACGCACTAGTTTCAGGTACTAGCGGGTAACACCGTGGAGGTTCGAGTCCTCTTCTGGGCACCAGCGGCGCGCGGTCAGAGCCCATGCCGAACACGCTTTTCACCATCGGCTATCAGCGCCTGGCCCAAGCGCAGCTCGTCGCCGCGTTGCAGGAAGCCGGCGTGAAGATGCTGATCGACGTGCGCGAGCTGCCGAATTCCCGCCGCGCCGGTTTCTCCAAGCGGATGCTGGCCGCCAGCCTGGAAGCCGCGGGCATCGGCTATGCGCATCTGAAAGCGCTGGGCACGCCGAAGGCCGGGCGCGAAGCCAACAAGGCGCGCCGCTGGGACGAATTCTGGGAGATCGTCGACGGCGCGCTCGCGCGCCCCGAGGCCGGCCTCGCGCTTGAGCATGCCGCGGAGCTTGCCGCCGCGCAGCCTTCATGCCTGCTGTGCCTGGAAGACGATTGGCGCACCTGCCACCGTGCGCGCGTGGCGGAAATGCTGGAGCAGCGCGGCTTCGCGGTGCGCCACCTGACGCCAGCGGCTTAGACCGCTTCGGACACCGCGCCCGCCGCATCGAGCCGCTTCTAGGCTTCCGCCAAGGTCGCGGCGGGCAGCGCCCCTTTCAGCGCCGCGTCGATATTCTGCTGCAGGTGATCGGGGTTTTTGGTGCCCACGATCGTCGTCGTCAGGCCGGGATGCGAGATCGTGAAGCGCAGCATGAATTCCATGCGCGACATCCCATCCAGCAGATCGTCGAGCTTGGCGCCGTCCCAGCGGTTCTGCATCACGTCGGTCGTCAGCATGTAATAGGCCCGACCCCAATCGGAGGGCGCCCCGCGCGCGACGCCGCCGCGGATGATCGCGCCGTGATTGCTGGCGGCGGCCTTCGTGATCGCCGCTTCGTGATCGCGCTGCAGCGCCGAATAAGGAATCTGGAACGCGGCGAACACGCCGGAATCGATCTGCTCCACCAGATGCGGCAAGGTGCCGGAAACGCCGACGAAGCGGACCTTGCCCTCGTCGCGCAGCTTCAGCGCCTCTTGCAGGGCGCCTTCGGCCTGATATTCCGCCATCGTCAGGCTGCGGTGGAATTGCACGAGATCGAGGTGATCGGTTTTCAGCAGGCGCAGACTGTTTTCCACACCGTGGCGGATATTCTCCGCAGTGTGGACATGCTCGCCCTGCGCGCCGCCGACGACGCAGCCGCATTTGGAGGCCAGGAAATATTCGTTGCGGCGATGGGCGATGAACTTGCCGATCAACTCTTCGCTGCGGCCGTAATCGATCGACGTGTCGATAAAGTTGATGCCGCTGTCGAGCACGGCGTTGAGGATCGTCTCGGCCTGCTTCTCGCTGATTTCGGGCCCGCGCGGACCGCCGCGCAGCTCCATCGCGCCGAAACCAAGGATGGTGACGTCCGCGCCGGTTTTGCCCAGGCGGCGCTTCGGCAGATCGGCCATCGCTTCTCCCTTTCGCGTGTTTGTAAGTGATGTTCTTGCGTAGCCGAGCGCCAGCGGCGCACACGCCGCGTCGCCGCTGCACGGCAGCGTTCTTAGCAGTCGCAAGGGAATGCGGCTAGGCCGCGGCCTGGAACTGGCCGTACGGGCGGAAGCGCCAGAGATAGCTCGGCACGATGCTTTCGACGGACTCGAGCTGCGTGACGCCGAGATCGGCGATCGTTCCCACGCCCGGCGCACCGGAGACGACATTATCCCGCTTCAGCATCTTCACCTGATCGGCCGTCAGCGGCGGGGGAAAGAGCGGAACCAGGCCGGTGGCGAAGTTGAGCAGACCGCCGGCGATTTCCGCCGCGAAGAACGGCGTGGGCAGCAAGGGACGCTTGCGCTCGATCGTGGCGAGGATGAAGCGCAGCAGCTCCTTCATCGTATAGACGCGGGGGCCGCCGATCTCGAACGTGCGCCCGCGCGCGGCGCGATCGTCCAGCGCGTTGGCGATCGCCTCGGCCAGATCGCCGACATAGACCGGCTGCAGCCGCGTGCGCCCGCCGATCAGCGGCAGCGCCGGCGCGAACTTCGCCATGTCCGCGAAGCGGTTGAAGAATTTGTCTTCCGGGCCGAACACCACCGAGGGACGCAGGATCGCCGCCGCCGGCAGGCTGGCGCGGACGCTTTCCTCCGCCTCCGCCTTGGTGCGGGCGTAGTGCGATTTCGCGTTGGCCGCCGCGCCGATCGCCGAGACGTGCACGAAACGGTCGATCTCGCGCTTATCGGCCTGGGCGGCGATGGAGGCCGCCGCTTCGGCGTGTAGGTTGAAGAAATTCTGCGCGCCGCGCTCGTACAGCGCGCCGACGAGGTTCACCACCCCGTCCGCCCCTTCCAACGCGCGCGCCACGCTATCGGGGAAACGCACATTGGCCTGAACGAGCTGGATCTGGCCGACATCGCCGAGCACACGGAGATCCTGGCCGAGATGCGGGCGGCGCATCGCCACGCGCACGCGCTTGCCGCGCCGCGCCAACGTTTTCACGACATATCGGCCGATGAAGCCCGAGCCGCCGAACACCACGATCAATTCGCCTGCCATGCCTGGTCCTATGAACGCTGGGGGCGGCCGCTTCAATCGTCGAAACGTCGCGCCGGATTCAGGGCTTGATCAGAACCAACCCGCTGCGACGCCGGCCAGCAGGAGCGCACCCAGTGCGATGCGATAATAGGCGAAGGCGGCGAAGCCCTGCTTGGAGATGATCGCCAGGAAGGGTTTCACCACCAGGGCGGCCGCGATGAACGCCATCACGAAGCCGACCGCGATCTCGGCCGCGCGCTCCCCCGTCAGATGATCCTTCACCTCCAGAAAGTCGTGGAGAAAGGCGGCGATCATCGTCGGCATCGCCAGGAAGAAGGAGAATTCGGCCGCCGCCTTGCGATCGAAGCCCAGCAGCACCGCCCCGACGATCGTGGCGCCGGAGCGCGACACGCCTGGCACGAGCGCCAAAGTCTGGAAGAGGCCGACGCCGAACGCCCGCCAGACCGGCGCCTTATCGGCCTCGGCCACCGCGATCTTGGGGTGAATCCTGTCGATCAGCAGCAGCACGACGCCGCCGGCGATCAAAGCGACGGCGATCACCTGCAAACTGGCGTAGAGCACCGTTTTCACGAAGCCGGCGAAGAACAGGCCCGCTATCACGGCGGGGATGAACGCCGCGATCACCGCCAGCGCGAACCGGCGCGCCTCAGGCCGCGTCGGCAGGCCGGCGACGGCCTCGATGATCTTCGCCCGGTAGAGCCACATGACAGCCAGAATGGATCCCAGCTGGATCATGACCGTGAACACCCCGCCGGGGTCGTCGAAGCCCAGCAGCCGGGCGCCGATCAGCAGATGCGCCGTCGAAGAGACCGGCAAAAACTCCGTCAGGCCCTGGATCAGACCGAGCAGGGCCGCCTTCAAAAGCGTGAGGATATCCATCGGGCCGGGATGCTGGACTGCGCCGTTCAGGATGCAAAGTCTGGAGTAAAGTAAGTATTACTGTCTTATCTTCCGTATTTCTGCTTGCGCGCCGGATGGCCTTGCGTCATAAGGTGACAGATATTCACGATTTGCCTGTAGGAGCAGCACCGATGGCCGAGCGCATGCTCCAATTCGTGCAAGTCGGCCAGGAGGGCCCTTCCAAGCGCAATGCGCTTGAAAGAAAGCAAGATTTCGATGAAATCTATCGCAACTACGCGATCGAGAAGGCCGCCGAGCAAGCCGCGCGTTGCTCGCAATGCGGCGTGCCATTCTGTCAGTCTCACTGCCCTTTGCACAACAACATTCCCGACTGGCTGAAGCTGGTCGCGGAGGGCCGGCTCGAAGAGGCCTACGCGGTATCCTCGGCCACGAACTCGATGCCGGAGGTGTGCGGCCGCATCTGCCCGCAGGATCGCTTGTGCGAGGGCAATTGCGTTATCGAGCAATCTGGCCACGGCACCGTCACCATCGGGGCGATCGAGCGCTACATCACCGAAACCGCCTTCGCGAACGGCTGGACGCCGGCGATCGCGCCGCCGCGCGAGCGCCCGGAAAGCGTCGGCGTCATCGGCGCGGGACCGGCGGGGCTGGCCGCGGCCGAAGCGCTGCGCCTCAAGGGCTATCAGGTGACCATCTACGACCGGCACGACCGCGCCGGCGGCCTGCTGATCTACGGCATCCCGAACTTCAAGCTGGAAAAGGAGGTCGTCGCCCGCCGGGTGGACCGCCTCGCCGCCGGCGGCGTGACGTTCAAGCTGAACTGCGAGATCGGCCGCGACATCAGCTTCGACGAACTGCGCGCACGCCACGGCGCCGTGCTGATCGCGTGCGGCGTCTACAAGGCCAAGCAACTGGCAGCCCCGAACGCCGACGCGCCGGGCGTGGTCTATGCGCTCGACTACCTGATCGCCGCCAACCGCCGGGGCCTGGGCGACGCCCTGCCCGAGACGGACGAGGCTCTTTATGACGCGCGCGGCAAGCGCGTCGTCGTCATCGGCGGCGGCGACACCGCGATGGATTGCGTGCGCACCGCAGTGCGCCAAGGGGCAAAATCGGTGACGTGCCTCTATCGGCGCGACCGCGCGAACATGCCCGGTTCGCAGCGCGAAGTCTCCAACGCCGAAGAAGAAGGCGTGAAGTTCGACTGGCTGGCTGCGCCGCGCGCCATCAAGGGCGATGCGAAGAAGGCCCGCGGCGTGCGCGCCGCACGGATGCGCTTGGGGCGGCCGGATTCATCGGGCCGGCAATCCCCGGAGGATTCCGGCGCCGACTACGACGTGCCGGCCGATCTCGTGATCAAGGCGCTGGGCTTCGATCCCGAGGACCTTCCCGGCATGTGGGACGCCCCGCACCTCAAGACGACGCGTCTTGGCACCCTGCGCGTCGACGGGCGGATGCAGATCAACCTGCCCGGCGTGTTCGCGGCAGGCGACATCGTGCGCGGCGCTTCATTGGTTGTGTGGGCCATCAAGGACGGGCGCGACGCGGCGGAGGCGATCCACGCCTTCCTGCGCGAGCGCGCGAGCCATCGCATCGAACCCGCGCGCGCCGCGGTTTCGTGAGCACCTTTTCGTTTCGCGCTGGAGCAGCGTCATGAACGACATCAACGGCGAACGCGAAATCGAACGTATGGAGCGCGAGCGCGAGAAGCTGGCGCGCGAGGGCCTGTGGCGGCCGGAGGACGAGCGCGATTCCTGCGGCGTCGGCCTGATCGCAGCGATCGATGGGAGCCCACGCCGCGAGATCGTGACGATGGCGATCCGCGCGCTCAAATCGCTGTGGCACCGCGGCGCAGTGGACGCCGACGGCAAGACCGGCGACGGCGCGGGCATCCTCATCGGCATCGCGCAGGACTTCTTCCATGACGTGGTGCGCCGCATCGGCCACGCGCCGAGTCCGGCGCCGGTGTGCGTCGGCCAGGTGTTCCTGCCGCGCATCGACTTCGCGGCGCAGGAAACCGCGCGCGGCATCGTCGAGTCCGAAATCCTGCGTGCGGGATTCTATATTTACGGCTGGCGCCAGGTGCCGGTGCAGATCGGCGCGCTGGGGGCCAAGGCGCTGGCCACCCGCCCCGAGATCGAACAAGTGCTGTTCCACGATCCGCTGGGGCGCGACGGCGAAGCGCTGGAACGCGCGCTGTTCATCTGCCGCCGCCGGATCGAGAACCGCGCGATTTCCGTCAACCTGAACGATTTCTACATCTGCTCGCTGTCCACGCGCACGATGATCTACAAGGGCATGTTCCTCGCCGAGATGATCGACGAGTTCTACCCCGACCTGAAAGACGACCGCTTCACCTCGGCGGTGGCGATCTATCACCAGCGCTACTCCACCAACACGTTCCCGCAATGGCGCCTGGCGCAGCCCTTCCGCATGCTTGCCCATAACGGCGAGATCAACACGCTCAAGGGCAACGTGAATTGGATGAAGAGCCATGAGATCCGCATGGCTTCCGACGCATTCGGCGCGCAGCAGGATGCGGCCAAGCCGATCATCCAGCCCGGCGGCTCGGATTCTTCCGCGCTCGACAACGTGTTCGAGGTGCTGGTGCGCGCGGGGCGCAGCGCGCCGATGGCGAAAGCGCTGCTCGTGCCGGAGGCGTGGGCCAAGTCGACGACGATGAAATCGGCGCATCGCGCGCTCTATTCCTATTGCAACGCGGTGATGGAGCCGTGGGACGGGCCGGCCGCACTCGCCATGTTCGACGGGCGCTGGGCTGTGGCCGGCATGGACCGCAATGGTCTGCGCCCCGCGCGCTACGCGCTCACCACCGACAACATCCTCGTCGTCGGTTCGGAAACCGGCATGTGTGCGCTCGACGATGAAATCGTCATGCGGCGCGGCCGGCTGGGCGCGGGCCAGATCATCGCCGTCGATCTTCAGGAGGGCCGCTTCTACGGCCACGACGAGATCGTCGACCAGTTGGCCGCCGCGCACCCGTACGAAAGCTGGCTTGAGAACGTCGTGCAGCTGGACGGGCGCATCACGGGCGCTGAGCCGCGCCTCTACGAGACGCGCGCGGAATTGCTGCGCCGCCAATATGCGGCGGGCCTCACGCTCGAAGACCTCGAGCTGATCCTGCCGCCGATGATCGAGGAGGCGAAGGAAGCCGTCGGCTCCATGGGCGACGACGCGCCCCTCGCCGTGCTGAGCGACCGCTACCGCCCGCTCTCGCACTATTTCAGGCAGAATTTCTCGCAAGTCACCAATCCGCCGATCGATCCGTTGCGCGAAGACCGCGTGATGAGTCTGTCCACGCGCTTCAAGAACCTGGGCAATATCCTCGCGCAGGATGAAACGCAGACGAACGTCTACATCCTGCAGAGCCCGATCCTCACCAACGGCATGTATCAGCGCATGATCGGCGAGCTGGGCGACGCCGTGGCGGTGATCGACTGCACGTTCGCTTCGCCCGCGCGCGCCGAGGA
>JBFWWB010000039.1:0-22113 GCA_050246435.1 Hyphomonadaceae bacterium
CCGACGCGCGCACTATGCTCCCCTCGCGCCCCGAAACCGACCCGGAACACCCATGGACCCCGCTTTTTCCGCGAGATTGACCGAGATTCTTGGCCCGAAGGGCGTGATCCAGGATCCCGCGGAAATCGCGCCGCATCTGAGCGAATGGCGCGGTCGCTGGAAGGGCCGCGCCGACGTAATGGCCGCGCCCGCAAGCACCGCGGAGGCCGCCGCCCTCGTGGCGCTGTGCCACGCCGCCGGTGTGGCGATCACCCCGCAAGGCGGCAACACCGGGCTGGTCGGCGGGCAAATCCCGGACGGCGAATTGCTCGTCTCCATGCGGCGCATGAACCGCATCCGCAGCGTCTCCGCGCAGGATGACGCGCTCGTCGCGGAAGCGGGCGTGGTGCTGGCGGCGGCGCAGGAGGTTGCGGCCGGCGCCGATCGGCTGTTTCCGCTTCGCCTCGCCAGCGAGGGCACGGCCACGATCGGCGGCCTTATCTCCACCAATGCCGGCGGCGTGCATGTGGTGCGCTACGGCATGATGCGCGATCTGGTGCTTGGGATCGAAGCCGTGTTGCCGGACGGGCGCGTGCTTGATGCGCTCAAAAGCTTGCGCAAGGACAACACCGGCTACGATCTGAAACAGCTGTTCATCGGCGCCGAAGGCACGCTCGGTCTCGTCACCGCGGCGTCTCTGAAGCTCTTTCCGCGCCCCGCCGAGCGCGTAGTCGCGATGGCCGCCGTCAGCGGGCCGGAAGCGGCGCTGGCGCTGATGCTGCGCGCCAAGGAAACCGGCGCGCTCGCCGCGTTCGAGATCATGAACCGCACCGGCTTGGCGATGACCTTCACGAACATCGAGGGCGCCCGCGATCCGTTGCCCGGTGCGGACGCTTGGCTGGCGCTGATTGAAGTTGAGGCCGCGCGCGCGGGGGCTTTACGCGCCATCGCGGAAGATATGCTCGCCGGCGCGCTGGACGCGGGCCTCGCGGGCGACGTGGTGATCGCGGAGAACGAAACGCAGGCGCGCGCCTTCTGGCGCGTGCGGGAGAGCATGTCCGCCGGGCATCGCGGCGAAGGCGTGCAAACGAACATGGACATCGCCGCCCCGGTCGCGCGCGTGCCGGAATTCCTCGCGCGCGGAGAGGAAGCCGTGCGCCGCATCGCGCCGCAGGCGCGCGTCGTCGCCTTCGGCCATGCGGGCGACGGCAACATGCATTTCACCGTCATCGCGCCCGCACGCGGGGAGGACGCGGCCTTCCGCGCGCTGCTGCCGGCGATCACCGAGGCGGCCCAGGACGTGGCGGTGGGGCTCGGCGGATCGATCTCGGCAGAGCATGGCATCGGCGTCGCCCGGCGCGGCGAGCTGGCGCGTTACAAATCGCGCGAGGCGTTGGACGTGATGGCCGCAGTGAAGGCCGCGCTCGATCCCCGGCGGATCATGAACCCCCGCGCACTGACATAACGGGCGGCGGCGCGGGGTTTCGCCTGCGCGGGAGGTTCGCCTCACACCGGCTCGCGTTTCAGCTCACATCCGTTTCCGGCGGGCGGCCATCGACATGCTCGATGCGCCAGACGCCGTTTTCGTCTTCGTACTGGATGTTCGCAGGTTCGGTCGGCACGCGCTGCTCGCCAGCCGCGCGCCGGGCCGCCGCGAGCGCCGCCTCTTTCGGCGGATATGTTTCGGCGAACACCTCGCAGACCTTGTAGGTCCAGCCCCCATCATGGGGGACGACATGATAATGTTGCGCCATTCGATCCGCCTCGCGATGTATCGAGCCTATTCCAACTCCTGTAGGAAAGCGCGCACGACGGCGGCGGAGTTCCGCGCCGCCAGCCCCATGAACACATGCATCTGGTTTTCGCCGGCGTCGCCGCCGGCCAGATCGGAGAGGCTGCGAAGCGCCACGAACGCCACGCCGTTCGCCGCCGCCACATGCGCCACCGCCGCACTTTCCATGTCGATCAGGCGCACGCCGAACTCGCGATGCAGGAATTCGCGATAGGCCGCGTTGTCGACGAAGGCCGGGCTCGAAACGCCCGCGCCGCCGATCACCACTTTCGGCGCCTTGTCGAGGCAGGCGCGCTCAAGGCAGCGCCTGAGCTTTACGCGCTTGGCGGCGCGCGCGGCTTTCGCCACCAGGGCTGAATCCGCGGGAAACCAGACGCGCGGCGCCGCATCGCCCGGCAAGCGCACGCCGCGCGGATAGATCATGCCGAAATGCGGTCCAAGGGCGTCCAGAAAATCCGGCGGCGCAGCGAACCCTTGCGGCGTTTCCCGCGCGAACACGCTTTCCATGTTCTGCGCCCAGCGGTCGGCCACCACCACGTCGCCGATCTCCAGCGCCGGATCGGCGCCGCCGGCGATGCCGGAGAACACCAGGCGGGTGAGCTTGAAGCGATCGAGCGCCATCTGCGTGGTCATCGCAGCGTTGACCATCGAGACGCCGCTCAGGAACAGCAGCACCGGACGGCCTTCCAGGGTCGCGGTGGTGAAGACGACGCCGCCAACTGTGTAGTCGCGCTTGTCGGTCGCCGCCGCCGATAAAGCGGCCAGTTCCGGCGGGAAAGCGGAGATCACGGCCGTGCGCGGCGTCGCGTCCAGCACGTCGGCGCGCGCGCCGCAAACGAGCGCGCACCAGAACGCCAGCCCCGCGAACCACCGCGCCATTTGCGCCACTCCCCGTGTTTCATGCCCTGCCTAGCGCAGCGGCGCCGCCAGGCGAAGCGTTCGTGTGGGGCTTGCGCGCCCGCGCGCTTCATCGTCTTAGCGTCGAACGGCTGGAACGGGGGCGTGCATGATCGAACGGCTATTCGCGGTGCGCGCGCACGGCTCGACCGTGCGCCGGGAGATCGCGGCCGGCGTCACCACCTTTCTGACGATGGCTTATATCGTGGTGGTCAACCCGGCGATCCTATCCCAGGCCGGCATGCCGATCGCGGCGGTGGCCGCGGCGACTTGCCTTTCGGCGGCCTTCGCCAGCATTCTCATGGGGCTGTTCGCCAACGTGCCGATCGCACTGGCGCCGGGCATGGGCCTCAACGCCTATTTCACCTTCACCGTCGTCAACGGCATGGGCGTGCCGTGGGAAACCGCGCTCGGCTGCGTGTTCCTTTCAGGCGCGGTTTTTCTGCTGCTGACGCTTGCGGGCGTGCGCCAGCTCATCCTCGCCGCGATCCCACGGCCGCTGATCGCGGGAACCGCGGCCGGAATCGGCCTCTTCATCGCCTTCATCGGCCTCAAAGAGGCAGGGATCATCGCGGCCAATCCCGTGACGTTCGTGGCGCTCGGCGATCTGTCGAAACCCGAAGCGCTGCTGGCGATCGCGGGCCTCGCCGTCATCGCAGGCCTGCAGGCCTGGCGCGCGCCGGGCGCGATCCTGATCGGAATCGTGGCGGCAGCCCTGGGCGCGGGCGCGCTTGGCCTCATCCATGAACCCGCCGGCGGCTTTGCCGCGCCCGATCTCTCCGCCACTTTCCTCAAGGCCGATATTCCCGCAGCGCTCAATCTCGGCGGCGGGCTCGGCGTGGCGCTGATCGAGATCATCTTCGTGTTTCTGTTCGTCGACATCTTCGACAATGTCGGCACGCTGGCGGCGGTGACGAAGCAGGCGGGGCTCGTGGCGCCCGACGGCTCTATCCCGCGCCTGAAGAAGATGCTGCTCACCGATTCCGTGGCGGCGATGTTCGGCGCCGCAGTCGGCACCACCACGGTGACGAGCTATATCGAAAGTGCTGCGGGCGTTTCCGCCGGCGGGCGCACCGGACTGACGAGCGTCGTCGTCGGCCTGCTGTTCCTGCTGGCGCTGGTGTTCACGCCGCTGGTCCAGGCGCTGCCCACCGCCGTGGCTGCGCCCGCCCTGGTGCTCGTCGGCGCGCTGATGATGAAGCACCTGGGCGATGTGGCGTGGGACGATGCGGGCGCGGCGATCCCCGCCTTCCTGACGCTCATCACGATCCCGCTGACCTTCTCGATCGCCAACGGGCTGGCGTTCGGCGTCATCGCCTATGCGGCGCTGAAGCTGATTTCCGGTAAGCTCGCTTGGCGCAGCGACTGGCTGCTTCTTGTGCTCGCCGCGCTGTTCATCGCGCGCTTCGCCTATCTCGCCGCCGCCTAGCGCCGGTACGCGCGTCCACCGCGATAGCGCCGCCAATCGAACACGCGATGCACCAATAGATAAACGGCGAAGGCCACCGTCAGCAGCCCGGCGACCAACATCACGACATTCCAGTCGATCTTGTCGAACCAGCTCTCCGGCGTCGGCGCGCTCGTCGGCGTTGCGGAGTAATCGCCGGGATAGCTGGCCGGCGGGGGCGGCGGCGCGGGCGCTTCGGCTTTATGATCAAGCTGCGAGCCCGCGATCACCACTGCCCCGGCCCCAGCCGTCGTGGCGGCGGCCATGCCGGGGCGCGAGGCGCCGGTGTTGCGCACGATGCGGACGTTGTCGTCTGCGTCGATGATTTCCAGGCGCACCTCTTCGCCGCGCTCGATCGCTTGGGCAACCTCCTCGTAAAGCTCGGCGTAGGCGTCCCTGCTTTTGAGGATGCACATCCGGCCGACCTGCAGCGGCTTGTTCGGGAACATACGCAGATGATCGGGCGTGACCTTGCCGGCGCTCCGGCCCACCAGCACGCAGCCTTTGGTGTCGCAATCGAAATTACCGTAATGAATGAGGATGCCTTCGAAGCCGAGCACGCCTTGGACGTGCAGCATGCCGCGATGGAACGAGAACTCCCGCCCATACGCTTGATTCATTTCGCCATCGGTCTTGAGGCCGATGCGATAGCGGCCTGCGGGGATGCGGGTTTCGCCGTAGACTTTCTCGCCCGCCTGGAACTGATCTTCCAGCGTCACGAACCGGCGGACGCCATCGACCCACAATTCACCGAGCGTCGCCTCGTCGTCCGATTTGACGCGCACCACCTGCAGCAGCATCCGCCGCCCCCCGCCCAAGGGACAACGCCCGCCGTTTTACCCGGTCGCCACCGTGCAGGCGAGGCCGGCTAGAGCTTTTCCCCGCCCAACATCTTGATGATGCCGGAGAAGTCCCGCCCGTGGCCGCCATTGGCGTCGAACAGCGCGTAAAGCGCCTCGGCCGCAGCGCCAAGCGGCGAGGAAAGCCCGGCGCGTTGGGCTTCATCATGCGCGAGCTTCAGGTCTTTCCACATCAGTTCGGTCAGGAAGCCGCCTTCGTAATTGCGGTTGGAGGGCGCCCCCTCCACCGGGCCGGGCACGGGGCAATAGCTCGTCATCGACCAGGATTGGCCCGACGCCTTGGAGGCGATGTCGAAGAATTTCTGCGTGTCGAGCCCCAGCTTCTGCGCCAGTAGAAACGCCTCGCATGTGCCGATCATCGTCACGCCCAAGATCATGTTGTTGCAGATTTTCGCGGCTTGGCCCGCGCCGGCTTCACCGGCATGGATCACCGCCCGGCCCATCTTCGCCAACACCGGCTCGGCGCGGGCGAAATCCTGTGCGCTGCCGCCGACCATGAAGGTGAGCGAGCCGGCGTTCGCCGCCATGATCCCGCCAGAGACGGGCGCATCCACCATGGCGAAGCCCTTCGCCCGCGCCGCTTCCGCCACGGCGCGCGCGCTGGCCACGTCGATCGTCGAGCAATCGATGAACAGCGCGCCCGGATTGGCGGCGGCGAACACGCCGTTCTCGTACGCCTCGCGCACATGCGCGCCGGCCGGCAGCATGGAGACGGCGGCGTCCGCGCCCTTCACCGCATCGGCCAGCGTTTCCACGGCGCGCACCTGCAGCTCGCTGGCGCGCTGGCGCGCGGCGGGCGCGGGATCGAACCCCGTTACCTCGTGGCCGCCCTTGACGAGATTGGCCGCCATCCCGGCGCCCATGTTGCCGAGACCCAGAAAAGCGATGCGCATGGCGCGATCTCCCGAACGCTTATTTCGGCTTGCGGAATTTGTAGACGAACTGATCTGTGCGCCCGCGGATTGCGGGATCGAACACGGTAAGGTCGTGCTTATCGTCGGGGTTGCGCAGCACGGTGCTTTCGCCGTCATAGACGAAGCCTGCCGCCGTCACTTCCGCCTTTACGATCGCGGGGTCGATGCGGTGGAGTTTGTCGTCAGGATCGAGTGCGGTCCCTCCCGGCGCGACGTGATCCAGCACCACGAAGAGGCCGCCCGGCTTCAGCGCGGCGAACACCGCCTTGTTGAAAGCCGCCACGTCCACATTGTTCCGCGCGGCGTGCAAGTCATGATAATTCTGCGAGGTCCACACGAGATCGACCGGCTCGGGCAGCTTAAGCTGCGCGATCGTCGCCATCGTGACATCCACCACCGTCATGTTCGGGTAGCCTGCGGCCACGCTCTTGATGGCGGGCGGCGCGCCGTCGCGCCCTGGCGGGGTCACCGGGAACACCTTGCCTTTGTCGCCCACGGTTTTGGCGAACAGACGGCTGAAATAGCCCCGCCCAGGCAACAGATCGGCCACCTTCTGGCCAGGCTTCACTTCGGCGAATTCGAGCATCGCGGCAGGCTTGCGGTTCGCATCGGCCGCGACGTCTTCCGACGGGCGCGCCGCATCGGCCACTGCCGCCGCGATCGCCTTGCCATCGGGCTTGGCGTGCGCCGCCGCCGGCGCCAGGGCCATCAGCATGGCCGCCGCAACAAGATACCGCATGCATTTCCTCCTTCGTGCGCGCTTCACGCGCGCATCATTTCACGCGCGATGATGACGCGCATAATCTCGTTGGTGCCTTCCAGGATCTGGTGGACGCGCAGATCGCGCACGATGCGCTCGACCTCGTAATCCGCCAGGTAGCCATAGCCGCCATGGATTTGCAGCGCCTCGTTGGCGATGCGGAAGCCGGCGTCGGTCGCGAAGCGCTTGGCCATGGCGCAATGCATGGTGGCGGAAGGATCGCGCGCATCGAGGCGGCCGGCGGCGTCATACAGCATGAGCCGCGCGGCGTGCAGATCGGTCGCCATGTCGGCCAGTTTGAATTGCGTGGCCTGGAAATCCGCGATCGGGCGGCCGAACTGCTCGCGCTCGCGTGAATACTCGAGCGCGCGCTCCAGCGCCTCGGTGGCGCCGCCGAGCGAGCAGGCCGCAATGTTGAGCCGCCCACCGTCGAGCCCCGCCATCGCATAGCGGAAACCCGCGCCCTCCATGCCGACGCGATCGGCGGCAGAGACAAGGCAATTCTCGAATATCACTTGCGCGGTGGGCTGCGCGCGCCACCCCATCTTGCGTTCGTTCTTGCCAAAATGCAGGCCCGGCGCGCCATTCTCCACCACGAAACAGGAACTGCCGCCGGGCCCGGAGGCCCCGGTGCGCGCCATCACGAGATAGACGTCGGAGAAGCCCGCGCCGGAGATGAAGGATTTCGCGCCGTTCAGCACATAATGCTCGCCTTGGCGCACGGCGGTGCAGCGCAGGCTCGCCGCATCCGAACCGGAAGAAGGCTCGGTGAGGCAATAGGAGGCCATCAACTCCATATTGGTGAGGCGCGGCAGCCAGCGCTTGCGCAAGGAATCGTCGCCGAATGCGTCGATCATCCAGCAGGCCATATTGTGGATCGATAGATAGGCCGCGGTGGAGACGCAGCCGCGCGAGAGCTGCTCGAAGATCAGCGCCGCATCCTGACGCGTCAGGCCGGAGCCGCCGACCTCTTCGCGCACATAGATGCCGGCGAACCCGATCGCGGCCATCACCTGCAATACGCCGCGATCAAGGCGGCCCTCATTCTCCCACGTCGCCGCGTTCGGGCGCAGCTGCTCCATCGCGAAGGCCCGCGCGGTGTCGACGATCTGGCGCTGCTCGGTGCTCAGCTCGAAGGCGGCCATCGCGGGCGGCCTCACCGCATCGTCGGGATGACGAAGCTCTGATCGCCGGCTTCGCCCTCGGGCCAGCGCTGCGTCACGGTTTTCACCTTGGTGTAGAAGCGCACGCCCTCGGGCCCATGCTGGTTCACGTCGCCAAAGGCCGAGCGCTTCCAGCCGCCGAAGGTGTGATACGCGACCGGCACCGGGATCGGCACGTTCACGCCGACCATGCCGACCTGCACCTTCGAGGCGAATTCGCGCGCCGCACGGCCGTTGCGCGTGAAGATGGCGACGCCGTTGCCGTATTGGTGCGCGCTGGGCAGCGCCGCGGCCTCATCCAGCGTTTCGGCGCGCATGATCTGCAGCACGGGGCCGAAAATCTCTTCCTCGTAGGTCTTCATCCCGGGCTTCACGTGATCGAACAGGGTCGGGCCGATGAAGAAGCCCTTCTCGTAGCCTTGCAAGGTGAAGCCGCGCCCGTCGCGCACCAGTTCGGCGCCTTCGTCCTTGCCCATCTGGATGTAGTTCTCGACGCGCTGCTTGTGCGCGGCGGTGACGACGGGGCCGTATTGGGCTTCCGCATCTGTGGAGACGCCCACCTTCAAGCCCTCGATCTCGACCAGCAACCGTTCGCGCAATTCATCGGCCGTCTTCTTGCCGACCGCGGCGACGACAGGCAGCGCCATGCAGCGCTCGCCGGCGCTGCCGTAAGCCGCGCCCACGATGTCGCGCACGGCCTGCTCCATATCCGCATCCGGCAACACCACGCCGTGGTTCTTCGCCCCGCCCATCGCCTGCACGCGCTTTCCGTGCGCCGTGCCCGTCGCGTAGACGTAATGGGCGATGTCGGACGAGCCGACGAAGCTCACCGCCCGGATATCGGGATGGGTGAGGATCGCGTCGACCACCGCCTTATCGCCATGCACGACATTGAGCACGCCCGTGGTGTCGACGCCGGCCTGGCGGCCCGCTTCGAGCATCAGTTCGCCCAGGCGCACCGGAACGCTGGGGTCTTTCTCCGACGGCTTCAGCACGAAGGTGTTGCCGCACGCGATCGCCACGCCGAACATCCACATCGGGATCATGGCGGGAAAATTGAACGGCGTGATGCCGGCGACGACGCCCAGCGGCTGGCGCATGGAATAGACGTCGATGCCCGGCCCCGCGCCTTCGGTATATTCGCCCTTCAGCAGATGGGGCACGCCGCAGGCGAACTCGATGACCTCCAGCCCGCGCTGGATGTCGCCCTTGCTGTCGGCGATGACCTTGCCGTGTTCGGAGGAGAGCAGATGCGCCAGTTCGTCCATGTGCTGTTCGACCAGCCCCTTGAACGCGAACATGACGCGCGCGCGGCGTTGAGGGTTGACCGCAGACCAGGCCGGGAAGGCCTTCGCGGCGGCCGCTACCGCGGCGTCCACGGAAGCGGCGTCCCCAAAGACGACGCTCGCCTGCACCGCGCCGGTGTTCGGATCGAACACCTCGCCTTTGCGCGCGCCGGCGGCGCTGCTCTTGCCGGCGATCAGGTGGGCGATCTCTCTGGTCATGGACGTGTCTCCTCGCGCCCATGCATGACAAGGCCGCGCGGGGCGTCAAGGCCTGCCCCAAGGTCACAAGCAGAGCGGACGTCGTGAGCGCCGCGCCAACTCGGTTCTTCCCGGTCTACGCCGCGGCTGCCGCGGCCTTGGCGGGGCTTGCCGTCGCCGCCGGCGCGTTCGCCGCGCACGCCGCGCCCGATGAGAGAACGCGCGTCTTGCTGGAGACTGGCGCGCGCTATCAATTCTTGCACGCCTTGGGGATTGTCGCGGCGCTGGCGTTCTGGCGTTGGGGCGGCGCCGCCGCGCGCCATGCGCCGCCCTTGTTCCTGCTGGGAACAGCGCTCTTTTCCGGTTCGCTCTACGCTTTGGCGGCGGGCGCGCCCGGCTGGGCGGGCGTGATCACGCCGCTGGGCGGGCTCTGTTTTCTGGCCGGCTGGGCAATGCTCGCCTGGGCGGGAGCGCGCCTGCGCTGGGCCGGCGCGCCGTAAAACGCCGCCGCGGCCCACGAAAAGCAACGAATTCAGCCGCGAAGAGATCAACGCTCTTGCGCGCGGGGCGCGCGGCTTTTACGCCAAGGAAATGGGCAGAGAATCCGTCCCGACAGACCGGCCCCCGCCGCCGGCGCAGCCGCGCCGCGATTTGTACGAGGCCGCGGAGCCGTATCTTTCCGAGATGGTGCGCGTTTCGCCGCGCCACGCCCTCTATGTGGAGCAGTGCGGCGCGCAGAATGGCCTGCCCGCGATCGCGCTGCATGGCGGCCCCGGCGGCGGTTCGAGCCCGGAGATGCGCCGCATTTTCGATCCCAACCGCTATCGCGTCGTGCTGTTCGATCAGCGCGGCTGCGGGCGCTCCACGCCGTTCGCCGACGTGGAGGATAACACCACCTGGGATCTGGTGCACGACATCGAGAAGATCCGAGAACGCTACGGCATCGAAAAATGGCTGGTGTTCGGCGGCTCCTGGGGCTCGACCTTGGCGCTCGCTTACGCGGCCACCTATCCCAAGCGCGTCGCCGCGCTGGTGCTGCGCGGCGTGTTCCTGCTGACGGCTGAGGAAATCCGCTGGTTCTACCAGGAAGGCGCCGGCCGGCTTTTCCCTGACGCGTGGGACCGGTACCGCGCGCCCATCCCCGCGGCCGAGCGCGGCGATATGGTCGCCGCTTTCCACCGCCGGCTGATGAGCGACGACCGCGCCACCCGGCTCACCGCGGCGCGCGCCTGGGCGCGCTGGGAAGGCGAGACGATCTCGTTCGCCGGCCCCGCCGCCTTGCCGGCGCGTTTCCACGAGGACCGCTTCGTCGAGGCGTTCGCCCGCATTGAGGCGCACTATTTCGTGAACAAGGGCTTCTTCCCGAGCGACGGCTGGCTGCTGGATCAGGCCGAGCAATACCGCCGTATCCCCGGGCGCATTGTACATGGCCGATACGATGTCTGCACGCCGCTTTCCTCGGCGTGGGCGCTGAAGAAGGCATGGCCGGAAGCGGAACTCGAAATCGTGCCGGACGCCGGCCATTCGAGCCTCGAGCCCGGCATCGTCGATGGGCTGGTGCGCGCCACCGACCATTTCGCATCCACGCGCCGCTGGTAGGCGCCAAAGCCGCGAGGCGCGCCCATGCTGTTCGCCCGCCGCGCCGTGCTGCTGTCGCCTGCCTTCGCGCTGCTTCCAGTTTCGCGCGCCCGCGCCGATGACGCGTTGCTGGTTGCGGCGCTCGATGGCGCGGCATCCTACTTTTTCTCGGCTGCGAAGGTGACGGCCGTGGTGGTGGCGGCGGTGCAGGCGGTGAAGCCGCAGCAGATCGCCAAGGCCCAGCGCGCCAAGGCCGCTGCCGATATCGGCGAATTCGCCGACGGCCTCGCCAGCCTCGCGATGGTGCAGACCGTGATGGTCGGCAATATCGGCGACTATATCGACAGCGTCCGCGCCCACGGCTTCGACGAAGCGGCCCATCCGCTGATGTGGACGCGCCTGCTGGCGGAAATGAGCCGCGTCTCCGCGCAGCTTTCCGTGGTGAAGGACATGGCCCAGAAGGCCGCCTGGCTGCGCAAGGCTCTAACGCCGGCGAACGAGCAGGCGCTGAGCGACGCGCTGGTTCAGCGCGAGGCGCTCCTGGCGCAACTGCGCGCGCTGCCCGCGCCGCGCAGCCCAGTGGAGATCGACAAGTTCGCCGCGCTGAATGCGCGCTATGGCGAACTGGTGAAGCAGCTCGCCGCCTTGCGCCTTGCGCTCAGCGAAGCGCGGCGGCGCTTCTCACCATAGGAAGCCGCGCGAGCCGGCCGAATAGTCGCGATGGATGTTGACGGAAAGCACCAGCGCCATGCCGGTCATCACCGTCAGCATCGCGGTGCCGCCGAAGGAGAGCAGCGGCAGCGGGATCCCCACCACCGGCGCAAGACCGATCACCATCGCGGTGTTGATCAGCACATAGAGCGCCAAGGTCACCGCCACGCCGGAGGCGGCAAGCCGGCCAAACATCGTGCGCGCGCGCATCGCCACCATCATCGTCAGCATCAGTAGCGCGGTGAACAGCCCCAGCACCAACAACGCGCCGACAAGGCCGAACTCCTCGGTGATCATCGTGAAGATGAAGTCGGTGTGCTTTTCGGGGAGGAAATCGAGCTGGCTTTGCGAGCCCTTCTGGTAGCCCTGACCGAACACGCCGGCCGAGCCGATGGCGATCTTCGATTGCGCGACGTGATAACCCGCGCCGAGCGGATCGGCGCCGGGATCGAGGAAGGTGGCGATGCGATCGCGCTGATAATCGTGCAGCTTGAATTCGTAGGCGTAGAAGGCGCCCGCGATCGCCACCACTGCGGCCACCGCGATGTAACGGTAGCGCATGCCGCCGAGGAACATCACACCCGCCCCGGTGCCCGCCAGCAGCAGCGAGGTGCCAAGATCGGGTTGCTTCATCACCAGCGCCACCGGCGCGCCGATCATCAGCGCCGGCGGGATCAGCGCCAGCACGCCGCTGGCGGCGCGCGGATCCAGCTGGTGATAATAACGCGCCAGCGCCAGCACGAGCGCGATCTTCATGAATTCCGACGGCTGCAGCGACACGGGCCCGAAATCGAGCCAGCGCGTGGCGCCCATGTGCGTCGCGCCCACCAGCTCCACCGCCACCAGCAACAACAGCGAGAGCCCGTAAAGCGGATAGGCGATCGCCAACCAGAAGCGCAGATCGATGAAGGCTAGCCCCATCGCGAGCGCGAGCACGACGATGAAGCGCACCGCGTGGCTCACCGGGCGGCCATCCCACGCGCCGCCGGTGACGGACAGGTGCATCACCACGCCGATCGCGGCGAGCGCGCAGAGCAAGGTGATTATGCCCCAATGCAGGCGCTTCCATTTATCCGCGAAGCTATGGACGCCGGTGGCCGGGGCGAACGTCATCCCGCTTTCTCCTGCGCGCCCGGCGGCGCGGGCGCCTCGCCGCGCGCGACCTTCATCGCCTTCATCGAGGCGGGATCGCGCAGCAAGGTGGCGCGCATGATGTCGCGCGCGATGGGCGCCGCCACGGCGGAGCCGCTGCCGCCATGTTCGATCACCACCGCACAGACGTAACGCGGCTTATCCGCAGGCGCGAAACAGATGAAGAGCGCGTTGTCGCGCAGGTGCCATGGCAATTGATTGTTCGAGCGCAAGCCCGCGGCGCGCTCGGCGGCGCTGTAGACGCGAACCTGCGCGGTGCCGGTCTTGCCGCCCATGCGCACGCGCTCGAGGCCGGGCGGCGCGCCCGCCGCGTCGATCGCCTTGCCGGTCGCCGGGTCGCGCACCAGGCCCATGTCGCCCGAGCGCAGCGCCGTGCCGCCCGGCTCGTTGGAGATGGCGATCATCGCATCGGTCACGCGGTCGAGGTGATCCTTCGAAAACGAAAGCTGCGCCGGCGCAGAAAGCGCGGGCTTGTCCAGCAGCAGCCGCGGCGTGATCGCGCGCCCGCCGTTGGAGAGGCGCGCGGCCATCACCGCCAGCTGCAGCGGCGAAGCGAGCAGATCGCCCTGGCCGATCGCGGTGTTGAGCACCATGCCCGCCGGCATCCGTTCGCGCGGGCGGCGCTTCGCCCACCAGGCGGGATCGGGCACGATGCCGGTGGAGATGTTGGGTACGTCGACGTCATACTTCTGGCCAAGGCCCAGCTTGCGCGCCGTATCGGCCAGCGCCTGCTGCCCGGCGCGCTGCGCCATGATGTAGAAATAGACGTCGCACGAACCCTTGATGCCGCCGCGCAAGTCCACCGAGCCGTGGCCGTGCTTTTGCCAGCAATGAAAGCGCCTGCCGCCGAACCAGTAATAACCCGGGCATGTCACGCGGTCCTTCGGATCGACGCCCGCCTCCAGCACCGCCAGCGCGCTCGCCACTTTGAAGGTGGAGCCGGGATTGTAGGCGCCGGTCACGGCCTTGTGGAACAGCGGCTTGTGGTCGGACTCGTTCAACTCGGCGAATTCGGCGGGGCTGATGCCGTTGACGAAAGCGTTCGGATCGAAACCCGGCGCCGACGCCATAACGATCAGATCGCCGTTCTCGACGTCCATGACCACCGCGCAACCGGATTGATCGCCCAGCATTTCCATGGCGGCGCGCTGCAATTCCGCGTCGATCGTGAGCACGGCCGGCGCGCCCTGCTTCGCCGCCTTGGCGATGCCGGCCACTTCGTTGACGACGCGGCCCATCGCATTGACTTCGACCTGGCGCCAGCCGGGTTCGCCCTGCAGGCGCGTTTCGAGCGCCGCCTCCAGCCCCGCCTTGCCGATGCGCACGTCGGGATTGCGGAAATAGCGCGCGCGGGGGCTGTCGAATTTTTCGTTGGCCTCCGCCTTTGGCGGCAAGCCGGCGGCCTTGCGGTCTTCCGCCTCGACGCGGTCGATCTCACGCTGGTTGGGCTTCTGCACATAACCGAGCGGATGCGCGAACGCCGACTTGAACGGATAATAGCGCTGCTCGCCCGCCACCGCCTTCACACCGCGCAATTCCGGCAGCCGCACGTTCACGGTGGCGAATTGCGGCCAGGTGAGGCCGTTCTTGATCGGCACTTCATCCCAGGGGCGGCGGTTCTTCGCGTCGCGGATGCGCCGCTCCACGGCTTCGGGCGGCATCTCCAACAGCTCGCCCAGCGCGCGGATCACGCCGGCCAGATCCTCCGTCGCCTCGGGCACGATGGAGACGCGGTAATCCTTGCTGGACAGCGCCAGCGCTTCGCCGAAGCGGTCGTAGATGATGCCGCGCGCCGGCACGATCGGATGCAGATCGAAGCGGTTGCTGTCGGCAGCGGCGGTGTATTCCTTGAGAACGAGGTCTTCGCCCTGCAGCCAGACGAGCCGCCCCGCGATCACGCCCGCGCCGATGCCCACGCCGCCCATCATCAACGCGGCGCGGCGCGTGAAGATGGTCATCGCATCGCGTTTCGGATCGTTCATGGCGACGTCCTTTCCTGCGCGCGGAAGGCGGGCTGCGCGCTGGCGCCGGAACTCAGATAGAGCGGGCGCACCACCGGAAACAGAACCGCGGTGATGAGCGCAGCGACGAAGAACGGTCGCGCCGCCATCAGCGGAGCGTCGAGCGCCCAGGCGCCCGCCACAGCCGCGAACAGGCTGGCGCCGGCTGCCGTCGCCGCAAAGCCCATCCAGGGCGAGAACAGATTGGCGCTGCGCATCGTGTTCGCCGCCACGCGCCCGATCAGATACGCGATCACGAACACCAGCGCGTAGAAGCCGAGCGGCCCGCCGGCCAGCTGATCCTGCAGCAGCCCCAGCCCGGCCAACGCCGTAGGCGCGCGCCAGCCGCCGTCGCCATCGGCGGCCCAACCATAGGCGCACCACAGCGCCGCGATCGGCAGCGGCGGCTGCGCAAACCACGGCATCACCGGCGCGATGATGCAGATCAGCGCGAGCGCCAGCCCCACGAAGCGCAGCGAACTGCGCCGGAACGGCGCGGCGAACACTGCGTTGCGGCTGATCATTGCGTCGGCCCCGGGGCCGCGACGTCTTCATCGGCTTCGCTTGGCGGGCCCACCGGCGTGGGACGCGGGCGCGGGCGCGCGGAGGGCGGCGGCGGCGCAGCGGCCGCCGCGATCGCCGGACCGGTGAACAACGATGCCGGCGGACGCGGCAGGCTTTCCTCGCTCACCGGCGCATCCGGCGGCAGATCTGGCTGGTAGAACGGGATGAGGCGAATGTAATCGATCGGCTGGCGCGCGGCGCTGAGATCGGCCTCCCACACGCCGTTCGACGTTTCCGCGGCCCAACCGACGAGCAGCCCGCGTGGATAGATGCCGCCGTCACCGCTAGTCACCAGACGTTCGCCGCGGCGAAAACCGCCGAGGCCGATCACGTATTGCAGCTGCGCCGGCGCCAGGCGCTGCTGGCCCTGCTCCAGATGCGGCTTCTGGCCGGCCTGGCCGATCATCAGCGCGCGCGCGCGGCTCGACTCGCCCATCACCGGCACGCGTGAATTGTAATCGTCGATCAGCAGGATGCGCGCCGAGCGCGCGCCCACCGAGATCACCCGCCCGATGAGGCCGTTCTCGTTCAGCGCGACATAGCCCGCCTTCACGCCGTGATCGCCGCCGGCATTGGCCAGCAAGGTGCGCTTGAACGGCCCCCCGGAATCCAGGATCAGCCGTGCGGTGACGGCGCTGGCGATGGCGTTGCCGCGGCCCAGCTCCTCGCGCGGGATCGCCAGCAACCGCTCATAACGCTGCTGGCGTTCGGCCAGGGCGAGGGCCAGCTCTTTCCATTCGCGCAAGCTGGCGTTCTCGCGCTTCAGCGCCTCGATCTTGTCGGATGCGCCCCATGCATCATTCAGGCGCGTGAAGAAGGCGCCGATCGCATCGAACGGGCCGAAGCGCCCGCCGCCGGCGATCGCATCGTCGTTGGCCGCCTGCACGCGCGCGGCGGTTTCGCTCGGCGCGCGCAGCTTCAGGAACACGCCTGCGGCGACAGCCAGCGCAAGCGCTGCGGCGAAGCCTGCGGTCAACCGCAGGCCGCGGCCGCGCCGCACGCCATGTCTCCGTCGGGCCAAGACCTAACCCTTCCTCAGCCGCTCACACGTCGACGAGCAGGAGACGCTTGCCTTCCGGCGAATTGAGATGCTCCAGCGCCTTGCCGCAGCCCATCACCACGCAAGTCAGCGGGTCGTCCGCCACCGAAACGCGGATCGAAATGCGGTCCTGCAGGACGGTATCGAGATTGCGCAGCAGCGCGCCGCCGCCCGTCAGCATGATGCCGTGATCGTAGATATCGGCGGCGAGGCCGGGGGCGATATGCTCGAACGCCTCCTTCACCGCTTCGACGATTTCGGCGACCGGCTCCTTCAGCGCCTCGGCGATCATCGCCTCGCTGACCGACACCTCTTTCGGCACGCCGTTCAGATTGTCGCGGCCCTTGATCGCCATGCGCATGCCGGCGGAGCCATCCTCTGGCGGCTCGGCGGTGCCAATCTCCTTCTTGATCCGCTCGGCCGCAGAATCGTCGATCAGCAGATTTTCTGTGCGCCGCAGATATTGGATGATCGCGTCGTCCATCTTGTTGCCGGCGACACGCAGGCTGCGCGACCATACGACACCGCCGAGCGACAGCACCGCTATTTCCGTAGTGCCGCCGCCGATATCGACCACCATCGAGCCCGCGGGGTCTTCGATCTGCAGCCCGGCGCCGACTGCGGCGGCCACCGGCTCCTCGATCAGGAACACGCGCCGCGCGCCGGCGGCCTGGGCGCTTTCCAAAATCGCGCGGCGCTCCACCGGGGTGGCGCCGGTCGGCACGCAGATGACGACCTGCGGCGAGATCATCGTCGGCCGCGGCATCACCTTTTTGATGAATTGCTTGATCATCTCCTCGGCGACGTCGAAATCGGCGATCACGCCGTCGCGCATGGGCAGCACCACCTCCATGTTGCGGTGGGTTTTGCCCTGCATGGACTTGGCTTCCTTGCCCACCGCATGCACGACCTTCACGCCGCGCTCGCGCACATAGGCCACCACCGAGGGCTCATCGAGCACGACGCCGCGCCCCTTGACGTAGATCAGGGTATTCGCGGTGCCGAGGTCGATCGCCAAGTCTGGCGACACCAGGCCGAAGAGATTGCCCAACATGTCCCTCGTCGATCCTCATCAGGGAATCGCCATCGTGCGACTCACCTCGTGAACATGGTGCGCGAACCTTACCGCGCCGCAAACCAATGTTCGCAGGCGCAGGCGCAAAATTCCGTAGAAAGACGGCGCTTGCGGGGCCTTACCGCGTCAGCGCGGCCTCCATCGCTGCGGAAGACGGCCTTCCGGCGTAGCCCATCTGCGGCGTCACCACCACGCGCAGCGAATCGTTCTGCAACCGCGCCTGCGGCGCCGGGCCGTTGAGAATCACCACGCGGTTGACGCCGCCCGCGCCCTTGCTGGCCAGCGCTTCAGCCGCTCGCGCAGCCGCGTCATAGGCCACGCCCACGCCCTGCGCGCCGCCAAGGCCGCCAGCTTCGAACGCCACCGGCCGGCCCAAATCCCTCGCGGCTGTGCGGGCCAATTGATCGAGCCCGGCTTCGAGGCCGCCGCGGGGCGGCGACGGCGGGCCCAGCGGCCGGCTCGCGCCAGAGGGCGCCGCCGCCATGCCGACGCTGCGCGCATCGCCGTAATAGGTGATCCCGCCCATCGCGGTGATGCGCAGCACCACACGCCCGGTGTCGGTCTTCAGGAATTCATCGCCCCGCGGGCCCGATTGCGGACGCAGCGCCAGCACTTCCTGCTGGCCCTCGACGTGCAGCAGCGGGGCCGCGCCGGAGCGGTCGAGCACGAACGTGGCCGCGCCATCGGCGGTCACGAAGCGTTCGGCCGGCGGAGGCGCGGCCGGCGCAGGCGCGCCCAGCAGCCCTTGCGCCAACGGCGAGACAGTTTCAGCGGCGGAGTGGCCGACCACAGCGATCATCGCTGCCGCCGTCAAGGTCAGGACAGCGCCGCCCGGCGGTCCAGTGATCCGCGCACCTTCGCTCATCATCCAAAAAGCTAGCGGCCAATGGCGGCGGATTTCGGGCGGCGTAGCGCCGGCTTCGCCAAGCCAGCGCCGCAAGCCTTGGCGTTTGATTAAGGCGCCTCGGACTCTTCCAGCGCGCGGTCGCGCACCAGCTTCTTCACCTTGCGCACGGCGGTGTCGCGCTTGAGGCGGGAAAGGTGGTCGATGAAAAGCACGCCATCGAGGTGATCCATCTCGTGCTGGATGCAGACGGCGAACAGATCATGCGCCTCCTCGATCACCTCTTGGCCGTTATAATCCAAGTACTTGAGGCGCACATGTGCCGGGCGCTGCACCTCGTCGAAGATTTCCGGCACCGAGAGGCAGCCTTCCTCCCAGGGTTTCAACTCCTCCGACGCCCAGACAATCTCGGGGTTCACGAAATAGCGTGGCTGCTTGGGCTCGCCCTTGCGGGCGAGATCCATCACGATCACACGCTTGGCGACGCCGACCTGAATCGCCGCCAAGCCGATGCCGGGCGCCGCGTACATCGTGTCCAGCATGTCATCCATGAGAAGGCGGAGACCGTCGTCCACCTTGTCCACAGGCTTGGAGACTTGTTTCAGCACGGGATCGGGCACGGTGAGGATGGGGCGGACGGCCATGCCTTCTGAGCTATGG
The DNA here is from genome assembly GCA_050246435.1 of Hyphomonadaceae bacterium. Taxonomy (GTDB): domain Bacteria; phylum Pseudomonadota; class Alphaproteobacteria; order Caulobacterales; family Aquidulcibacteraceae; genus JAKFWI01. The sequence continues at coordinate 18,920 of JBFWWB010000039.1, forward strand.
AGCGCCGAGGGGTGCGTCAAGCCGGCGCGCTCGCGCGCCAAAGCGGGATAGGCAAGCCGGCCCTGCGCCCTTATGTGAAACCGACCGTCAGGAGCATTGCATGACCCGCCTCGACCAGGATGACGAAAAGACCCCGCCGGAGGCGCCCGCGTCGCCGATCATCGAGAAGGCGCTTTTCAAATCCCGCGTGGCGCTGCTCACCGGCGAAGTGAACGACGTGCAGGCCCGCCGCCTTACCGAGCGGCTGTTCGCGTTGGCCGGGGAAAGCGACGAGCCGATCACCATCGTCGTGTCCTCGCCGGGCGGGCATGTGGAAAGCGGCGACATGATCCATGACGTCGTGCGCTTCATCAAACCCAAGGTGAACATGCTGGGCGCGGGCTGGGTGGCCAGCGCCGGCGCGCTCATCTATTGCGCCGTGCCGAAGGCGCAGCGTTTCTGCCTGCCCAATACGCGCTTCCTGCTGCACGAGCCGCGCGGCGGCGTCGGCGGCGTCGCCAGCGACATCGAAATCCAGGCCCGCGAAATCCTGCGCATGCGCGAGCGCTTGAACAAGATTTTCGCCGAGGCCACCGGCCAGCCGCTGGACCGGATCAAAAAAGACACCGACCGCGACCACTGGATGCTGCCGGATGAAGCGGTGGCCTACGGCCTCGTCGGCAAGGTGGTGCGCACGGCGGCGGAGCTGGGTTAGCCGCCCGCGAAGGATACCAAGGTCCGCACGCTGACGCCGAGCGCGGCCACGCGCGCGGCGCCGCCGAGATCGGGCAGGTCAATCACAAAAGCCGCGCCCACGATATCGGCGCCGGCGCGGCGCAGCAGGCGGATGGCGGCGTCCGCCGTGCCGCCGGTGGCGATCAGATCGTCCACCAGCAGCACCGTTTCGCCGGGCTGCACGGCGTCGACATGGATTTCGACTTCGTCCTCGCCGTATTCGAGCGCGTAGGTTTCGCGCAGCGTCGCCGCCGGCAACTTGCCGCGCTTGCGCACCGGCGTGAATGCCGCGGAGAGCTGATGCGCCACCGCGCCGCCGAGGATGAAACCCCGCGCCTCGATCCCCGCTACTTTTGCGATGCGCTGGCCGGCATAAGGCTGCACCAATTCATCCACCGCACGGCGGAACGCGCGCGCATCGCCCAGCAACGTGGTGATGTCGCGGAATTGGATCCCCGGCTTGGGATAATCCGGGATCGTGCGGATCGCGTCGGCCAGGTTCACGCGAGCGCCTCCTCCAGCAGCGTGAGCGCGGCGAGCGCGAATGTGGCCATGTTGGCCGCGCGCTCGCCGTGGCGCGTCTCCACCGTGCGCGCGACCGCGCGGCCTGCGCCCGCGATGGCGACGCAGGCATGGCCCGCCGCATCGCCATAAGGATTGCCCGCCGGGCCTGCCGCGCCGGTTTCCGCCACGCCCCAGCTCGCGGCGAAGCGCTCACGCACATCGCCCGCCATCAGCAGCGCGTACAGCTCGCTCGCGGGACGCAGGCCTTCGAGCTTTTCTTTCGTCACGCCCGTCAGCAGCGCACGCGCCTTGGCGGTGTAGATCACGCCGCCGCCGAGGAAATACGCCGACGCGCCGGGCACGGAGAGCAGCGCCGCTGAGATGAGCCCGCCGGCGGCGGATTCCGCCACCGCCACGGTTTCCCCGCGCGCCTTCAGGCGCAGCGCGATGCGCTCGGCGATCGGGATCAGGGGCGCGAGCATGCCGGCGAGGTTAAAAGACGCGTCGGCTTTTGTCTCGCTCAGCCTCAGAACGAATGGCCCCAGCGTTCGCCGGGGCCGTGTCCGCACAGCGCATGCGCTCGTTCAGTGCTTCACGTCTTTCCAGACCGCGCGGTAGGCGGCGTAGACCAAGGCGGTGAGGATCAGCAGGTAGATGAGCACCTGCAGGCCCATCGTCTTGCGCGCTTCGGCTTTCGGATCGGCGGCCCAGGCGAGGAAAGTCGCCACGTCGGACGCCATCTGCTCGGGCGTCGCCTTCGTGCCGTCCGAATAGGTCACGCGATCGGGCGTCAGCTGCGGCGGCATGGCGATGAAGCCGCCCACCGGCACGTGGCGCGGATCCCCCTTCCAGAAGCCGGACAGATCGCCTTCCATGTACGGGTTGTAGTATTTGCCGACGGGCACTTCGAGGCCGGCCGGGGGTGCGGCGTAGCCCGTGATCAGCGCCTTGATGTAGCTCGCCCCGCCGCGGCGCGCTTTCGCCAGCACCGACATGTCCGGGGGATGCGCTCCGCCATTGGCGGCCGCGGCCGCGGCGTCGTTCGGGAACGGCGAATGGAAGCGATCGGAGGGGCGCGCCTTCCGCGTAGCGGTGTCGCCCGTCAGGGGGTCGATTTCCTCGACCTCGTAGTCCGCCGCAATCGTCTTCACGTACGGATTGTCGTTCGGGTTGATGAATTTGCGGCCTTCGCCGGCGGCGCCGAGCACGATCTCGCTCGCCCCGGTTTCATGGTTGCGCGCCGTCACCGCCTCGAACGGGCCGCCCTGTTCGCCGAGATTGCGGAAATGCAATTGCTTCATCGCGTGGCACGAGGCGCAAACCTCGCGATACACTTGATAGCCGCGCTGAAGCGCGCCGCGGTCGAACGTGCCGAGCGGCTTCTCGAAGCTCCATTCGACGTGCGGGGGCTCCTTCGCGGGATGGGCCGCCAGGGCGGCCGTCGGCGCGAGCGCGGCCGCGGCCAGCGCAACGATCAGCGTGCGGAGCATCAGGGGGCCTCCGTCTTGGGGGCGGCTGTTGCTCCGTGGCCGCCGAGCACCGATTTCGCGATGGTTTCGGGGGTCTGGTTGGGCCGCTCGCGCAGGCCCAGCAACGGCAGGATCAGCAGGAAAAACGCGAAATAATAAACCGCCAAGAGCTGAGCGAGGTTGGTCACCACGATCTGCAGCGGCGCGATGGTGCGAACCGTCTTGGCGCCGCCGAGGCGGTTGATCTCCTGCTGGGCGGCCTTGTCCGCCACGTCGGAGGTGTGGCCGGTGACGGTCACCTGCTTATCGGCGCCCGAGGCGTCCGTGTAGGTAATGATCTTCTGGAATTCGCCGCCCTGATAAAGCATCGCGTCCGGCGTCTTCGAACCGCACCAGCCAAGGCCGATGCACGCCGCCACGAAGATCACGAAGAAGATGCGCGCCACCGGACGATAGAGCATCGAGCGCACGCGCGAGGTGTCGAGCCAGGGCAGCACGAACAGCACC
>JBFWWB010000040.1:0-20979 GCA_050246435.1 Hyphomonadaceae bacterium
GCCTGGCGGAGGAGGCGCGCGCGCCGGCTGCCGCCGTGTTCAAGACGCCTGACACTATGCCTCATGACGAAGCGGCCGCGATTCTGCTGACCTACGGCACCTCGATCTACGCGCTGAAGCAACGCGCCCGGCTCCGCGCCGGGGAAACGCTGCTCGTGCTCGGCGCGGCGGGGGGCGTCGGCGTCTCGGCGATCGAACTCGGCAAGGCCATGGGCGCACGGGTGATCGCCGCGGCCTCCAGCCAGGAGAAGGTGGACTTTGCGAAGCAAGCTGGCGCTGACGAAGGGCTCGTCTATCCGCGCGACATCGACAAGGAAGGCCAGAAGGCCTTCTCAGATGCGATCAAGCGCGCGGGCGGCGGCGGGGTCGACGTCGTCTATGACGCGGTGGGCGGCGACTACGCCGAGCCGGCGCTCCGCGCCCTCAACTGGGGCGGGCGTTTCCTGGTGATCGGCTTTCCGGCAGGCATTCCACGTATCCCGCTCAATCTGGCGCTGCTGAAAAGCTGCGAGATCGTCGGGGTGTTCTGGGGCGCGTGGACGCTGCGCGATCCCGAAGGCCACGCGCGCGACGCCGCCGAGCTGTTTGCGCTCTACGAGGCGGGAAAGATCAAGCCGCGGATTTCCCGGCATTTCCCGTTGGTGCGGGGCGGCGAGGCAATTCAGGCGCTGGCGGACCGCTCGGCCCAGGGCAAGATCGTCGTCACCGTCGCATGAGGGCGCAGCGAAAATCGCCGCCCCGGCGGAGGAGCGCGCATGGTCGCGGGTGAGGACGAGGGGCCGGTTCGCAAGGGGCTGACGTTCGGCGTGCTTAAGGCGCGCTACGCGGCGCTGCCCGGCAATATGCGCGGCGCGCTCTGGATGTTGCTGGCGGCGTTCACGTTCACGCTGTCGACAACACTCGTAAAATACCTGGGCGACGATTATTCGCCCGCGCTGCAGACATTCTACCGCAATACGGTGGCCTTTCTCTGCATGCTGCCGATCATATTGCGCAATCCGCGGCGCGCACTGGCCACCAACCGGTTGGGCATTCTGCTGTTCCGCTCGGGCGCCGGCACGATCGCCATGGTGTTGACCTTCTACGCCTATCAGAAGATGCCGCTGGCGGACGCCAACGCACTGTCCTTCACGCGCACGCTATGGCTCGTGCCGCTGGCGGCTTTTTTCCTGCGCGAGCACATTGGGCCGCGGCGCATCGCAGCGACGGTCGTGGGCTTTCTCGGCGTATTGGTGATGGTGCAGCCTGGCGGCGCCAACGCGCATTTTGGCTGGCCGGCGATGGCGATGCTCACCGCGGCGTTCCTACTTGCCTTCAACGTTGCTGGCATCAAGCTGATGACGAAGGACAATTCCACCCTCGTGCTGACGAGTTGGGCGGCGGTGCTGGGCCTCGTCGCGGCTGTGCCACTGGCGCTGGTGTCCTGGCGTTGGCCCACGCCGATAGATCTGGCGCTGCTGGTGGCGATGGGCGTATTCGCGCTCATCACCCAGGCGTGCTATCTGCGCGGCATGGCCGAGGGCGACGCCGCGGCAATGTCGCCGCTGGATTATACCCGCCTGCCGTTCGCCGTGCTCTTCGGCTTCCTATTGTTTCATGAAATCCCGAACCCGGTCACGCTACTGGGCGCGGCGATCGTCATCGGTTCGACGCTCTACATTACGTTGCGTGAGGCGCAGCTTGGCAAGAAGCCCGCCGTGGCGCCGGCTGAGCCTTCCTAGGCGGCGGGCGGTCGAGCGACGCGTGGGCCCAGATTCGTCTCGACCTCGCGCGCATCGAACGCTGACGGCTCGTTCGCGGGCTTCGGGCCGCGGAACATCGCGATCTCGCCGGTGGCCTCATAGCGGGAAATCTCACGATAATTGGCCGGATCGTTCCAGAAGGGATCGTACAGCGGCGCCCAACCAAAACGCGGATGGTAATAGCGATAGCCCCAGAAGGCGGAGGCGCGGTAGCTCGGCCCGAAGCTCTGATATTCGCTCCGTTTGTCGACGCCGCGCCGCGCCAGCACGAAATAGTCGTAGCCGGATTTCAGCGTCAGCTCAGCCGCGCGGTAAAGCATATAATCCTCGACCTGCTCGCGGTCGGTGTGGGAATTGCCGCTGAAGCTGAGGGCGTAGCGATTGGTTTCTATCTGGCGCTCGCTGAAGCCGTAACCGCCGGGCTTGGTCTTGGGCTGGTAAGGCGTTGCGGTCGCGCAGGCTGTCAGGAACAGCGCGATGGCCGCTGCGTGCAAGGCCTTCATAGTCATACTCCTGCCGCGGTCCCTCATGAGATGCTATATGGACGAGGGCCTTGGAAGTTTCGAGGGCGAGGAGCCGGGATTGCCTATTTTGCATGTTGGTGGAGCCGCCGCCGCGATGGCGTTCGCTGCGGTCCTCTTCGTATCGCCCGCGTTTGCGCAAAGCACGGTTCCGCCGGACATGGTGGATGCGGCGAAAGCCGGCCAGGCCAGCTGCGTGAAGCGTGGCGAGGACGCCCGAGTTTGCGCCTGCGGCGTCGGGCTGGCTTACGCGCAGCTCGACCCGAAAGTCTTCAAACTGATCCCGCAGGTGGAGCCGTTGCTCGACCAGAAAAGCGGCGGCGCGGCCACCGGCCAGCTGCTGATGATGGCCGCCGGCAGCGGGCTCAGCGCTTCTGATCTCATCAGCGCCTACGACATCATCAAAGCCAACCGCGCGACGGTGAAGCAGGTGTGCAAGCCGCTCGCTGTGAAATAATCAGCAACGATAGATTTCGCGCGCATGCGTGACGGCGGCAGGCGCCAGCATCTCGCCCCCAGCGATGCGCACGGAATGGATGACGGCTTCAATCTCGTCTTTCCAAAAGTTCAGGAACCGCATGATCCGGGGATAGTCCGGCGCGAGATCCAGCGTCTGCCAGAGAAAGCTCTGAATGACACTCGGATGATCGGGCAGGTAGTAGAGCACTTCGGCGGTCGTCAGCCGCCAGCCGCGTAGGCGCATTTCCATTTCGGTGTGGCTCATGCATCGCTCCTCTGCATCGGTCCTTACGCTTGCGCGTTTCGGATCAGCGCGTTAGAAGCCTTCGCGTTCCAGGGCTTTTGTCAATAAAGTCAATTTGCTAGCAGCAGGCGGCGATCGCTGCCGACAATGCGCTTTGCCCATTCTTTCAAGCAGATGCGCGGAGCACCCCCGCGTCGCCGCCGTGTAAGGCGAGCGCGCCAGCCTGCTTTGCGGGCGGGTCGCACGCCGAGCAGGCGCCCGGTGCTCCGTACACGGACTGGGATGATGTAACGCCGGCGCCGACGCGCGGGCGGCGAAGCGCGGCGATTTTGCGGCGATTCTGGTCTCGTTGCGGCGCAATCCGTAGCACGCTCACCACGCCGCGATGTGGATTGGCGCTTCGCGGAACCATCGCCTTCTCCGCGCCTATATTTCCTCGAGGAAGTTGTCGTTGCGAGCGTGAGGAAAGGCGGAAGGCGCGCTGAGATGTCGTTTTCGGATCTGTTCATCGCCGACGAAACGGAGCTCGCCGAGCATTATCCGTCGCGCGCGGAGCGCGTGGCGGATGCGATCGTGCACGCTGTCGGCCTGTTCGCGGCGGCGGTCGGCGCGGGTGCGCTCTTTGCTTTCGCGCTGGTGAAGGGGGGCGCAGCGCTTTTGCCCGCGCTGGCGGCGTATGCGGCCTGCATGATGGCGATGCTTGCATGCTCAGCGGTCTATAATCTCACGCGGCCGTCGCCCGCTCGGCGCGTGCTGCGCCGCCTGGATGAGGCCGGCATCTTCCTGATGATCGCAGGGTCGTACACGCCTTTCGCGCTGCAGCTGATGCCGCCTTCGGCAGCATATCTCGCCACCGCGGCTGTGTGGCTCGCCGCCCTGGCGGGGGCTGTGGGTAAGGTGTTATGGCCGGCGATCTCCGACCGCGCCTGGTGCGTCGTCTATCTGGCGTTCGCCTGGGCTGGCGTTGCGCTGATGCTGCCCGCCGCGCAAGGGCTGCCGATGGTCGCGATGATCTTATTGGCCGCCGGCGGCCTGCTCTATAGCGGCGGCGTGCTGGTGTATTTGAGCCCGCACATCCCGTACCGGCGGGCCATCTGGCATGCGATCGTGGTGTTGGGCGCGGCGCTGCACTATTCCGCGATCCTCACCGGCGTGTTGCAGGTGATGTAGCCGGCGCACGCTCGGCGCGCGCCGGCTAAGCGGGCATCAGAACTCGTTCTTGGTTTTCATCACTTCGATGATCTTGTTGGTGTCTGCCTCGGGCAGGCCCAGCTTGCTGGCGAGGTTGCGCAGGAATTCGACTTCCTGCGTCACGACCTTGCCGTCAGCGAAGATGATATCCGTCGCGTGCGCGAATACGGCGGGCGCTGCTTCTTTCGGCACGGAGGCCGCCGCCTCGCCGAGCGCCGCGGCGAAATCCTTGCGGAACGCGCCGTCCACCCGCGAATGCATCGACTGCAGATCCGCCATCGAAACGCCCTTGAGCGTGGCGGTGCGATGGGCCAGCGCGATCACTTCCTCGCTTTCGGAAGCGGTGACCTCGCCATCCGCCATCGCCGCGGCGAACAGGATGCCGTAGAAGGCGTCTTCCTTCGACCAGTTGCCGCGCGATGCAAGCTTGTTGAACACGTCCCAGGCCATGGCTTTTCCCCGTTCTGCTGCGGCGCGGGTTTACCATCGCGCTCCCGCACGGACAATTGATCCGGCATGACCGCGCCGCACCAGAGCGACGCCGAGGGCGTCCACTTGACCGTGCGCGTCACGCCGCGCGCCAAGCGTAGCGCGATGGCTGGCCTATGGCGGGACGCCGCCGGCCGTCTAGCGTTGCGTGTGCGCGTTGCGGCGCCGCCGGCGGGAGGCGCCGCGAACGCCGCGTTGGCGATGTTCCTAGCCGAACAATTGGGCCTTGGCCGCAATACGGTTTCGAAGCTCTCCGGCACAAGCGCCCGACTGAAAATCCTGGGTCTTTCCGGCGACGGGCCGGCGATCGTGGCGCGCCTCTCGCCCTGGCTGGCGTGAACGATGCCGGCGTTCGATTCCGCTGTGCTCCGCTACGCCCGATATGACGCGTTGCGCCGCGAACTGCTGGTGCGGCTCACCGGCGGTTCGTATGTCTATGAAGGTGTGCCGCCCGAGGTGTACGAGGCGCTGCTGACCGCGCCGTCGAAAGGCGCCTTCTACAACGCTGAAATCCGCGACCGCTTCGCCTACAAGCGCTAGAGCCGCAGCAGCAGCGCCAGCAGCAGCGGCGTCGTGCCGATCGACAGCAAAGTCGAGATGACGACGACGCTGGCGACCTCGTCCGGTTCGCTCTTCCAGAGCTGAGCATACATGTAGTTGATCACGGCGGCGGGCATCGCCGATTGCAGCACCAGGGTGGCGCGCTGCGGGCCGACGAAGCCGAAGGCGGTCGCCACTGCGAAGCCGATCGCCGCGCCGCCGAACAGGCGCGCCAACGAAAGGACGAAGCCGCGGCGGAAGGAGCGCAGCTGGATCGTCGCCAACGAAGCGCCAAGCATGACGAGCATCAGCGGCACGCCCAGGCTGCCGATCATCTCCAGGCTTTTCATGATCCATTCGGGCGGCGCAACGCCGAACGCCGCGCTCGCCACGCCCAACGCGATCGCCGGCACGATCGGCGCCTTGAGCGCCGTCAGCCAGTTGCCTTCGCCGGCGGCGATGCTGCGCCCCAGCGTGTTGTTCGCAATCGAGAAGATCACGAAGCTGATCATTGCGTAGGTGAGGCCGGGCTGGCCGAAGGCGGAAAGCGAAAGCGAAAGACCGAGATTGCCGGCATTGGGGAAGGAAAGGGCGGGCAGGTAGGTCCGCAGCCGCAACTTGGCGAGCTTCAGCGCCCCTGCAGCCAGCGCTAAGGTGACGGTGAGGAGGATGGCGGCCGCCAGCGCCGTCGCGCCCAGGCTCGCCATTGGTACGTGCATGGTGGCCAGCGAGTGGAAGGCCAGGCACGGCACAGAGATGTTCGTGATGAACGGCGTCAGCGAGGCGCTGTCCATGCTGTTGCCGCGCTTGGCCCAGCCGAAGCCGATCAGCACGACGAGCATCACTGGGAGAACGGCGCTGAGAACCGCTGCGATCATCCGCGCCTTGTTGTCCGTTCCGCCCCGCAGGAGGCCGCTCTCATGACGCGCCGGCCGGGGGTGCGCAAGCTGCGCTTTTAACCTGCGGGCGACGCCTCAGGGTTAATTTGCGCGCGAGGCAAGAAAATTGCTGAGCCTGGGCCATGACGTTCGAACTTCGCACCCGTGAGAACGCGCCGCGTCAATTGAGGACACGCCTGATGGCGTCCGAGCGCCCGTTTGGCCAACGGGTGCACAGCCGCGCCGGCCTGATCTGGGCCGGCCTGGCCGGCGTGATCCTGGGGGCGGGGCTCTTTATAGCGGCGCTTTTCGCCTACACGCCGAAAGCGCCGGCGGCGCGAACCCTGGGGGTGGACGAGCGCATCGTCGGCATCCCGGCGAATTGCGACGTCGCCCGCGCGGCCGGCATCGCGCCGATGGCGCGTGGCTCGGGCTTCTACAATCCTAAACTGGACTGGGACGGCGACGGCTTGGCCTGTGAACCGTCCATTTTTGGGATTCTTTGAGGCGCGTTAATCGTTCTTCCCGGCCCTGCGGTCGCGTTCCGATTTGATCCGCAGGCGCAGCGCGTTGAGCTTGATGAAGCCCTCGGCGTCCGCCTGGTTGTAGCCGCCCGCCTCGTCGAACCCGACGAGCTTCTTGTTGTAGAGCGAATTGAGCGAGGCGCGCCCCACGGTGCTGACGCCGCCCTTGTAGATTTTGAGCTTCACCGTCCCAGCCACGAAATCCTGGCTCTTGTCGATCGCGGCCTGCAGCATGTCGCGTTCGGGCGTGAACCACATCCCATTATAGATGAGCGCGGCATAGCGCGGCATCAGTTCGTCCTTCAGATGCATGGCCCCGCGGTCGAGCGTGATGCTCTCGATGGCGCGATGCGCGTGCCAGAGGATCGTGCCGCCGGGCGTTTCGTAGAAGCCGCGCGACTTCATGCCGACATAACGGTTCTCCACCAGGTCGAGCCCGCCCACGCCATTGGCGCCGCCGATGTCGTTCAGCTTCTTCAGCAGGGCGGCCGGTGAAAGCTTCACGCCATCGATCGAGATTGCATCTCCCCGCTCGAAGCCGATCTCCACGATGGTCGCCCGGTCTGGGGCCTCTTCCGGCGTGATGGTGCGCCTGTCAGCCCGCTTGGTGACGATGTCGGGTGTGGGCTGCTCCGGATCTTCCAGCGCGAGTCCTTCCGACGAAGTGTGCAGCAAGTTGGCGTCGATCGAGAAGGGGGCGTCCTGCTCCTTGCCCTTGGCGATCGGAATGCCGTGTTGCTTGGCGTAGGCGATGAGGTCGGGGCGGCCCTGGAAGCTCCATTCTCGCCACGGTGCGATCACGGTCACGTCCGGCTTCAGCGCGTAATAGGAGACCTCGAAGCGGACCTGATCGTTCCCCTTGCCGGTGGCGCCGTGGCACACCGCGTCCGCGCCGACCATGTTGGCTATCTCGATCTGCTTCTTGGCGATCAGCGGGCGGGCGATCGAGGTGCCGAGCAGGTATTGACCCTCATAAAGGGTGTTCGCCCGAAACATTGGAAACACATAGTCGCGGACGAATTCTTCTTTCAGATCTTCGATGAAGATGTTCTCGGGCTTCACGCCCATCGCCAGCGCCTTCTCGCGCGCCGGGCCCAGCTCTTCGCCCTGGCCGAGATCGGCGGTGAAGGTCACCACCTCGCAGCCGTAGGTTTCCTGCAGCCATTTCAGGATGATCGAGGTGTCCAGCCCACCGGAATAAGCGAGCACGACCTTCTTCACGGATTTCGAGGGTGCGGAATCTTGGGCGGCCACGTCTGTCCCCAGCGGTCAAGGCCGGGAGCGATAGCCTCCATGCGCATGGCGCACAAGCGTGGCGCAGGGCTTAGCGGCGGCGGCGCGCCCTCAGCCTCGCGTAGGCGGCCTTCAGCGGCGGCGCGAAGACGAAATATGTATAGGCGCCGAAGATCACGGACATCGAAAGCCGCGTCATCATCAGCACGTTGGGATCGACTTCAAGCAAGAGAGGCCCCCGGAACGGCGCGCCTTGTGTCAGGCCGGACGGGTTCTCGCAAGAGGCGAGCGCAGAGCGCCGCCGCGCCGCGCTGGCCGTGCCCGCACCCTAGGCGCCGCGACCGCGTCAGACGACCACCTGGTTGCCCAACTCCACGGCGCGGCCGCTTGGGATGTGGAAGAAGTCCGTCGCGTTCGTGGCGTTGCGCGCCAGGAAGATGAACAGCTGATCCTGCCAAAGCGGCATACCCGAGCGGTCCGATGGCACGACCGTACGGCGGCTCAGGAAGAAGCTAGTCTTCATGATGTCGAACTTGAGGCCCAGCTTGCGGCTCGCTGTCAGCGCCTTCACGACGTTGGGCGTTTCCATGAAGCCGAAATTCAACGTCACGAGCTTCACGTCCGGTAGATAATCCTCGATCTGCACGCGCTCTTTCTCCGGCGCGCGCGGCTGCTGCAGCGTCTTCACCGTCAGGATGATCACCTGCTCGTGCAACACCTGATTGTGCTTCAGGTTGTGCAGCAGCGCCGCGGGCGCGGTGTGCAAATCCGAGGTCAGGAAGATCGCCGTGCCGCGCACGCGCATCGGGGGGTGCACGGACAGCGTCTCGAACAAGCGCGAAAGCGGCTCTTCGCGGCGGGTTTGCTCCGCTAAGAGGCTGGTGCCGCGCACCCATGTCCACATCGTCACGAGCAGGCCAACCGCCAGCACCAGGGGCACGAAGCCGCCTTGCATCACGCGCTGTAGGTTGGAGGACAGGAAGATCAGTTCGATGATGAAGAACGGCGCCACGATCGCGATGGCCAGGCCCATCGGCCGCTTCCACAATTTCCAGATGACTATGAACGCCATCAGCGTGCTCATCATCATTTCGCCGGTGATCGAGATACCGTACGCCGCGGCCAGCCGGCTTGACGAGCCGAACGCCAGCGCCAGCACGATCACGCCGACCAGCAACATGCCGTTGACCTGCGGAATGAAGATCTGGCCAGCCTGCGTCTCCGAAGTGCGCCTGATCACCATGCGCGGCAGCAGACCTAACTGGATCGCCTGTTGCGTGATCGAGAACGCGCCGGAGATCACCGCCTGGCTCGCGATGACGGTCGCCGCCGTCGCCAGGATCACAAGCGGCAGGCGCAGGGCGTCCGGCGCCATCAGAAAGAAGGGGCTGAATTCGAAAGCGACCGGCCCGCCCGCGGCATGCGCGACGGAGGCGGCGTAGCTCGAATGCACAAGATCGAGATGCGCGATCGCGAAGGCGCCTTGGCCGAAATAGTTGAGCGTCAGCGCCGGCAGCACAAGCGCCAACCACGCGAAGCGGATCGGCCGGCGCCCGAAATGGCCCATGTCGGCGTAGAGCGCCTCCGCCCCAGTCACCGCCAGGAACACCGCGCCCAGAACGATGAAAGTCAGCATCTTGTGCTCGATGCCGAATTGCACTGCCGGGACGGGGCTCAGCGCCCACAAAATCTCCGGGCCGTCCTTGATGTGCATGGCGCCCATGACGCCCATCACGACGAACCACAGCGCCGTGACCGGTCCGAAAAAGCGCCCGACGACACCGGTGCCGCGGCTTTGCACCGCGAACAAGCCGACCAGCACGCCAATAGTGATCGGCAGAATCCACGGGCTGATATGGGCGTTAAGCGCCGGCACGGCGCGCAGCCCTTCGACGGCGGACAACACCGAGATCGCAGGCGTGATCAACGCGTCGCCATAAAAGAGCGATGCGCCCAGCACGCCTATCAGGAACAAAAGGGGCGTTCGCCGACCCAAGGCGCGCTGCGCCAACGCCATCAGGGACAGCGTTCCGCCTTCGCCCTTGTTGTCCATCTGCATGATGAGGATCACGTACTTCGCCGTGACCACGAGCATCAGCGCCCAGAAGATCAGAGAGATCAGCCCGATGATTTCATTGGGCGTTGCAGGCGTGCCGTCCTGCAGCACATGCGCCAGTGATTCACGGAACGCATAAAGCGGGCTGGTGCCGATATCGCCGTAGACGACGCCGATGGAGCCGACGACCAGCGCCCAAAAACTAGGCTTGGGGCCAGCATCCATCGTCGCCGCGCCATCGGCGCGATCGCCGGCGGCGCGGGCTGGGCCTTGCGTGCGCGGCGCGTCCGATTGCGCCATAGAGTGAGGCATCCTTCCGGCGGCCAAGCCGCGCCGCAGATTGGCGCGGGCTGTTAGACCGTTTCTGTCGCGCCGGCAATCACACGAAAGTGGTTAATACGCGCCTTCAAAGCACTTTAGAAATCAACTGCAAGGCCCTTCCGCTCCCAGTCGCCATACCGCGTCGGCTCGGGGCCGGCGGGGCCGCCTTCTTCCGGCTGAACCGCCGGTGGCGCATGCCGGCGCCGTTCGGCCGCCTCGGCCAACGCACGGCGCGCGGCGGCGCTCAGCATCTTGCCGGGCGCAGCACCTGCCGGGAGGGGATCGTCGGTCAATTGAGGTGGGCTCCTGCGCGCTTATCTAATTCCAGAAGGCGCGCGCGTCACGGGCGCCGAAGCGGAGTGAAGAAGTGAATTCGACGAAAACGTTCACGTTGTTGGCCGCGCTCGTCGCGCTGTTCGGCGGCGTGGGGTACCTGGTGGGCGGCGCTGGCGGCATGATGATCGCGTTGGCGGTCGCCGTGGCGCTCAACGCCTTCGCCTACTGGAATGCCGATAAGATGGTGCTGGCGCATTTCCGCGCCGAGCCCGCCGATTCGAACCATACCAATCCCGTCGTTCGCGCTTTCCTGGCCGATACGCTGGAATTGGCGCGTCGCGCCAACATGCCGGCGCCAAAAGTGTATCTCATCGATTCCGAGCAGCCGAACGCGTTCGCCACCGGGCGCGACCCCGCGCATGCCGCGGTGGCGGCGAGCACGTCGCTGCTCGCCATGCTCAGCCGAGATGAGGTGCGCGGCGTGATGGCGCATGAACTCGCCCACGTCCGCCACCGCGATACGCTGACGATGACCGTCACGGCCACGATCGCCGGGGCGATCGGCATGCTGGCAAATTTCGCCATGTTCTTTGGCGCGCGTGACAGCGAAGGCCGTCCCAACATGATCGCCAGCCTGGCGGTGATGCTGCTTGCGCCTTTGATGGCGGCGCTGGTGCAGATGGCGATCTCGCGCTCGCGCGAATACGAAGCCGATCGCGGCGGCGCGGAGATTTCCGGCGATCCGTTGGCGCTTGCCCGCGCGCTGGGCAAGATCGAAGCTTACGCGCGCGGCGGCCGCATGAATGTGGAGGCCGAGCGCAACCCGGCGATGGCGCATCTGTTCATCATCAACCCGCTCTCCGGGCAGGGCGCGGATAATCTTTTCTCGACGCACCCGGCAACGGCGAACCGCATCGCGGCGCTGACGAAACTGGCCGGCGTACGGGGCGGCGCGGCCGCCGCGCCTGCCGGCGCCGGCGCCACGGCGGTGCCGGTGATCGGCGATCGGCCTTGGGGATAAGCGCGTGGTGAATGCGCGGGCCGCCGCCGCGGAGCTTCTCGCTCTGACCCTCGATGAGCGCCGCACGCTCGATGAGAGTTTCGCGATCAGCGATTGCTATTGCGATCTCGAAGGGCGCGAACGCGCGTTCGCGGCGGCGATCGCGCGCGCCGCCTTGCGCCACTTGCCGCGCGTGGACGCCGCCTACAACGCCTATCTTGAGCGCCCCCTGCCGGAGTCCGCGGGGCTGGCGCGCGCACTGCTGCGCGTTGGCGCAGCGCAGCTCTTGTTCCTTGGCGCGCCGGCGCACGCGGCGGTGTTCGAGACGGTGGCCGCGGCGCAGAGCGCGCGCGCTTCGCGCCCGTTCGCGCGGCTGATCAATGCGGTGCTGCGCAAGGTTTCCGCGCGCGAGGGCGATGTCTCCGGCAGCGCCAGCGACGATCTCCCCGATTGGTTGCGCGCGCGCTGGACGGCTGCCTACGGCGCCGAAGCGGTGGAGGCGATCGCTGCCGCGCAGGGCGGCGAGCCGCCGCTCGACCTCACGGTGCGCGGCGATGCCGTGATGTGGGCTGAGCGGCTGAGCGGCTCGGCGCTGTTCGGCGCGACGGTGCGGCTGCCCGCCGGGCATGGCCGTGGCGTGACAGACCTGCCAGGCTTCGCGGAGGGCGAGTGGTGGGTGCAGGATGCGGCGGCGGCGCTGCCGGCGCGGCTGCTCGGGGTGCGTGCGGGGGAGCGGGTTCTCGATCTGTGCGCCGCCCCCGGCGGCAAGACGCTGCAGCTGACCGCGGCGGGCGCTGCAGTGACGGCGCTGGATATTTCCCAGGCGCGGCTCGAGCGGTTGCGCCGGCACCTGGAACGCACGGCCTTGTCCGCGGAGGTGGTCACCGCCGACGCGCTGAACTGGCGGCCGCCGGAGCCGTTCGACGCGATTCTTCTCGATGCGCCGTGCACCGCCACCGGCACCCTGCGCCGTCACCCGGAGGCGGCCTGGCTGCGCACGCCCGCCCACGTGGAGGGCTTCGCGCGCTCCCAGGCGGCGCTGCTGCAGGCTGCGGCGGGCATGCTAAAGCCGGGCGGCCGGTTGGTCTATTCGGTGTGCTCGCTGGAGCCGGAGGAGGGCGCCGGGATCGTCGCCGCGGCCTTGCGCGCGGGCGGCTGGCGGCGGGATCCGTTGGCGGCCGAGGAACTGCCCACGCCGGCCATGCGCACGCCGGAAGGGGATATGCGGGCCTTGCCGTGCCACCTCGCTGAGCAGGGCGGGCTCGACGGCTTCTACGCCGCCCGGCTCATACGCGGGTGACATTGCGCCGACGTCTGCACCCTGCTAACGCCGACGCATGGCGGACGTGCTGATCGCGCCGTCGATCCTGGCGGCGGATTTCGCAAATCTGGGATCGGAGATCGCGGCGGTCGAAGCGGCCGGGGCCGATCTCATTCATGTCGACGTGATGGACGGGCATTTCGTGCCGAACCTCACGATCGGGCCGCCAGTCATCAAGGCGCTTAAGGCGCACGCGAAAAAGCCGTTCGACGTGCATCTGATGATCGCGCCGGTGGACCCCTTCATCACGGCCTATCGCGAGGCGGGCGCCGACATCATCACCTTCCACCCCGAGGCCGGTCCGCACCCGCACCGCACGGCGCAGGCGATCCGCGCCGTTGGCGCCAAGGCTGGCGTTTCGCTCAATCCGGGGACGCCGCTTAGCGCGCTCGATCACTTATTGGAGGGGATCGATTTGGTGCTGGTGATGAGCGTCAATCCCGGTTTCGGCGGCCAGCGTTTCATCGAAAGCGCACTTGGCAAGATCGAAAAGCTGCGCAAGCGCATCGACGCGCTGGGCGTGGACGTGATCCTCGAGGTGGACGGCGGCGTGAACGCGGAAACGGCGCCGCGCATCGTAGCGGCGGGCGCCACGGCGCTGGTGGCGGGCACCGCGGTGTTCCAAGGCGGCGCAGGGGCCTACGCCGGCAACATTGCGCGCCTCCGGGGGCGCTAGGGCATGGCCGCAACCCCGAAATCGCGGGGGGCTTTAGGCAAGCTGCTTTCGGCCGCGTCCGATGAATGGCGCGCCACCCCCTTCTATCGGATGATGCTGCGCGGCGCCGATCCGGATCGCATCGCGCAATGGGGCAAGGACCCACGTCTGTTCGATCCGCGCCGCGGCGAGGAAATCCTGCGCGGGCGCTGGCGCATCGGGGCCGAGCGGCTGGCGGGCGAGCATCGCACGGCTTGGGGCATCGCCCCGCCCAGTCCGCATTTCGCGGCGCGGTTGCATTCCTTTTCCTGGTTGGGCCATGTCGCGGCGGCAGGCGCGGACGCCTCGCGCGCGATCGCGGAATATGTGCTGAGCTGGAGCGAGGCGTTCGGCGAATGGCACGCCGAATCCTGGGCGCCGGAATTGGTGGCGGAGCGCCTGTTCGCGTGGCTCTGCCACGGCCGGCCGGCGTTCGAAAGCGGCGATCCGACGCTGCGCCCCGGCTTAATGCTTTCTCTCGGTCGGCAGGCGCGTCACCTCTCGTTGGCGTCCGGTGATCTGCAGTCGCCGCTGGCGCGCATCAAAACCGGCGCCGCGCTCACCCTGGCCGGTTGCGCGGGCATGCCGGAAGGTGAGCGTCTGCTGGATCTTGGCGTCGAGCTTTTGGAGGAAGCGTGCGCCGGCCAATTCCTGCCGGACGGCGGACATCTTTCGCGCTCGCCGCAGGCTTTGGCGGAGGCTTTGTGCGATCTGATCGCGGCGGATGATGCGCTGTTGCGCCACGCGGTGGAAACGCCACGTCTCATCCGGGAGGTGATGCCGCGCATCGCGGGCATGATCCGCTTCCTCACATTGGGCGATGGCGCGCTTGCCTGCTTTCACGGCGGCGGCGAAGGCTCGGCGGCGACGATCAACGCGATCACGCGCGAGTTCGAAGGCGAGATGCGACCGTTCAAGGTGGCGCCGCAATCTGGCTATCACCGTCTCGCCGCGCAAGGCGTCGTGATGGTGCTGGATGGGGCGAGCGCGCCGCCGGCGGCGTACGGCGATCGCGCACACGCGGGTTGCCTTTCCTTTGAGATGTCGACCGGCCCGGATCGGCTGATCGTGAATGTCGGCAGCCAGCTTGAACTCGATCCGCAATGGCGCGCCGCCGGGCGCGCCACGAACGGCCATTCGACCTTGGTGGTGGACGATGCGCTCTCCGCCGAATTCGAGCGCGTCGGGCGCGGCGCGGCGCGGCCTTCGGGACCGACAGCCAGCGCTCGTCTGGTCGACGATGAAGAGGGCGCCCGTATCGAGGGCCAGCACGACGGCTATCGCGCGGATTATGGCCTGATCCACCGGCGCACCATCTATATCCACCAGGGCGGCGCTGACATCCGTGGCCTCGATTCGCTGACGCGACCGGCTAACCTCCCGCGGGTGACGGAGAAATGGCGCCCGCCGTTCGCGATTCGATTCCACTTGCATCCCGAAGTCGAGGTTTCGCTCGGCGAACCCGGCGTGGCTGTCATCCAGGCCCCATCAGGGCCGCGTTGGCGCATCCGGACGGACGGCGTCCGCATGCGATTGGAAGATTCCGTCTATCTGGGCGGCGCTGAGGGACCAGCGCGCACGCAGCAGATCGTTCTCCTGGGCAACGCCGATCCCAACGGCGTTGGTGATGGACCGCCCAATCGCGTGCGCTGGGCCTTCACCCGACTCGACCGCCCGTGATAGGCGGCGCTGTCACATTTCTGAAAGCGAGCCGCGCGCCATGTCCGCTACGCCTTTTTCCACGAGCCCCGCGCCCGATCTGCAGGAGATCAAGCGCGCGTTGATTTCCGTATCCGATAAAGCCGGATTGATTGAACACGCCAAAGCGCTGACAAAATTCGGCATCTCGCTGATCTCCACAGGCGGCACCCATGCGGCGCTGAAGGAGGGCGGGGTGCCGGCGATGGATGTCTCGCTGGTGACAGGCTTTCCCGAAATCATGGATGGCCGCGTGAAGACGCTGCATCCGAAGGTGCATGGCGGGCTGCTGGCGCGGCGCAATGCGCCCGAGCACGAAAAGGCGCTCGACGATCACCATATCCCGACAATCGATCTGCTGTATGTGAACCTGTATCCGTTCGAAGAGACGGTGGCGCGCGGGGCTTCGTTCGAGGAATGCATCGAGAATATCGATGTCGGCGGGCCTGCGATGATCCGCGCCGCTGCGAAAAATCACGATTTCGTCGTGGTGGCGACGGACGCGGCCGACCTCACCTCCATTCTGGACGAATTGCGCCAGCACCGCGGGGCGACGACCCTCGCGCTGCGCCGCAAACTGGCGCAGAAGGCGTTCGCGCGCTGCGCGGCCTATGATGCGGCGATCGCCAACTGGTTCGCCAACACGCTGGGCGAAGACGCCCCAGCATGGCGCAGCTTTTCCGGGCGGCTGGCGCAGCCACTGCGCTACGGCGAAAACCCCCACCAGAAGGCGGCGTTCTATATCGAGCGCGCGCCGCGGCTCGGCGTCGCCACGGCGGAACAGATTCAAGGCAAGGAATTATCCTACATCAATCTTCTCGACGCCGACGCCGCGTTCGAGCTGGTGAGCGAGTTCAATCCCGCCCAGGCGCCGGCGGTGGCGATCATCAAGCACGCCAATCCCTGCGGCGTTGCGATCGGGCCGTCGCTCAAGGCCGCGTATGAGCGCGCGCTCGCCTGCGATCCCGTGAGCCGCTTCGGCGGCATCATTGCGGTGAATGGCGTGCTCGACGTCGAAACCGCCGAAGCGATCAGCGACGTGTTCACTGAGGTGATCATCGCGCCGGACGTGTCCGTGCAGGCGCGGGCGTTTCTCGCGAAGAAGAAAAATGTGCGCGTGCTGGTGACGGGCGGGCTGCCCAACCCAGCCGAACGCGGCTGGCTCGCGCGTTCCGTTTCAGGCGGACTTCTTGTGCAGGAGCGCGATAATTCGGATGCCGGCGCTATCGAGATGAAGGTAGTGACCAAGCGCGAGCCGACGGCGCAGGAAATGGCCGACATGCGCTTCGCCTTCCGCGTCTGCAAGCATGTGAAATCGAACGCCATCGTCTACGCGAAGAACGGCGCCACGGTGGGCATCGGCGCCGGCCAGATGAGCCGTGTGGAATCCGCGCGCATCGCGCGCCGCAAGGCGGAAGAGGCGGCTCATCAGGCGCGCCTCGCCGATCCGGAAACGATCGGTTCGGTGTGCGCGTCGGACGCGTTCTTCCCGTTTCCGGACGGACTGGAGCAGGCGGCCCAGGCCGGCGCCACGGCTGTGATCCAGCCGGGCGGCGCGATGCGCGATGACGATGTGATCGCTGCGGCCGATAAGGCCGGCATCGCCATGGTGTTCACCGGCGTG
The DNA here is from genome assembly GCA_050246435.1 of Hyphomonadaceae bacterium. Classification (GTDB taxonomy): domain Bacteria; phylum Pseudomonadota; class Alphaproteobacteria; order Caulobacterales; family Aquidulcibacteraceae; genus JAKFWI01. The sequence goes on from JBFWWB010000040.1 coordinate 16,812, forward strand.
CGTCAGTTCCGCCACTAGGCGTTCAACGCGCGCCTAGCGTCCGCAACGCCGCCGCCGCCAGCACGATCTTCGCGAACGTCCACGCGCCGGAAGCCTGCATTTCGGTGATCGTCGCCAGCACGGGTGCGGCCGTTGCGCCGTGCGCCGCGGCCCAATCGGCCGTCATGCGGGCTGGCCAATCGCCGCTTAGTTGCGCGGGCGGGGCGTCGCTTTGCGCCAACACGGCCTCCGCCAGGCGGCGTTGATCCTCGTTGAGCTCCGCCAGCAAGCGGCGCAGCGCCAGGCGCTCCCAATGCTGCGTAAGCGCGATCGCGCCGGCGCCAGCGCGCAGGCGATCCAGCAGGAAGTGCGCGCCGACGGCGTGATAAAGCCGCGCGACCGCGGGTGCAGGCCACTGCCGCGCCGCGGCGAGATCGGCGATGTCGAGCGAGCCGGCGAGCTGGTTCAGCGCCGCTACATCCCGCGCAAGGTCTTCCGGCGCGCCAAGGCGCACACGGGATGCGACGTCGCCGTCGAAAGCGTTCTGCTCCGCTTCCGTGAGCGACGCGCCCAAGGCGCCGCGCTGGGCCAAAACCGGCGCCTGGTAACGCGTGATGAGGGCGGCGACGCCGGGTTTCGAGTCGCGCGCCGCGCGCCGCGACATGGCGATGGTAGCGCGCCGTAGGCCCACGGCGATATCGGCGTGCAAGGCGAGTTGGGCGGTGGCCGGCGCGTGATTGTCGAGCGCATTCACACGCGCGATGAGTTCTTCCGCCGCATAGATCGTTGAAACCGCCGCGAAGCTCAGCACCGCAGTCGCGGCGTCGATCTGCGCCGCCTCGCGCACCCGATCGATGAAAGTCGGGCCCGCGATATTGATCACATTGTCGGCCAGGGTCGTCGCGATGATCTCGCGGCGTAGGCGGTGGCGGCGCATGGGTTCCGCGAATTGCTCCAGCTGCGGCGGGAAATAGCCGCGCAGGATGTCTGCGAACACGAGATCGTCGGGCGCCGCGCCGCCGGCGAGCGTATGCGACAAGTCCAATTTGGCGTACGCGATTAACTTGGCGAGCTCGGGCCGCGTGAGCCCCTGGCCTGTCTCCCGCAGCTGCGTGAATCCCTGTGCGCTGGGCAGACCTTCCACGTCGCGATTGAGTTTGCCTTGCGCCTCCAGCCGCACGATGAAGCGTTCATGCGCGTCGCGGTCGGCGGCGGCGGAGGCTTCGCTGAGACTGAGCGCGAGCGTTTGGTCGTAGTTGTGCTTCAGCACGTGCTTGGCAACGCTGTCGGCCATTTCGGCCAACAGCGGCTCGCGCGCCGCCGGCTTGAGCGCGCCCTCGCGCAGCGCCTCGGCCAGCAGGATTTTGATGTTCACCTCATGGTCGGAGGTGTCGACGCCGGCGGAATTGTCCACGGCGTCGGCATTGATGCGTCCCCCCTTGCGGGCAAAAGCGATGCGCCCGGCCTGCGTGACGCCGAGATTGGCGCCTTCGCCGATCACGCGCGCACGAATATGCTCCGCATCGACGCGACACAGATCATTGCCCTTGTCACCGACATCGGCGTTGCTCTCCGCCGCAGCCTTGATGAAGGTGCCGATGCCGCCGAACCACAGAAGGTCGCACGGCGCGGCGAGCAGCACGGCGATAAGCTCCGTTGGCGCCATGGCCTCCTCACGTAAGCCGATCAGCGCGCGCAGCTCAGGCGAAATAGGAACCGATTTCGCACTGCGGCTGAATACGCCGCCGCCTGCGGAGATGAGCGCCTTGTCGTAATCCTGCCAGCTGGAACGCGGTTTATCGAACAGGCGCTTGCGTTCGGCCCAGGCGGCGTCGAGATCGGTGGGGGTGGGGTCGATGAAGATGTCGCGGTGATCGAACGCCGCGAGGAGCCGGATCTTCTTCGACAGCAGCATGCCGTTGCCGAACACGTCGCCCGACATATCGCCCACGCCGATCACGTCGAACGGTGTCGTTTGAATATCCTTTCCCAGCTCGCGGAAGTGGCGCTTCACAGCTTCCCAAGCGCCGCGCGCGGTGATCGCCATCGCTTTATGGTCGTAACCGGCGGAACCGCCGGAGGCGAACGCATCGCCTAGCCAGAATCCGTATTCCGCGGCGATGCCGTTGGCGATGTCGGAGAAGGTCGCCGTGCCCTTATCGGCGGCGACCACGAGATAAGGGTCGTCTTCGTCCCAGCAGATCACGTTCGCTGGATGAATGACGGCGCCATCGCGGATATCGTCCGTGAGGTCCAGCAGGCCGCGCAGGAAAGTTTTGTACGCGGCGACCCCGTTCTCGCGTACGTCCGCTGGCGCGCCACGCGCAAGTTTCGGGAAGAAGCCGCCCTTCGCGCCGACCGGCACGATGATCGCATTCTTCACCTGCTGCGCTTTCGCCAGCGCCAGAACCTCTGTGCGGAAATCCTCCCGCCGATCGGACCAGCGCAGCCCCCCACGCGCGATCGGCCCAAAGCGTAGATGCACGCCTTCGACCTGCGGCGACCAAACCCAGATTTCACGGTTCGGTTTGGGCAGCGGAAGATCGTCAAGCTGCGGGCTTGCGATCTTGAAGCTCATATGCGTCTTGGGCGCGCCGGCGGCGTCGGGCTGATAATAATTCGTGCGCTGAATGGCGCTTACGAGCCGCGTGATGCGGCGCAGCACGCGATCCTCGTCGAGGCTGGATACGGCGGCGAGGCCGCTCTCGATCTGCTGTTCGATCTGCGTGGCCCAGTCTTTCCGCGCGTCTATCGTCTCGGGCAACGCGGTGTCGAAGCGCACGCGAAAGAGGCCCAGAATCTGGCGCGTGATATCGGGGTGAACCGCGAGGGCCTTCTCTTGCACGGCTTGCCCCGGATCGAGCCCTGTCTGCGTGCGATAACGCGCCAGCGCGCGGATCAGCGCTGCTTCGCGCCAGGATACGCCGAGTGTGAGTATCAGCCGGTTGAAGCCGTCATTTTCGGCCAGGCCCGTCCAAACCGCTTCGAAGGCCGCCTCGAAGGAATCCTCGACGATCGCGAAATCGAGCGCGGCGCCGTCCGCCGTCCGCATCGACAAATCGTGGACCCAGAACACCTCCGCCGCGCCTTCGGGCGAAACCCTGAAGCCGGTTTCAAACTCCACGAACAGGCCCATGTTTTCGAGCACTGGCATGGTTTCGGAAAGCGCCAGCGGATTGGCGCGCGCATACACCTTGCAGCGCAGCTTTTCCGGCCCGTCTCCCGCGAGGCGATACGCCCGCACGCGCACGCCGGGGCCGTCGATCTTGCCGAGCTCCTCGATGTCGATCAGCGCGTCGGCTGGCTGGAAGCGCTCGCGGTATGCCGCCGTGAAGGCGTTGGCGAAGCGCTGGGAGAGCGCTTCGCGCGTTTCGGCGGGCAGCGAACTTTCGGCGAGCGCTGCGGCGAAGCGGTCCTGCCAGGTGCGCGCGAACGCAACGATTTGCGCTTCCAACGCCGCGATGTTTGACTCCGGGCGGGTCTTGTCGATTTCCTGTATCAGGAAATGGATGCGCGCCAGCGGGCTTTCGCCAAGCGTGGGATAGAACGCCTCGACGCGCCCGCCATAGGCCGCTGTGAGCGCTTCGCCCACACGCTCGCGCAGCGTGGAGTTGAAGCGGTCCTTCGGCACAAAAACGAGCGCGGAGATGAAGCGGTTGAACCGGTCGCGCCGCACGAAGAGGCGCGTGCGCGGGCGATCGGCCAGATGCAACATGCCGACGCTGGCCTGCAGCAATTCGAGTTCGCCGATCTGGAAGAGTTCGTCGCGCGGATAGGTTTCGAGGATGTTCTGCAGCACGCGAAAATCGTGCCCACCGGGAGAGGCGCCGGTGGCTAAAAGCACGCGCTGCACCTTCCGGCGCAGCAGCGGAATTTCGCGGGTGGATTCGTTGTACGCGTCGGATGTGAACAGGCCCACGAAGCGCGTCTCGCCAATCGTGTCGCCATTCTCGTCGTAGCGCTTCACGCCGATATAATCTGCCGCCACGCGGCGATGCACCCGCGAGCGCAGATTGGACTTAGAAACGACAAGCGGTGTCGGCTCCTGCATGAAACGGCGGATTTCCGGCGTGAGCAGCGATGGCTCATCCGCACGGCGCAGCACGTACCGCTCGGGATCGGAAAGCAGGCCAAGCCCGGTTTCCGGTAGCACGATGGGCTCGTCCGGCGCGAACTGGCCACCGTCATC
>JBFWWB010000041.1:0-20514 GCA_050246435.1 Hyphomonadaceae bacterium
AAGCCGCGCGTGCGCAAATCCTTCGAGAGCGCCTCGCTTTCGCGCGATTGCGTCGGCGCGGATGTGTAGTGCTCCCAGCGGTTCTGGATCGGCTTGCCGCCGGTGAAGGACCAGATGTAGGCGCTGAAATCCTCGCCTTGCTTCGCCATCGCATTATAGAGGCGCGCGCCTTCGATCGCCGCCACGATTTTCGCGCGCGAGCGGATGATGCCCGGATCGGCGAGCAGTTTTTCGATGCGCCGTTCGTCATACCGCGCCACGCGCGCGGGCTCGAAATTGTCGAACGCAGCGCGCATCGTCTCGCGCTTGCGCAGGATGGTGATCCAGGCGAGGCCCGCCTGAAACCCGTCAAGCACCAGTTTTTCCCAGAGCGCGCGCCCATCCCATTCCGGCACGCCCCATTCCTCGTCGTGATAGGCGGCGTAGAGCGGATCGGTTCCGGGGGCCCAGCCGCAGCGATGCTTCTCGCTCATGCTTTCGCGCCCGTGCGCGGGCCGAAGAACAGCCAGACGAGAAAGCCCAGGTACGGAATGAACAGCACGAACACGATCCAGAGCGCCTTGCTGAACGGTTTTGCGCTGCTCTGCGCCACGTTCACCACGGCCCACAACCCCAGCACCAGCGCCACGAGAAAGCCGATGGTGACGCCGCCGCCCCAATGCTGTCCGAACATGGATTCCCTCACTCGCCCGCAGGCTGAATGAGCCATGCCGGCGGGTCGAGGCGCAAGGGGCGCCCTTCGGCCTCGATCGTCTCGCCTTTTGCGAGCGCCTCGCGCGCGCGGTCGAGCCGCAGGAAGGCGAGCGCGCGGTCCGGCATGGCGGAACGGATCGAGCCCAGCTCTGCTGCCCCCGCGCGCACGATGGCGCCGAACGGCGGCGCGTCTCCTTCGAACGTCACGGGGCAGAACTTTTTCCGCGTTGTCGCGCGGCGCTTCATGCGGCTCACATTTTCCTGGCCGACGAAGCAGCCCTTTTTGAAATCGACGCCGTCCAATTCCTCGAACAGCGCTTCGAGCGCGAAGGCTTCCTCGTTGGGCGCGTCGTATACGGGATCGGGCACGCCGACGGCGATGCGCAGCGCTTTGTAGGCTTCCGGTTCGGCGATCGGCGCGGGCGTTTCCGCCGGGGCGATCAGGCGATACCCGAGCGCTATATTGCGCGGATCGGCGACGAAGCCGGCGTGCGCCGATCCGGCGTGGAAGACACCGACCGGCTGGATCGCGCCGATCTCGACCTTTGCGCGCAGCTTGAAGAGCGTCAGGCGTTTGCGCAGCGCCTCCGTCGCGCCGGCGTGCACGTCCACGAGAACGCCGCCCTCTGTACGCCAGAGCAAGAAATCGAAGGCGATCTTGCCCTGGGGCGTGAGCAGCCCAGCATAAATCGCAGGCTGGCCGGCGAGGCGGTCCAGGTCGTGGGTAAGGAGGTTTTGCAGAAACGGCGCGGCTTCCGGCCCGGTGATGGCGAAGACGGCGCGGTCCAAGCGGAGAAGGTCTTGCCCCATGGCCGCAGAGGTGAGGCGCGCCGCCCCGCTTGGCAAGCCTCGCGCCGGCCCCTAAGCCCCAGGCGCTTGGCCCATCTTCTCTTCATCACCTCCACGCGCATCGGCGATGCGGTGCTCTCCACCGCCGCGTTGGAGCATGGCCGCGCGCTGGCGGGCGCGGAGCGCGTCACCATCGCCTGCGGCGCGCTGGCGGCCCCCTTGTTCCGCGCGACCCCCGGGCTCGACAGCGTGCACGTTATCCGCAAGCAGAAGCGCGACGGCCACTGGCATGCGCTGTGGCGCGAGCTACGCGCCGCCGGCCATGCCTACGATCTGGCGATCGATGTGCGCGGCTCCTTGCTGAGCTTCTTTCTGCCGGTGGAGCGGCGGATCATTTTTCGCCAACGCCGCGGCCTTCATAAGCTCGACGAATTGGGCGCGATGTTCGCCCCCGGCGTGCGCGTCGCGCCGAAAGTGCATCTCGATGCGCGCGCGGGGATGGAGGCGAGCGCCGTGTCGGGGGACGGCGCGCCGCTGCTGGTGCTGGCGTTGGGCGCCAGCGCCTTGGGCAAGATGTGGCCGGGGGAGCGCTACGAAGCCTTGGCGTGCGCGCTGCTGGAGGGGCCGTTGCGCGGCGGGCGCGTGGTCTGCGTCGGCGGGCCGGACGATGCGCAACGCAACGCGCCGCTGATCGCGGCCCTGCGCGCCGGCGGCTTCGATGCGATCGACGCGGCCGGCAAGCTCGATCTGCTGGCCTCCGCGGCGCTGATGCGGCGCGCGGCGCTCTATGTGGGAAACGATTCCGGGCCGACGCATTTGGCCGCCGCCGTGGGCGCGGCGACGCTGGCGCTGTTCGGTCCCTCCGACGAGCGCATCTATGGGCCGCGCGGGCCGCGCACGCGGGCGTTGCGCGGGAAGAAATCCTACGAAGACATCTTGCGCGAAGGCGGCGATCGGGAGGATCACGCCCGCACCTGGATGACCGATCTCACAGCGGACGCGGCGATCGCCGCCGCGCGCGAACTCTTGGAAACCCGATGACCTACGATCTGATCCTTGCCGGGGGAACCGTCGCGAACCATGCGGGCCGGGCGCGGCTGGACGTCGGCGTGACGGGGGGCAAGATCACCGCGATCGGCGATCTCTCCCAAGCAAGCGCGGGGGAACGCTTCGACGCTAAGGGCCTCATCATCCTGCCCGGCGTGATCGACACCCAGGTGCATTTCCGCGAGCCGGGCCTCGTCCACAAGGAAGATCTGGAAAGCGGCTCGCGCGCGGCGGCGCTTGGCGGCGTCACCGCCGTGTTCGAGATGCCGAACACCAATCCGTCCACCACCACGGAGGCCGCGCTGCAGGACAAGCTCGCCCGCGCGAAAAACCGCATGCATGTCGATCACGCCTTCTATGTCGGCGCGGCGGCGGAGAATTTCGATCAGCTGGCGGAGTTGGAGCGCGTGCCCGGCTGCGCCGGCGTGAAGACGTTCATGGGTTCGTCCACCGGCTCGCTGCTGGTGAAGGACGAAGAGGGTCTCAACCGCGTGCTCGCCAACATCAAGCGCCGCGCGGCGTTCCATGCGGAAGAGGACGACCGTCTCACCGAGCGCAAGACCGTGGCGCGCGCGGGTGATTGGACGAGCCATCCCGAAGTGCGTGACGCAGAAACCGCGCTGATCGCGGTGAAGCGCCTGGTAGCCGCGGCGCGCCGCCACGGCAAGCGCGTGCACGTGCTGCATGTCTCCTCGAAAGAAGAGATGGCGTTCCTCGCCACCGCGAAGGATGTGGCCACGGTGGAGACCTTGCCGCAATTCCTCACCTTCGAGGCGCCCGATGTGTATCAGCGGCTCAAAGGGTTCGCGCAGATGAACCCGCCGATCCGCTACGCGGAGGATCGCGCAGCGCTCTGGTCTCTCGGGATCGCGCAAGGCGTCGTCGATGTGCTGGGCACCGATCATGCTCCGCACACGGCGCAGGAAAAGGCGCAACCCTATCCCCAATCGCCTTCGGGGATGCCGGGCGTGCAAACACTCGTGCCGGTGATGCTAACGCACGTGGCCGAAGGGAGGCTTTCTCTGGAGCGTTTCATCGACCTCACCAGCGCGGGCCCGGCGCGTGTGTTCGGCATCCGCGGCAAGGGGCGCATCGCGCTGGGCTATGACGCGGATTTCACGCTCGTCGATCTCGCGCGCACGCATGTGATCACCGCGGCCGAGCAGGCCACGCGCGCCGGCTGGACACCCTTCGACGGCTTCCACGCGAAGGGCTGGCCGGTGGCCACCATCATCCGCGGGCGCACGGTGATGCGCGACGGCGCGCTCATCGCGCCCGGCCTCGGCGAACCGATCCGCTTCCTCGAAGCGCTTGGCTAGGCCGCTGCGGCGCGGCGCGGCAGCCGGCGCAGGCTCTCCACCGTGCTGGCGCACGCGCGCGCGGCTTCCGCGCCCTTCGTCACGAAATGCTCGCGGAAGAAGTTCCGGTGCTCCTCATGCTCATGGAAATTGTGCGGCGTGAGGATCACCGAGATCATCGGCACGTCCGTTTGCAGCTGCACCTGCATCAGCGCGCCAACGACTGTTTCCGAAACGAAGTCGTGGCGGTAGATGCCGCCATTGACGACGAAGGCCGCGCCGATCACGGCGCTGTAATAGGCCGAGCGCGCGATCATTTTCGCGTGGAGCGGAATTTCGAACGCGCCGGGCACGTCGAACACGTCGATCGCTTCGGGATCGTAGCCGAGGCGCGCCATCTCCTCGGCGAAGCCGGCGAGGGCGCTGTCGACGATGTCGGCGTGCCAGCCCGCTTTCACGAAGGCCACGCGCATGCGCTTGGGCGGCGGCTTCGCTTCGGCCCTGGAGGGCGCGCCGGACCTTGAGGATTTCTGTTTGACGGTCATGGTTCGCTTTCCTCACGGATGAAACCACGACTCAGGGAACGCCCCGCGCGGCGCGCGCGTGCGCGGGCCAAGCGGCGCGAGTTCTCATAACCGGACTGTACCGTCGGCCCCGGGATCGCACCGGGTCTGCTGTCCCCGCCATGCAGGCACGGCGGGCGCCCGCGGGCTCGTGCGGCGTACGCCGCCATCACCGCCGGTGGGGACTTGCACCCCGCCCTGAGAACGCGGTCGCCGGGACGCCCGACGACAGCCATAGCTAAAATCACCGATACGGTTTGAGCAAGAGGCTAATCGCGCCGTGCGAGGGCTGCGCGATAGAGCGCTGCGTCCTCTTCGGTAAAGCAGCAAAACACCACGCGCCGGATCGGCGCCGGGTGCGCGCGCGCGACGCCGACGGCGGTTTCGCACGCAAGCGGCTTGGGCCAGCCGAATGCGCCGGTCCCCAACGCGGGAAAAGCGATCTCGGCGATGCCGACCTCCGCGCCGGCGGTGAGGCAGGCGGAATAGCAGGCGCGCATTGTGGCGATCTTTTCGTTGGCGAGGCCCGGCGCGCTCCACACCGGGGCCGCGGTATGAATGATCCAGCGTGCCGGCAGGCGGAAACCCGGCGTCGTCAGCGCCGCGCCTTCGCCTATCGCGCCGGCCGCGGCCAGCAGCCGGGCGAGCTCAGGGCCGGCGGCCGATCGGATCGCGCCGTCGACGCCGCCCCCGGGCGCCAGCGCGCGGTTAGCGGCGTTTACGATCGCGTCGATGTCCAGCATTTCAATGCGCCCGACGCGGACTTCCAGCTCCTCGGCCATGGCGCCATTGTGCCTTCCCTCCGCGGGCGAGGCGACGACAATCCGCAAGGAGGCGTGCGATGAACGGCGCTCAAGCGCTCATCCAGACCCTGGCCAGCGCTGGCGTGCGCGTCTGCTTCGCCAATCCGGGCACGACGGAAATGCATCTGGTCGCGGCGCTGGACGGCGAGGTGCTCATCCGTCCGGTGCTGTGCCTGTTCGAAGGCGTGGCCACTGGCGCCGCTGACGGTTTTGCGCGGATGACGGGCGAACCGGCGATGACTTTACTGCATCTGGGACCGGGCTACCTGAACGGCGGCGCGAACATCCATAATCTGCGTCGTGCGCGCGTTCCGGCGATTCATGTCATCGGCGATCACGCGACCTATCATCATCCTCTCGATCCGCCGCTCGCCGCCGATATCGAAGCGCTGGTCGCACCGATGGCGGCATGGACGGTGATGCCGCGCACGGCGGGCGAAACGGGGCATGCGGCGGCGGAAGCGTGGGCCGCCAGCTTCGGTCCGCCGGCGGGCAACGCGTTCGTCATCGTTCCTGCGGATGCCGCGTGGGAAGAAGGCGGCGCAAGCGCGTCGCTGCCGCGCAGAGCCGCGCCGGCGGCGCCGGACCCTACGCTGATTGCTGTGGCGGCGGAGGCGCTGCGCGCCGCGCGCAAGCCGGCGGTGCTCGCGGCGGGAAGCGCGCTCTTGGAAGACGGCCTGGCTCAACTCGCGCGGCTGGCGGCGGTGGGCGTGCGCGTGCTGCAAGATACGTTTCCTGCACGCGCCGATCGCGGCGCCCGCCGCTTCGCGCCCGAACGGCTGACGTACTTTCCCGAACTCGCGCAGAGCGCGCTGGCGGAGATCGACGCGTTGGCGCTTCTGGGCTCGACGCCGCCGGTTGCGTTCTTCGCCTATCCCGGCAAGGCGAACGTGCTGGCGCCCGCGGGCGCGCGCATGATCGAGGTCGGCGGGCCGGAAATCGATTCCGCGGCGGCGGCGGGCGCTCTCGCCGATGCGTTGGGCGCGCCGGCGCAGGGCGAGGGCGCTCCCGCAAGCGAGCCGCCGGCGGTGAGCGGGCCGCTCAACGCGTATGCGGTCGCCACGTCTCTGGCGCGGCGCATGCCGGAGGGTGCGATCGTCTGCGACGATGGCGTGACGTCGGCATTTACAATCCATCTGAATACCGCGGGCGCGGCGCGCCACACATGGCTTTACGGCGCAGGCGGCGCGATCGGGGAAGGCATGCCCTTGGCCATCGGCGCCGCCGTTGCGCGGCCGGATGCGAAAGTGATTTGCCTCGCGGGCGATGGTGCGGCCGCTTATACGTTGCAGTCGCTGTGGACGATGGCGCGCGAACGGCTCGACATCCTCACCATCGTGTTCGCCAATCGCGCCTATATGGTGCTGAACGTGGAAATGATGCGCGCAGGCGCGGCCCCCGGCGAAGCGGCTCGGAAGTTGTTCTCGCTTGGCGATCCGCCGCTCGATTGGGTGAAGCTGGCGGAAGGCCAGGGCGTGCACGCCGTGCGCTCTGCGACGGCGGGAGAATTCGACGCCGCACTCGCGCGCCTGCTGGCGCAGCCGGGGCCGAAGCTGATCGAGGCGGTCTTTTGACCGCGCGCATGCAGGCGGGCGAAAGCCGGCCGCTAACGCGCGGCGAAGCCGCCATCGCGCGTACGATGTTTGCGGCGAGCCTCGACCCCGGCGTGTTGCGCGTGGTGCAGGCGCCGCGCCTGTTTTTCGGCGCGATGGTGCCGGCGGGGCGCGTGATTTGGTTCTCGCGCTGGCGCGCCGCGCGCGATTTCGCCGAAGCCGACATCGAAGAGCAGGGCTGGCTGGTGCACGAGTTCGCCCATTGCTGGCAGGCGCGGCGCGGCGTGTTTCTGGCCGGAGCCAAGCTCTTTGCGCTGGGCGATCGCGCCTACAGCTACGCGATCGCGCCGGGCAAGGCGCTCACCGCCTACAATATCGAACAACAGGCCGAGATCGCGCGCCATCTGTTCCTGGCGCGCATGGGCGCTGCATGCCCGCACCCGCGCGATGCGCTGGAGGCGATCTGGGCGCGCGCGGCGGCGATGGTCTAGGCGCGCAGGCCGCGGGTGATCATCGCCAGCAGCCGCGTGCGCCCTGCCGCCTTGCTCACGTCGACGCGCCGCCAATCACCGCCCTCACGCAGATCGGCGAACAGGCCGGCAGGGTCTTCGTGAAAGTGCAGCCATGCCTTGCCCTGGAGGTAGAACACGCCCGGCCGCGGTTCGCGCAGGCCATGCGCGCGCACCTCAGCGAGCAGACCGTCAAGGGTTTTCAGCGCTTCGGGGCCCGCATGCTTCATCGCCCGCGATTATAGCGCTAGCGGTAGCGCGCGGCGAGCGCTGCAGTGAGGCGTGCGCCGCGGGCGCGCAATTCCTTCGCCGCCGCCTGCGCCGCAGGGGAACATTGCGGGAAGCGTTCTTCCTGATCGCGAAAGCCGCCGTTGAACGATTCCACCATCGCGGCGCGGCGCGGCGTGCCGGGCGGGCCTTCAAGGTTCATGAAATCGCGCATGCGGTTGCGCCAGGTCTGATCGCTGCGTCCGTTGCACAACCGCGCAATGTAGTGCGAAGAGCCGAGCACGGCGGAGAGATTGGCGAGGTCAGCCTCGTAGTTCGGCGGCTCGCGCTGGCCTTGCGCCTGCGCCGCGGCGGGCGCGGCGAGGCAGAGCCCGGCGAACCAGAGCCCGGCGCATAGGGCGAGGGCGGAATGCAGAATCGCACGCATCGTCGACATATTACTTATCAGCGATAGCGGCGGGAACGTGAAGCGGGGCTGAACCGGATCATGCGGTCCTGCGCCGGCAGAAGGATTGATCGTTCAGATGCTGCTGCAGATCGGCGATCGCCTCGGGCCGGCGCAGCGAAGTCCAGAAGCGTCCCGCCCCGCGCCAGCCTTGTGCGGTGTAACCGCTGACGAGCCCGTCGCGCCCAGCGGTGGCCGCCAGGATGCGCACGCCACAGGCGAGGTTGGTCTGCGGGTCGTTGAGCTGGGCCACGCCCACATTGGCGCAGCCATAGCCGCGCGCGGCGTCCGGCGAGATGCCCAGCAGGCCGCGGCGCGGGCCCTTCACGGCGGCGGGATCGAGGCCGCTTTCGGCGGCGGCGATCTCCGACACCAGCATCGCCCAGAATTCGCGCCGGCCCGAGGGCTCGAGCGCCGCGTAATTGGGGCAGAAGGCGTTCACGTCGCCTGGTGTGGCGGCCATCAGGTTCGCCCCTTCGCTGTCCAGCGCCAGGCGGGTCATCTGCGTCCAGGCGCGGCCTTCCGGGCGGCTGTCCCAGGCGGCCCGCCCGTTGGTTTCCGACGGAAACAGCGCGCGCCCGCCGCAGGCGGCGAGCAGAACGAGAAGCAGGATCGCAGCCGCGCGGCGCATGAGCCCTCCGGGTGACGTCGTTGGCGCCCGACCTTATGGCGCGCTTCCCGCCGTCCCGCGAGGGGCCGGTTGCGGCGGAAGCGCCCGCGGCCTACCTCTGAGGCCCAAGCGTGGAGAATGCAGCGATGGCGGAAGCACTGGCTGGCGAGCGCGTGGAGGGCAGCTTCTCCTACGCGGTATGGACGGGCGTGAAGCCGGTCGGCGAAACCTATGGCGCGGGGCCCGGCGGGCTGCAGCGGCGCGGCACGGGCGCGAACGAAAGCCACCGCATGAGCGTGCGCGACGCGCGCCCGATCCGTTCCAGCCTTAGCCTCGACGTCCAGGGCTTCGTACTGGCCGATCACGCCACCGCGATGCGGGACTTCTTCGAACCCGGCGCCATCGAGACGATCTATTATCCCGAGATGGAGCGCCTGATCGCGGCGCAGGCCGGCGCCAAGCGCGTGCACATCTTTGATCACACCCTCCGCTCGGGAGATGCGGCCACGCGCGAGGCGCGCCAGATCCGCGAACCACTGAACGGCGTGCACAACGATTACACCGCCTGGTCGGGGCCGCAGCGGGTGAAGGATTTGCTGCCCGACGAAGCCGAAACGCTGTTGCAGCGCCGCTTCGCGATCATCCAGGCATGGCGCCCGATCAATAAGCCGATCCTGCGCGATCCCCTGGCGCTGATCGACGCGCGCTCCCTGGAGGAAAAGGACTTGATCGCGGCGGAGCGGCGCTTCCCCAACCGCGTCGGCGAAACCTACGCGGTTCAGCACAATCCGAACCACCAATGGTTCTATTTCCCGCGCATGCAGCGCAACGAGGCGATCGTGTTCAAGGTGTACGATTCCGATCCCGCCCGCGCGCGGTGGACGGCGCACGCCTCCTTCAAGGACCCAAATACTCCGGCTGACGCCGGCCCCCGAGAAAGCATCGAAATCCGCGCCTTCGCGTTCTTCTAGTTCTATTTCACGGCGTGGGATTTGGCCTCGATCCAATCCATCGCCGCGAACGCTACGCCAGACACCACGAACGTCAGATGGATGACGACGTACCAGAGCAACTGCTCGGGGCGGTAATTGTCGATGTTCATGAATATTTTCAGCAGATGGATGCCGCTGATCGCCACGATCGAAGCGATCAACTTGATCTTCAGGCCGGAGAAATCCAGCGTGCCCATCCATTCCGGGCGGTCGGGATCGTCGCGCGCGCTTTCCAGCTTGGAGACGAAATTTTCGTAACCGGAAAACAGGATGATCAGTACCAGATTGCCGGCAAGCGAGAGGTCCACCAGGGTCAGCACCAACAGGATAATGTCGGTCTCGTCCATCGCCAGAATGTGCGGCGCCTGGACATAGAGTTCGCGGAAGAAGGTGACGATGAGGATCGCCAGCGCCGCGATCAGTCCCAAATAGACCGGCGCCATCAGCCAGCGGCTGACGAAGATCGCACGCTCGATGACGTGTTCGGCGCGGCCGGCCATGGTGGTCTTGGGTTCGCTCATGGGGCGCTGCTACGCGAAGAGGAGGCTTTCGCCCAAGGCCATTCCCCTAATCGCGCGCATTACGGCGCGCGTCGCCGGAAGGGCGGGCGCTCGCAGCGTCACCGCACCGTTTTAGGCAGCTTCACGGGGGCTAGCTCGCCCACCGTCGTCACCGGGGGATAGGCTGCGGCTGGCTCGGCTTCGGCGAAATCGCCGCCCGCGCTCATCAGGCCCAGCACATAGCCGCGCGGCCCGCCCTTTTGATCGCTCTTGTTGTCTTCGACGGCGAGCAGCACCGGCTCCTGGTGCGGCGCGCCGCCGGCGAAATAGGCGGTGGCTCCGTCCCAGATCACGTCGGGCGCGACGACGCTTTGCAGGCGCGCGAAGGCAGGAGCTGGCGCGAAGCCCGTGCGGCCGAAGCGGTTCTTCCGCACCGCGACGTTGCGCGGCAACGCATTGAAATTCGCCGCCGCCGCGGGCTGCGGCCATGCCATCAGCACGACGTTGGCGGTGGGATTTTCGCCGATGTCGTTTTCCACGACATGCACCGCGCGTGCGGCGGAAACGAACACGCCGACGCCGGCCGGCGCCGCCGCCAGCGGCGAGCCGGCGGGCGCGTAATTCGCGCCGTCGGAGGAAAGAAATTTGTTGCGCGTCAGCAGCACGCCGTCGCCCGCCTGCTGCTTGCCCGCCTCGTCGAACACAGCCACGGCGGTCGCGTTGCGTTGCGCGACATTGCCGAACGCCTCGACCGCGACGCTGTTGGAAACGCGCAGGCCAACGATGTTGTTTTCCAGCACGCTGTCGCGCACCACCACCGTGCGTGCGCCCAGAACGGCGACGCCCGCGCCGGCGCCGCGCGCGATCGTTTCCTGCACCAGCACATTGCTCGATGTCTCGATGGCGACGCCAGAAGCCGCCGGCGCGCTCTGCGCCCATTGCGCGCGCACGCCGCGCACCGCGACGCTGTCGGCGCCGGCGATCTTCAGCGCCGCCCCGCGCGCGTCCTCAATCGCCAGATCGCGCACCACGAGGCCGCGCGCCGCGATCGTCACCCCGTCGCCTGCGCCCTGCTGGCCGGCGAAGGAGAGGATCGTCTTGTCCTGGCCTTCGCCGAGCAGATCGACACCGTCCGTCGTTAGCGTGAAGCCGGCGTCGAGCGCGAAGAAGCCGCGTGCGAAGCGAATAGAATCACCCGGCTGCGCATGCGCCAGCGCTGCGGCCAGCAGGCCCGGCGCCTCCGGCCCCGGCCTGATGCGCCAATCCTTCGCGTGCGCCGGGCTCGCAAGCGCCAGCGCGGCGATGAAGGCGAACGCGAAACACCGCATGGAATCCCCTCCGTGGCGCGGCGACCATCGAAGCCTTCGTCCGCCTTGTAAAGCTTCCCCAACGGGGCGAAGTGCTGCAGGATCACGCGCATGGCCGGGCTGGCGCAGTTCAATTTCGCGTCACCGCGCGTGTGGGGCGCGCTCGCCGCGAACGCCATCCCGGTGGCTGGCGTGCTGTTCTGGGGCTGGAGCGCGGGCGCGCTCATGCTGCTCTATTGGCTCGAAAATGTCGTCGTCGGCGTGTTCAACGCGCTGCGCATGGGGGTGAGCGGGGCGGCGCAAGGACCGGCTGCGGGAGTGGGCGCGCTGTTTCTGATCGCCTTCTTCCTGTTCCACTACGGCATGTTCTGCGCCGTGCACGGCGTGTTCGTGTGGACCATGTTTGGTCAGGGTCTCGAAACGCTTGCGCGCGGCGCTGATCCGTTCGCCGATCCGTTGGGCTTCGTCGGCCATATTGCGCTGGCGACGCCGGGTCTGCGCGCCGGCTTCGCCGCAATGGTGGTCTGGCACGCGGCGATGTTCTTCGTGTTCTTCCTCGGCCGGCGCGAATACCGCGAAACCGATCCGATGACGCAGATGTCGCGGCCGTACGGGCGGATCGTCGTGCTGCACGTAACGATCATCGCGGGCGGCTTCGTCGTGCTTGCGCTCGGCCAGCCGGTCTTCGCCGTGGCGATCCTATCAGCGCTGAAAGCGGCGATGGACATGGGCGGCGCAGCACGCGTCGCTGCGCAGGACGGGCGCCCGCAGCAGGCGTGGCGCGCGGCGATGGCTCAGATCGCGGCGTTGCGCGCCCGCACGCCGCCACCCCCGCCGCAAGGCTGATTTCCGCCTTCCGCTGCGTCGCGGCCCCGCTATAGTACGCATCGGGTGGGGTGCCGCATGAGCGATGTTGCGGTGGATAAGAGGCCGGAGCGCACGCAGGAATCGCCGCCTGCGCGCACGGAGGAAAACGTGTTCGAGGCGGGCGCGCGCTCGCTCGCCGAATTCGTCGTCCGCGCGGCGGTGCTGCCCTTTACATTGCTCGCGTCCAAGCCCAGCACGATCCTTCGCGCGGCGGAAAGCGGCAATTATCGCCCGCTGCCGTCGCCCTTTCTGCTGGCGTTGATCACCGGCGTGATCCTGTCGGGCGCGATCCGCGCACTCGGCAAGCTCGATCTGTTCTCGAAGTCCGCCGGCGAGGATTTCCTCAACGCGGCGATGGCCTTCTACGGCGAGACAGATGGGATGAAGGCGGTGCTGTTTGCGCTGCCCTACATCGCCGCCCTCTGGATCGTCTCCGGGCTCATCTCGCTCGTCATGGGGCGCGGTGTGAAAAGCGCGCATGCGCTGTTCGCGTGCTTCGCCTATTGCATCGCGGCGTTCGTGGAGATCGTCTTCTTGTTCGCGCTGGTGGCGCTCGCCGGCGGGCAATTGGCTGGCGGCGTGCCGACGATCGCGCATCTGGGCGTGCCGCTGGCGATTGCGCTGTTCTTCGCGTCGAAGATCGTGCGCGTGATCCTGCTCATACGCAAGCAGGGAGGCGCGCCGCTGGCGGGCGCCGCCGCGGCGGTTCCGTTGGCGCTGCTGGCGATGGCTGCGGTCGGCGCCATCGGCGGCGCCATCACCTATCAAGCCTTCAGCACTGTCTGGTACCGCAGCGGGCGCACCACTGCGGAAACCTATGCCGCGATGGCGGAATCGATGGTGAGAATTAAGAAATACGATGAAGCGCTCTCCAATTATGACCAGGCGCTGCTGCGCGAGCCGAAGGACGCCAACCTTTACCGCCAGCGCGGCGAGGTATTTGCGATGATGGGCGACCATCAGCGCGCCATAATCGATTTCGATACGGCCGTGCGCCTCAAGCCGGAGTACGATACTGCGATCGCGGCGCGGCGGGACTCCTATCTGGCGCTGGGCGATTATGCGCGCGCGATCGCCGATGGCGACCGCCTTATAGAAAGCAATCCACTGTACCAGCACGCGTTGACGATGCGGTGCCGCACGCGCGCGTTATGGGGCGAAGAGTTGGACAAGGCGCTCGCCGATTGCAACGAGGCCGTGCGGCTTCAACCGAATATCGCTTGGTCGATCACCACGCGCGGCTTCGTGCGTCTGCGCCGGCACGAGGCCGCCGCCGCCTTCGTCGATTACGACCGGGCCGTGAATCTCGTGCGGGATCCCGGCCGCAACGATGGTCTTCGCCGCGCCCGCGCCACAGCGCTTTATGGCCGCGGCCTTGCATATCTTGCGCTCGGACGCGCCGATGAGGGCCGGGCCGATATTGCGGCGGCCGTCGCGCTCACGCCCGATGTCGCCGCCGAGTTCGGCTCCTTCGCGTTCAATCCTAACCTGCCAGCGCCGCCGCCGCCCGCGCTACCCGCAGTAAGTCCGCCGTAAGGCCCAGCGCCTCGATTTCATCCATCGCAAAGAAGCGCGCCTCCAGCGCTTCTTCCGTGGCGCGCGGTTCGCCGGCGCGCCAGCGCGCGGCGTATTCGAGGATCACGAAATGCGCTTCCGGCGCTTCGGCGTCGGGGAACAAGCCGTCATAGGCTTCGACAAGGCCGATAAGGTCGCCCTCGACGCCGGTTTCCTCGCGCAGTTCGCGCAGGGCGGCGGCCTCCGCGCGCTCGCCCCAATCGATGCGCCCGCCGGGAACCGACCATGCGCCCGCGTTCGGCGCCCGCGCCCGGCGGATCAGCAACAGCTCTCGCCCGCGAAAGCAGAAGACGCCGACGCACGGCGTGGGAAATCGTTCGGTCATGCGCGGAACAGTATTGCGGTTCCGCAGGCGCAATGGAATGGCGCGCCGCCGCCTAGAATTCGCCGTGCTGGCGCGTTTTCCTGCGGCGAACAGGAGGGATCATGCGCGCCGCCATCGTCGCCATCGCCATGCTTGCGGGCGCCGGCCCCGCGCTCGCCGCCGCGGCGATCCAGGCGGGGGAGGCGAAAGCGACCTTCTTCGGCCTCGATATGGGCGGCGTCTACAAGCCGGATGGCGCGCCTTGGCGCGAATGCATCACGCCGGCTGGTGAAACGACCTATTGGATGGACGGCGCGGTCGACAAGGGCCGCCTGAGCGTGCGCGACGATGGCGCGCTCTGTTTCTCCTATGCGTCTTCGCAATACCAGCGGCAGAGTTGTTATTGGGCCGTGCGCGAAGGCCAGGGCTGGCGCTTCACCAACGTGCACGATCCCGAAGTGGTGTTCCTGGCGCAGCGCGCGCAGCGGGTGAAAACCTGCGCTGGAAACGATGCGGTGTCGTAAAGGGCGGCGTTAGATCGGCATCCGCAGGATTTCCTGGTACGCCTGGATCACCTGGTCGCGCACGGCCACCACCGTCTCCAGCGTGCTTTCCGCCGCCGAAATCGCTGTGACGACGTCGACGATGTCGGCCTTGCCTGCGGCGGCCAGATAACTCTGATGTTCGGCGGCCTTCGTCGAGGATTGCGCATCGGCCAGCGCGTTCTTCACCAGCGCGCCGAAGTCGATCTCCTGCACGCCGTCGGCGATCTGGCTCTGCGCGCTTTTAGCGACCGCTTGATAGGCCTTCGAGGCTGATAACGGATCGATCGGCATTAGCGGCGCACCCAACTCAAGGCCGGCGCGCGTTGCTCAACCACCGGCACCATCCGGCGCGAACGCCGGAAGAGGCCGCGCAGCAGATCGCGCCGCAGCGGGCGGTCGAACAGGGCGCCCAGCAGCAGGGGAGCTGCGCGGAGAAAATAGAGAGCCAGCGTCATCGCCTTAGCGCCGCAGCAGATCGAGCGCGCGCGAGGTCATCGCGCGCGCGGCGTCGATCATGTTGAGGTTGGCCTCGTAGGCGCGGCTTGCTTCGCGCAGGTCCATCATCTCGATGAGGGATTCGACGTTGGGCAGCTTCACATAGCCCTTGTCGTCGGCGGCGGGATGGCCCGGATTGTACTGCAGCTTGAAATCGCTCTGGTCGTATTCCGCCCCGGCGATCTTCACGCCTTGCGCACCATCCTCCAGCCGCTCGGTCTTGAGGATCGGGATGCGGCGGCGGAACGGATCGGCGCCGGGCGTTTGCCCGGTAGAGTCCGAGTTGGCGACGTTTTCGGCGGTGATGCGCATGCGCAAGGTCTGCGCGCGCATGCCGGAGGCGGCCGCGGCCATCGCGGCGGAGAGATCGCTCATCGGGAATGCCTTTCATTCATCGCCGTCACCGCCCCGGCGCCTTGATCGCCATGCGCACCATCTGCAGTCCCTTCTGATAGAGCGCGATGCCCGTCTCATAAGCGCTGCGCGTCTCGGCCTGCTTCAGCATCTGGTCTTCCAGGATGACGGCGTTCCCGTCGATCGTGGTTTCGGAGTCCGCCGCTTTCACGATGCGCACGTCGCCTGCGCCGCCGCCGGCCCCAGCGAGGTGACCTTGCTGCGTGCGCGCCAGGCGCACGAATCCCGCCTGCGCGGGCTGGGCGATCGCTTCGAGCGTGCGGGCGAAGGATTTTGCGTCAGTGTCGCGCGGGGCGTAGCCGGGCGTGGAGGCGTTCGCGATATTTTCCGCCACCAGGCGCTGGCGCTCGCCCAGATAATGGAGCTGCGCACGCAAGACGGCGAAGAACGGGGATTGGGCGAGGTCCACGCAAGGCTCCAGAGTGACTCACAGGCTGGGCGCTTATGGTTAATCCACTCTTAAGCGCGCCCGACTCGCATTACCCCAGCCCGATAGGCCTTCAGAACGGAAGGGGCGGCGGGCGCCATGCATTGGCTGGACTGGCTGAAGGCGTTCTTTGCGCTGATTTTTGTGCTGGGCCTCATCGCAGCGACCGCCCTCGCGGCGCGCCGGATGGGGATGCTGCAAGCGCCCGCGCCGGGCGGCAAGCGGCGGATGAGTGTGGTGGAAAGCCTGTTCCTCGATCCGCGCCGGCGTTTGCTTATCGTGCGGGTGGACGCGGAAGAGCATGTGCTGCTGCTTTCCGCCACGCACGACGTGGTGGTGGCCAGCCGGCCCGCGTCCTCAGCCCCCGCGGATGCCCCGACATGACCTGGCAGGCGGTGCGGCGCTGGCTGCGGCTGACGATTTTCGCGCTGGGCGCCGCTTATCTCGGCGTGTTCGCCGGCGGGATGGCGCATGCGCAGGCGGCGATCAACGTCGACCTGGGCACCGGCTCAGGCCTGACCGAGCGGGTGTTTCAGCTTCTGGCGCTGGTCACCGTGCTGTCGATCGCGCCGTCTGTGCTGATCATGACGACATGCTTCGTGCGCATCGTTGTGGTGCTGTCGCTGCTGCGCACGGCCATCGGGCTGCAGCAGGCGCCGCCGAACGCCGTGCTGATTTCGCTGGCGCTTTTCCTCACGGCTTTCGTGATGGCCCCGACATGGGAGCAGGCCTACACGCAAGGCGTCAAGCCGGCGATGGAGGATCAGGTCGAGCTGACCGAGGCGTATCCGAAGATCGTGGCGCCGCTGCGCGCCTTCATGATCAAGCACACGCGCGAGAAGGATCTGGCGCTGTTCGTCGAGCTTTCGAAGCAGCCGATGCCGTCCACGCCGGATGCGCTGCCGATGCGCATCTGCATACCGGCGTTCATGATTTCCGAGTTGAAGCGCGCCTTCGAGATCGGCTTCATGTTGTTCATCCCGTTCCTCATCATCGATCTGGTCATTGCATCACTGCTGATGAGCATGGGGATGATGATGGTGCCGCCGGTGACGATCAGCCTGCCGTTCAAGCTGATTTTCTTCGTGCTGGTGGACGGCTGGCGGCTCGTGGCGGGCAGCCTTGTGGAAAGCTTTTCCAACGGCCCGCCGCCGGGATAGCGCCGCCTTAGCCGCGCAGACCCAGATCGGCGAGGATGCGGGCGTTGTAGGCGTCGGATTGGCGATGCAGCGCCAGGCGCACCCGGCGCATCAGCAGACGAACGAGACCCATCCGTTCCCCCCATGCGTCAATTGCCGATGATTCTACGCGCGCAAGATTGGGAAATCGTTTCCGGCCGCTGCGCGCACGCGCCGTTGTGGATGAGAATCATGGTTAACCCCGAATTCATGCTTACGCCTTCCTCATGCGGCGTGACCGGCGGAGAAGCCCATGAACGGCGCGGAAGTGCTCGACCTCGGCCGCGAGGCGATCTGGCTCACGGTGCTTATCTCCGCGCCGGTGATGCTCGTCGGCCTGGCCGTGGGATTCGGCGTTTCGCTGCTGCAGACCTTGACGCAGATTCAAGAGCAGACGCTCGTCTTCGTGCCGAAGATCATCTCGATCTTCGTGGCGCTGCTTTTGTTCCTGCCGATCATGGGCGGGCTGCTCGGCAAATTCATGCAGGACATCTTCTTGCGCGTCGCCGCATACTGATCACGGCCGTTTACGCCACAGCTTTCCTTCCTCCGTGCGCGCAGGCGCGCGCGCGTAAAGGGCGCGCCGGGTGGAGGGCGCTGCAGAACGAGCGCGCCCACGCATGACATTCTGGGGCCTCGACGTTTATGCAGTGTTTTTACTGTTCGCGCGTGTCGGTGCGATGGTGATGCTGTTGCCCGGCTTCGGCGAGGCGGCGATCCCCGCGCGCGTGCGGCTGGCTTTCGCGCTTGCGCTCACTCTGGCGCTGACGCCGATGCTCGCCCCCCTGATGCCGCACGAGCCGGCCAATCTGGGCGTGGCGATGGGCGCGCTGATCAGCGAGATCGCGGTGGGACTCATGCTCGGCGGCGTGGCGCGCATGCTGATGGCCGCGCTCACCACGGCGGGCGAGGTCATCGGCATGGAGACGGGGCTCTCCTTCGCGCAGACCGCCGACCCCAGCCAGGGCCAGGCAGGCCAGGTGATCGCGATCTTTCTCGGTGTTCTCGGCGTCGCGCTGATTTTCGCCACCGATCTGCATCACGCGCTGATCGCCGCCGTCGTCGGCTCCTATCGCGTGTTCACGCCTGGCCATCTGCCCGACGTGGCGGACGCATCCGAGCTTGGCTTGCGCGCGGCGGGCGACAGTTTCCGTCTCGGCGTGCAGATCGCCGCTCCCCTGATGCTGGCGGGCGTTGTGTTCCGCGTCGGCCTCGGCGTGCTGAGCCGGCTCATTCCGCAGATCCAGGTGTTCTTCGTGGCGATGCCCGCCAACGTGCTGGGCGGCTTCATCCTATTGGCGCTGGTGCTCTCCAGCGGCGCGCTCGTGTGGCTCGATCGGCTCGAGCGCTTCACCCAAACGCTGCAGTGAGGCGCTAGGCGATGGCGGACGAGGCCGATCAGGACGACAAGACAGAAGAACCGACGGCGCAGAAACTCGAGGAGGCGCGCCGGCGCGGCGAGGTCGTCTATTCCACGGAAGCCGCGGCCTGGATCATGCTGGCCGCCGGCGCCATCGCCACGGCGCTGTTCGCGGGATCGATGGCGCAAAGCCTGGGGCGGTTGCTCGTCGGCCTCTTTTCCGCCGCCGCGAACGTGGCGGTGGATGCAGCCTCCATGCGCCAGCTGTTCGCCGAGGTGTTGATGCGCGCCGGCGCGCCGCTGGGGCTGTTCGCGCTCGTGCTGATCGCAGCGGGGATCACCGCGCGCATTATTCAGGACAAGCCCACGTGGGCGGCGCAGCGCATGAAACCGAGTTTCGACCGCATCGATCCGGTGAAGGGCTTCGGGCGCGTGTTCGGGCCGGCAGCGTTCGGCAATTTCGCCAAGGCGGCGCTCAAATTCATCGTCATCGGGGCGGCGGCCTTATGGGCGCTATGGCCGCGCGACGGGGAAATCCTCTACGCCGCAACGCGCGATCTCTCGACCTTCTGGCCGATCGCGCAGGAGAAGGCGCTGGCGCTCGTCGGCGCATGCCTGGCGGCGTTTTCGGTGATCGCCGCGGGCGATTACTTCTTCACGCGGCGCAGCTACATGAAGCGCATGCGCATGACGCGGCGCGAAGTCCGCGACGAGTTGCGCCAATCCGAAGGCGATCCCCACATTCGCGCGAAGCTGCGCCAGGTCCGCGGCGAGCGCGCGCGCCGGCGCATGCTGGCGGCGGTGCCGCAGGCGACGGTGGTGGTCACCAACCCGACGCACTACGCCGTGGCGCTTAAATACGAGGCCGGCGAAACCGCAGCGCCGATCTGCGTCGCCAAGGGGGTCGATGAGGTCGCGCTGCGAATCAGGGAGACCGCGGAGGAGGCGCGCGTGCCGATCGTGGAGGATCCCCCGCTCGCGCGGGCTCTTTACGCTTCGGCAGAGATTGATGCCGCAATACCCCGCGAACACTACGAAGCTGTGGCTAAAGTGATCGGTTATGTCTTGCGTCTCGCCGCGCAGCGTAGGCGCAGAGGCGCCGCTCCGGTTCCGAATCGGCCACAATGACGACTCTGGAGCATTAGGCCCATGACCGATATCGCTGACGCGCCGCGCCGCGCGCCCGCTCAAAACGAGCAGGGCGCAGGGTTCGACTTGCCGCGCGCCGCGTTCTGGACGGCCACCGCCATCGGCGCCTCGGGCGCCGGCGTGGCGATCGCCGGCGGTCCGGCGGTCGGCCCAGTGGGCGCGGTGCTGCTGATCGGCGTGGCGATGACCGGCCTCGTCTTCCTCATGTGGCTCACCGGGCTCGGCAAATATGTCGGCCTCTATCCCGCGCGCGGCGCGGCGGAAGCGGCCGCCTTCGTGGTGAGCCGTTCGGAATTCGCGCTGCTCGATGCGTTGGAGGAGCCCGCGCTCGTCGCGGAAAACGGCGCCACGCCGCTGGCGGCGAATGCGGCGTATCTTTCCGCGTCGCAAGCAGCCGGCGCGCTCGGCGAAAGCGCGCGCCCGCCGGCGGTGGATCGCCTGTTCGGCGCCGATCCGCTGGTGTCGGCCCCGATGTACCGCCTCGCCAACGCGGCCAAGCGTTCCCAGTCTCGGCGCGAGATTCTGCCGGCGGCGCGGTTCGGCCGCACGCGCGGCGCCTCGCGCTACGAGGTCAGCGTCGCGCCGATGCAGGGCGGGCGCACGTTGTGGCGTCTGCGCGATCTGGGCGCCGCCGCGCCAGAGGAGGCCGCCGCCGCGGATGCGCGTCGCCTGTTCATGGAAGACGCGCCGATCGGCTTCTTCGCCGCCGCCCCCGATGGGCGCGTGCTCTACGCGAACAAGGCGCTGCGCGCGGCGTGCGGCGTGGGCGACGATGCGGACGAGATCAAATTCCGCGATCTGCTGAAAGACGAGCCCGCCCGTCTGCTGCGGCGCGACCGCAAGGGCGCGCCTGTGCGCGTGGG
>JBFWWB010000042.1:0-20420 GCA_050246435.1 Hyphomonadaceae bacterium
ATATTTGAAGGTGGTGAGCTGTTCGGCGCCCACGGGTCCGCGCGCGTGCATCTTGCCGGTGGCGATGCCGATCTCGCCGCCGAAGCCGAACTCGCCGCCGTCCGCATATTGCGTCGAGGCGTTGTGCAGCACGATCGCGCTGTCCACCGTTTCGAGGAAGCGCTCCGCCGCGTCGCGATCCTCGGTGATGATCGCATCCGTATGCGCCGAGCCGTATTCCGCAATGTGCGCTGCGGCCTCATCCACGCCGGAGACGATGCGCACCGCGAGGATCGGCTCCAGATATTCCGTGCGCCAATCCTCTTCCGTCGCTTCCTTCATCGCCGTGATCGCGCGCGCCTCCGCATCGCCGCGCAGCTCGCAGCCCTTCGCCACGAGGGTTGCGGCGATTTTCGGCAGCAGCGCGGGCGCGACCGCGCGGTCGATCAGCAAGGTCTCCGTCGCGCCGCACACCGAAACGCGCCGCATCTTCGCGTTGAGCGTGATCGCCACCGCCTTCTCCGGATCGGCGGCGGCATGCACATAGGTGTGGCACAACCCTTCCAGGTGCGCGAACACCGGCACGCGCGCCTCGCTTTGCACGCGGCCTACCAGGCTTTTGCCGCCGCGCGGCACGATCACGTCGATCGCGCCGTCGAGACCGGCCAGCATCATGCCAACGGCGGCGCGGTCCGGCGTCGGCACAATCTGGATCGCATCGCCCGGCAAGCCCGCTTCGGCGAGGCCCGCCGCCAGCGCCGCCCCAATCGCCGCGCAGCTATGCTGGCTGTCCGAGCCGCCGCGCAGGATCGCCGCATTGCCTGCGCGCAGGCACAAGCCGCCTGCATCCGCCGCCACATTCGGCCGGCTCTCGAAGATCACCCCGATCACGCCCAAAGGCGTGCGCACGCGCTGGATGCGCAGACCGTTCGGTCGCGTCCAATCCGCCGTCACTGCGCCCACGGGATCGGGAATGTCGGCCATCGCGGCGACGCCGGCGGCGACGCCTTCCAGGCGTGCAGGCGTCAAGGTCAGCCGATCGACCAGCGCATCGCTCATCTTGGCGGCGCGCGCGGCGGCGACGTCCATCGCATTGGCTTCGAGGATGGCTTCTTCGTCCTCCCGCAGGCGGCGCGCGATCGCGCGCAAGGCGGCGGTGCGGGCGGCGGCCGGCGCAGCGCGCACGATCGCCGCAGCGGCGCGGGCCTTACGGCCCACGCGCAACATCAGAACTTCGAGAGAGGCGCCGGCGTCATCCATGCGCCCTCTATACAAGGGCGTGGGCGCCTTTGACAGCGCCCGCCCCGTTCGCCCGGTCAGACAGCGGGCCTGCCGCGGAACATGTTCACCAGCACCAGCAGCACGATCGCCCCGACGGTGGAGACGACGAGGCTGCCCCAAAAGCCGCCGAACGTTATGCCGAACACCCCGGCCAGGAATCCGCCCAGCAATGCGCCGACGAGGCCGACGATGAGGTTGGTGATCAGGCCGTCCTTACGGTGCATGACCTGCTCGGCGATCCAGCCGGCGAAAATGCCGATGACGATCGCGCCGATGATCCCTACGCCACTCATGGTTTCGCTCCAAAAACGCTTCTGAAGCAATAACGCGGCAGCGCCGCTTCGCGTTCCCGTCCGCCTAGCGCGATCCGCGCCTAGCCCAGCCAATCCGGCCGCTTGAGCGGCTTGCCGAGGGCTGCCGCCACCGCCGGATGCGCGACGCCGCCCTCGGCGACGTTGAGGCCGTTCGCCAGATGCGGATCGTCGCGCAGGGCTTGGCGCAAACCCTTGTTCGCCAGCGCCAGCGCGAACGGCAAGGTCACGTTGTTGAGCGCGAACGCGCTGGTGCGCGCCACCGCGCCCGGCATGTTGGCGACGCAATAATGCAGCACGCCGTCGACCGTGAAGACCGGCTTGTCATGCGTCGTCGGGCGCGAGGTTTCAAAGCAGCCGCCCTGGTCGATCGAGATATCCACCAGCACAGCGCCGGGACGCATCGTCTTCAGCATCGCGCGCGTCACGAGCTTCGGCGCCGCAGCGCCCGGGATCAGCACCGCGCCGATCACCAGATCGGCCTCGGCCACCGCCGCCTCCACCGCCGCGCGCGTGGAATAGAGCGTCTCCAGCCGGCCGGTGAATTCGCGGTCCAGTTCCTCCAGGCGCGCGACATTCTTGTCGAACACGGTCACCCGCGCGCGCATGCCCACCGCGATCTGCGCCGCGTTGTACCCCGCCACGCCAGCGCCGAGGATCACCACGTCCGCCGCGCGCACGCCGGGCACGCCGCCCAGCAGCACGCCGCGCCCGCCGTGGCTTTTCTCCAGGAAATTCGCGCCGACCTGGATCGCCATCCGGCCGGCCACTTCGCTCATCGGCTTGAGCAGCGGCAGGCGACCCTCCGCGTCCGTCACCGTTTCGTAGGCGATCGCGGTCGCGCCCGAGCGCAGCAGCGCCTCGGCCTGCGCCGGATCGGGCGCCAGATGCAGATAGGTGAAGAGCGTCTGATCCGGGCGCAGGCGCGCGATCTCGTCGCCGCTTGGCTCCTTCACCTTCACGATCAACTCGCCCGCGGCGAACGTCTCGGCTGCGTTCGGCGCGATGCGCGCGCCGACGCGCTGGTAGAGATCGTCCCCCGCGCCGACGCCTTCTCCGGCCCCCGTCTCCACGATCACCTCATGGTCGGCGCGCACGAGCTCCGCCGCGCTCTCCGGCGTCAGGCCGACGCGGTATTCCTGCGGCTTGATCTCTTTCGGGCAGGCGATGCGCATGCGGGCCTCGGCGTCTGACCGGACGAGGATGGTCTGCTGCGCCCCGCGCGTCGAGCCTTCTGCTCGGCCTCAGCGGAAGCTGAGGCCCAGAAACGCTCACGCCGGCTTGTTGGCGGCGCTTGGCCCTGACTTTCGCGTGCGCCTCACGGCGTCGCGCACCGCATCGCGCCCTCGGCGTCCATCTTCGCCACGCCCGTCTTCGCCGGGTCGGACTTGCAGGCGCAGGCCTGGCCCTCGGCGCGTTTGGTCTTGCAGGCGAGCGTTTCGCGCGTGGTTGTCGTGGTGGTCACGCTGGTGGTCGTGGTCGTCGACGGCGCCATCTTCTCCGGCGGCGTGCCCGAGGGCAGCGGCGCCGTCATCGGCGCGCCCGAGGGCGTGATCGAGGGCGCGCCCGGCAGCGCGGACGTCTGCGCCAGCGCGGCGCCGGCGAAACTCACGGCGAAAACCATCGTCACGGCGAAAGAGCGCAGCGTCTTCATCGTGGATACTCCTCCCGGCGCGCTTCAGCGCCGCGGAGACAACGCGCGCGCCCGCGCCCGGCGCCCGCCCGCGCGCATTAAGATGTCTCCATATTGCGTCGCGCCGGCGCGGCTCCTAAGCCTGCGCCAAAGGGAGGCGCGCATGGCCGAAACGATCATCCCACCGCCGCAGGATTGGCTTTCGCGCACGCATTGCACAGACGCGGCCTACCGCTCGATGCACGCCGCCGCCTCCGCCGATCCGGTCGCGTTCTGGGGCGTGGAGGGTCGCCGCGTCGATTGGATCAAGCCCTACACGAATGTGAAGGACGTCTCCTTCCGCGAGGAGGATTTCCGCATCCGCTGGTTCGAGGACGGCGTGCTCAACGTCGCGGCCAATTGCATCGACCGCCACCTGCCCGCCCGCGCCAACCGGACGGCGATCCTCTGGGAGGGAGACGATCCGCGGGAATCCCGCGCCATCACCTATGCAGAGCTGCACAGGGAGGTGTGCCGCTTCGCCAACGTGCTGAAGGCGCACGGCGTCAAAAAGGGCGATCGCGTCACCCTCTATCTGCCGATGATCCCGGAAGCCGCCTTCGCGATGCTCGCCTGCGCGCGCATCGGCGCGGTGCATTCCGTGGTGTTCGGCGGCTTCAGCCCTGACAGCCTCGCCAACCGCATCCAGGATTGCGATTCCAAGATCGTGATCACCGCGGACGAAGGCGTGCGCGGCGGCAAGCCGATCCCGCTGAAAGCCAATACCGACGACGCGGTCGCACAATGCCCCAGCGTCGAAACCGTGATCGTGGTGACGCGCACCGGCGCCGACGTGGCGATGCAATCCGGGCGCGACGTGCGCTACGAGGAAGCCGCCGCCAAAGTTTCCCCCGATTGCCCGCCCGAGCCGATGGGCGCGGAGGATCCGCTTTTCATCCTCTACACTTCCGGCTCCACCGGAAAGCCGAAGGGCGTGCTGCACACCTCGGGCGGCTATCTCGTCTACGCCGCGATGACGTTCCACTACGTCTTCGACTACCAGGACGGCGAAATCTATTGGTGCACCGCCGATGTCGGCTGGGTCACCGGCCATTCCTACATCGTCTATGGTCCGCTCGCGAACGGGGCGACCACGCTCATGTTCGAGGGCGTGCCGAACTATCCCGCCTCCTCGCGCTTCTGGGAGGTGATCGACAAGCACCAGGTGAACATCTTCTACACCGCGCCCACCGCGCTGCGCGCGCTGATGCGCGAGGGCGAAGGCCCGGTGAAGAAAACCTCGCGCAAGAGCCTGCGCCTGCTCGGCAGCGTGGGCGAGCCGATCAATCCGGAGGCCTGGCTCTGGTATCACCGCGTCGTGGGCGACGGGCGTTGCCCGATCGTCGACACCTGGTGGCAGACCGAAACCGGCGGCGTGCTGATCACGCCGCTGCCAGGAGCCACCGCGCTGAAGCCCGGCTCCGCCACCCGCCCCTTCTTCGGCGTGAAGCCGGCGCTGGTCGATGCCGACGGCGCATTCCTCGAAGGCGCAGCGACCGGCAATCTCGTGCTGCTGGATTCCTGGCCCGGCCAGATGCGCACCGTCTATGGCGATCACGCGCGCTTCTTCGACACCTATTTCCGCGCCTATCCCGGCATGTATTTTACCGGCGACGGCTGCCGGCGGGATGAAGACGGCTATTACTGGATCACCGGGCGGGTGGACGATGTGCTGAACGTCTCCGGCCACCGCCTCGGCACCGCCGAAATCGAATCCGCGCTGGTGGCGCATCCGAAGGTGGCCGAGGCCGCCGTCGTCGGCTACCCGCACGACATCAAGGGCCAGGGCGTCTACGCCTATGTCACGCTCAATCTCGGCGAGCCGACCAGCGAGGATTTGCGCAAGGAGCTGACTGGGTGGGTCGGCAAGGAGATCGGCCCGATCGCGCGGCCCGACGTGATCCAATTCGCCCCCGGCCTGCCGAAGACGCGCTCCGGCAAGATCATGCGGCGCATCCTGCGCAAGATCGCGGAGAACGAACTCGGCAATCTAGGCGACACGTCCACCTTGGCCGATCCCGCCGTCGTCGATGATCTCGTGAAAAATCGCACCGGGGCATAGTCAGGAACAGTCGCACCGTTGCCTGCTCATCCCCCTGGAAGGGGAGAGGTAAGGAGGGGCGGACGACGCGCTTGCACGCAGACGCGACGCGCGCGATCAATGCCCGGCGCGAAAACAGGGAGCACCGCACATGGCCAAAGGATCGGACAAGCCGAAAAAAGAAACCCGCAAGCCGAAGAAGAACGCCAAGAAGAAATAACGCGAGGCGGGGCGGCGGCGCACACGGCGCGAGGGGGCGGCTCATGCAGCGGCGGGCGATAGCGGTTCTGCGCGGCTTTTTCGGCGCGGCCTTGTGCGCCGCCGCTTTAGGCGCCGCAGCCCTCAGCCCGGCGCGCGCGCAAAGCGCCGCCCCGATTTCGCCTGCCCCGCCGCAAAGCGCCGTCACCTGCAAGGATTTCGACGCCACGCGGCCGCTAACCCCGGCGCAGCTGGAAAGTGCGCGGCTCTGCCAGGAAATCTCCAAGCTCCAGCAGGAGGTGCTTTCCCTGCGCACCGCCAATGGCGCGCCCTGGTCGGCGATCCTCACGCCGTGGTCGAGCGTGTTTACCGGCCTCGCCGCCCTCATCGGCGCTGTCGTCGGCTTCACCCTGCAGCAGAGCCTCGCGCGTTCGCAAAGCCGCCGGCTCGATCAGGAGCGCGTGCTTCAGCGCGATCAACACAACCTGAAGCTCATCGAAAATCTCGGCGCCGAAAGCCGCGTCGTGCAGCTGGCCTCCGTTTCCGCGCTGCTGCGCCGCATCGAAGACATCCTCGACGATCCCGCCGCCCGCACCAGCGCGCGCGCCGAGCTGAAAACCCTGTCTGACGTCGCGATCGCCGCCATGCGCGATCCGGGGATCGACGAGGCGGTCGTCAAATTCCTGGCCGACGAGGTGGTGAAGGTCTTCAATCTCGTCCGCGGAGACGATGCCGCCCCCGCCCGCCTCGCGCTCAGCGCCTTCAATCTGCAGGGCGCGCGCCTGGCCACCGCTTATTGGGCCAAGGTCGATGCGCGCGACGTTGATTTCTTCCGCGCTGATCTGCAGGGCGCCAGCCTGCGCGGCGCCGATCTGCGCGGGGCGGTGCTCTACGAGACGAAGCTCAACCGCGCGACCTTGATCGACGCGAAGCTCTCCGGGGCCAATCTGCAGGGCGCCGATCTTTCCGGCGCACGCCTCGCTGGCGCCGATTTCAGCCAAGCGCGCAATCTCGATCAGGCCGTGTTCGACGCCGCCACCAGCTGGAGCGACGCGACGCGCTGGCCCCCCGGCTTCACCCCGCCCGCGCGGGGCTGATCGCATCGCTCGGCCCAGCCCACGCATTCGCTCGGCCCCAGCGAAGGCTGGGGCCCAGAAACACCAACGCTCGATCGGGCTGCACCGCCAGTGGTTCTGGGCTCCTGCCTTCGCAGGAGCCGAGCATTTGCGCTATCTCCCGCGCCTTGAAGCGCGCGGCCCGCGCGCGTAAACAAAATCGTTCTCCGGGGAGCCTGCCGGACCGTGATCGCCGAAGCGCACGCTGAGGCGTGAATCACGGTCCCACAAATCAGGCTGAGAGGCGGGTTTCTCCCGCGACCCGCCGAACCTGATCCGGCTCATACCGGCGAAGGGAGAGACGAGATGGTCGACGAACACCTTTCCGATTCCGCCGCCCGCACGCGCGCGCTCGCCCGCGTCGTCGGGCCCTATCTCGTGGTCATGGCCGCGGCTCTGTTCGTGCGCCACGATACGCTGGCGCTGCTTCTGCCCGCTTTCATGGAGGATGGCCCGCTCGTGCTGGCGACGGGCGCCTTCACCCTGATGGCCGGCCTCGCCATTCTCGCGCTGCATCATCATTGGTCGAGCCCGCCGGCGATCGCGATTTCGCTGATCGGCGCGATTTCCACGCTCAAAGGCGCGGCCTTGATGGCGGCGCCGCATTTCGGCGCGCCCTTGGCCGCCTTCGCCGCCTCCACGCCGCCGATGATGTTGGTCGCGGCGCTGCTTGCGCTTCTTGCAGGCGCTTGGCTCACTTTTGTTGGTTGGTTTTCGGGAACGCGCGCATGAACAAGCCCCTCGATCAGAAGAATTTCGACAAAATCTCCACCGGGCCGATCCCCGGCTCGCGCAAAGTGTATGCGAGCGGTTGCGCGCATCCCGATCTGCGCGTGCCGTTCCGCGAGGTGGCCGTGCACCCGAGCGCGAACGAGCCGCCTGTCACGCTCTACGATCCCTCCGGCCCCTATACAGACCCCGCGGTCACGATCGACATCAACAGCGGCCTCGCCCGCACGCGCGAAGCCTGGGTGCGCGCCCGCGGCGACGTGGAGGAGATTTCCGGCCGCGCCGTGCAGCCGGTCGATAACGGCAATGTCGGCGCCGATAAATTGACGCCCGCCTTCCCGAACATGCCGAAAGTGCTGCGTGCGAAAGCCGGCGCGCGGCCGACGCAGCTCGCCTATGCCCGCGCCGGGATCATCACGCCGGAGATGGAATTCGTCGCCATCCGCGAAAACCTGCGCCGCGAGGCGTCCGACAAATTCATTCGCGACGGCGAAGATTTCGGCGCCGAAATCCCCGATTTCGTCACGCCCGAATTCGTTCGCCAGGAAATCGCGCGCGGGCGCGCCATCATCCCGGCCAACATCAATCACGGCGAATTGGAGCCGATGATCATCGGGCGCAACTTCCTGGTGAAGATCAACGCCAATATCGGCAACTCGGCCGTCACCTCCTCGATGGCGGAGGAAGTGGAGAAGATGACGTGGGCGATCCGCTGGGGCGGCGACACGATCATGGATCTCTCCACCGGGCGCAACATCCATAACATCCGCGAATGGATCATCCGCAACGCGCCGACGCCGGTGGGCACGGTGCCGATCTATCAGGCGCTCGAAAAAGTGGGCGGCGTGGCGGAAGACCTCACCTGGGAAATCTATCGCGACACCTTGATCGAGCAGGCCGAACAGGGCGTCGATTATTTCACCGTGCACGCCGGCGTGCGGCTGCCGTTCATTCCGCTGACGGCGTCGCGGGTCACCGGCATCGTGTCGCGCGGCGGCTCGATCATGGCCAAGTGGTGCCTCGCGCACCACAAGGAGAGCTTCCTCTACGAGCATTTCGCCGACATCTGCGAGATCATGGCGGCCTATGACGTGAGCTTCTCCCTGGGCGACGGGCTTCGCCCCGGCTCCATCGCGGACGCGAACGATGCCGCGCAATTCGCCGAACTCGAAACCCTGGGCGAGCTGACGCGCATCGCCTGGGCGCAGGACGTGCAGGTGATGATCGAAGGCCCCGGCCATGTGCCGATGCACAAGATCAAAGCCAACATGGACAAGCAGCTCGCCGCCTGCGGCGAGGCGCCCTTCTACACCTTGGGGCCGCTGACGACGGACGTGGCGCCCGGCTACGACCACATCACCAGCGCGATCGGCGCGGCGATGATCGGCTGGTTCGGCACCGCGATGCTCTGCTACGTCACGCCGAAAGAACATCTCGGCCTGCCCGACGCGAAGGACGTGAAAGACGGCGTGATCGCCTACAAGATCGCCGCCCACGCGGCCGATCTCGCCAAGGGCCATCCCGCCGCGCGCGCGTGGGACGATGCTTTAAGCCGCGCGCGCTTCGAATTCCGCTGGGAGGATCAATTCAATTTGGGGCTCGACCCCGAGACGGCGCGCGCCTTCCATGACGAAACCCTGCCGAAGGAAGCGCACAAGACGGCGCATTTCTGCTCCATGTGCGGACCGAAATTCTGCTCGATGAAGATTTCGCAGGAAGTCCGCGACGCCGCGCGGGCGCAAAATCTATCCGCCGACGCCGAAGCGGGCATGAAGAGCATGTCGGCACAGTTTCGTGCTACTGGAGGCCAAATCTACGTTCCGTCCAAGGCTTAGACTTAGATGAGGTGGCTGCACGCGGGTTGGAACGCCCTAAGGACAGCGCTGGGTCGGAGCGCAGCAGGATTAGCAGCCCTGCTCACGTTAGCTTGGTTGCTTTGGCCAAAGGAACCGTGGCGTCCTGATCCAGAGCCGCTGGTAGCGTTTCTGCTGGCACTGGCCACGTGGATAGCGTCGCTGGTCGAGGAACGAGCGATTCCAACGGAAGCCACATCGCCAATTGATGCAAAGTCGTACACGCCCCATGACGGCGCTTTGCTTGAGCGATTCAGACGGTTGATGACGGACAACGTCCGCCACACCCTCGGGCGGCATGACTTTGGTGGCAGCTTCCGTTGGAGTTCTTTGGCGGGCCTACAGACCGTTGCTGATTGGCGCGGTGCAGAGTACGAGTTCGACGATCCCGATCTGCAGCGAATATTTGGACCACTGATCAACGATGTCGGTGATTTTGTTATGAAGTTGGCCACGGAAAGCTGGCTCATACTTGACAGTACCGAGCTCGCCACAATGATACCCGACGTAGAGCATGGTGGTGAAGATTACAGCCCGCGCACGCGTCAACGCGTGAAAAACATGAATGACGCTGCGAGCAGCCTTCTAGAAAAGATAGATGCGTTCATTAAACTGGCGCGGAAGAGCATGAACGCAGGCCCCGTGTAATGCCCCGCACCCTCCTCCTCGCCCTTTTCCTCCTCGCGCTCGCTGCGCCTGCCGCCCACGCGCAGGCGAATTGCCGCTGCACGACGTACCAGAGCGTCGCGCAATTCGTGCAATTCAACGACGTGATCTTCAAAGGCAAGGCGCTCTCCGCGAAGACCGAATACGGCGTGACGGCGACGCAATTCCAGGTGCTCGAAACGCTCAAGGGCGAGCCCGCCGCCACGGTCGCCGTCAGCCATCCCGCACCGGGGACCAGTTGCGGCGGCGTCGCGTTCAAGCCGGGGCAGACGGCGCTGATCGTGGCGCAGGGTCTCCCGGAAGACCTGGCGACCACATCCTGCCAGCTCAGCGCCTATCCGGAAGCCGATCTCCGCCGCGCGCTCGGGAAGTAAAGCGCGGCTCGGCCCCAGCGAAAGCTGGGGTCCAGAAACACGAGCGGCCGATCCAGCCCGCCGCGTCAGCGGTTCTGCGCCCCTGCTTCCGCAGGAGCCGAGCGTATGCGGTGTTCGGCGCGCTTATAAAAGCGCCCGCCCCGCGCACGCGCTTCCGGAAGCTCCGCGCCCGCGATTAGAGTGCGCGCGAGAGCCGGAGCGCCGCGCATGTCCGCCCCCGAAGAAACACTCGAAGAAACACCCATCGAAGCGCCCGCCGCCACGCTCGAAGGCGAGCTCCTCCCCGCGGAAACGCCGGAGGAAGCCCTCGTCGCGCCGAAGGCCGCCGTCGGCGCCGGGGCGGCGGGCGCGCTCACCGGCGGCGCGCTGGCGCTGGGCGTGTTGACCATGGGCGCGCTCGCCCTCGGCGCGTTGGCGATCGGCGCCGTCGCGATCGGCCGGCTGGGCGTCGCCCGCGCGCGCTTCAAGCGCCTGCGCGTCGACGAATTGGAGATCGGCCGTCTCATCCTGCGCGATCCCTGAACCGCGCGCGCCGCGCGTGCTAGGCTGCCCGCGCATTTCGGAGACCGCCGATGGACGCTGAATCCCTGAAAGCCGCGCAGGCGCCGCTCAAAGAGAAATACCGTGACGCGCCGAACGCTGCGCGCGTCACGCTTTCGGCGGAGGGCCGCTTGGGGGACAACGTCTCCTGTTCCGTCTCCACCCATCGCGCGCTCACCGAAGCGGGCCTGCATCCCGCCACCGGCGGCACGGGCGCGCTCGCCTGTTCAGGCGACATGCTGCTGGAGGCGCTCGTCGCGTGCGCGGGCGTGACGCTGGGCGCGGTCGCCACGTCGTTGGGCCTGCCGCTGGCGGGCGCGGCCATCCGCGCCGAAGGCGATCTCGATTTCCGCGGCACGCTGGGCGTGGCCAAGGATGCGCCCGTCGGCTTCACCGCGATCCGGCTCGATTTCACGCTCGAAGGCGATCTGAGCGACGAACAGCGCGCGACCCTGATGAAGCTGACAGAGCGCTATTGCGTCGTGCTGCAGACATTGCGCGCGCCGCCCGCGATCGCGGCGCGCGCGGCGTAGGAATTGCGCGAGCTTATCCAACGCCGCGCCGCGCCCTCTAGGATCGTGCGATGCTTTTCGCCGGCGCGCGCAACCCGAGCTTCGATCTTCCCACGGCGTGGGCGCAGGTCGCGCAGCTCGTCGGCTGGATCGTCGCGCTGTTCGGCGCGCCGGGCGAACTCGCCCAGCGCCTCGGCCTTGCGCGGCGCACGCGCGCGCAGCTCCTGCAATGGCTCGCGCCCGCCGAAGCGCTGGCGCGCCGCCTGCTGGTGATCGAGGCGGCCGCTTCGCCGGCGGCGAACACGCCGGCGCCCCTCGCGCCCCTGGGGCGCCTGCCGACTGTGTTCGCGGATCGCGCGCCGCGCGCGCTGCAGGAAGACTCCGCGCAATGGCCCGTCGTCTTCCATTTGGGTTTGCCGCGGCGCGCGCCGGCCAATCCGCCGAACCGCCGCCTGCCGGCGCCGCCGCGCACGCCCTTCAACGCTGCGCCCTTGGCGCGCCGCCTCGAAGCGTTGGCCCGGTTGTGCGCGAATCGCGCCGGCGCCGTCGCGCGCCTCGCCCGGCGCCTCCGCGCGCAACCCGAAACGGCCGCGCGCGCCTTTCTTCCCTATCCGCACGCCGCCGCCGGCCCCGCAGCCGAACCGCTCGCCCGCGCGCAGGCTGATATCGAGGCTTGGCGCGCCCGGCGCGATTCCTCCTGACGGCTCACGATTTCGCTGGCGTGATTGCGCCCGCGCCCCGCCGGCGGCAGGGTGCGCGCGCACGCCTGCGCCCATCGCGGCGTCCGTACATTGGGGGAAACTCATGCGCTCTTTCTTGATCGCGGCCGCAGCCGCCATGGCCGCCGCATGCACGCCCGCGCCGCCCGCGAAATCCGCCGCCGCCGCCGGCCCGCATGTCGCCGCCGCCGATCCGGTCGCGGCGGGGCGCTATCTCGTGCAGATCGGCGGCTGCAACGATTGCCACACAGCAGGCTTCGCCGAGAGCGGCGGGAACGTGCCGGAAAGCGAGTGGCTGAAGGGCGGCGTCGGCTTCCGCGGGCCGTGGGGCGTCACCTACCCCACCAATCTGCGCCTCTCCGTCGAGCAAGGCAGCGAAGACGAATGGGTCGCCGCGATGCATCAGCGCAAGACCATGCCGCCGATGCCGTGGCCGGCGATCAACGCGATGAGCGAGCAGGATCTGCGCGCGATCTACGCCTACGTGAAAACGCTCGAACCGAAGGGCGAAACGGCGCCGGCGAACCTCCCGCCCGGTCAGGAGCCGAAAACGCCCTATTATTATTTCGTGCCGATCACGGGACCGGCGCCGCACTGAGCGCGCGCCAGGAAGGACGCATGAGTCTGCTCGACCGCATCCGGCGTGAATGGGCGCTGCTTTCCGGCTTCGCCCGCACGCTGTGGGCGTATCGCGGACTGGGCAGGGAATCGCTTTGGACCGCGCCGGACGATCTGGAGCGCAGCGTCGACCGTTTCGCGGAGCGCCCCGCGTTCCGCTTCGAGGGCGAGACGCTCACCTATGCGGAATTCGACGCATTGGCGAACCGTGTCGCCCACTGGGCGCGCGCGGAGGGCCTGAAGCGCGGCGAGGTCGTTGCGCTGCTCATGCACAATCGCCCGCTTTATCTTGCGGTGTGGATGGGGCTGGCGAAAGTCGGCTGCGTCGCGGCCCTGCTGAACACCGGCATCGTCAACGCGCAGCTGGCGCATTGCATCGCGATCTCCGGCGCGCGGCGGCTAATCCTGGAGCCCGATCTCGCCAGCGCGTACGCCGGCGCGGCGGCGTTGCTGCAGGAAAAGCCCGCCTTATGGGCCAGCGGCGGCGCGGTTGCCGGCGCTGCGGATTTCGACGCCGCCCTGGCCGCCCTTTCGCCGGCGCGCATCCCGCGCACGGAGGCGCGCGGCGGCCTCACCGGCGGCGATCTCTGCCTGTTGGTGTTCACCAGCGGCACCACCGGCGCGCCGAAGGCCGCGCGCATGCCGCATTGGCGCGTGCAGAACATGCTGCGCGCGTTCATTGGGGCCGCCGCGCCGACCGCGGAGGACCGCAACTACGTCGCCTTGCCGCTCTATCACAGCACCGGCGGGCTCACCGCGATCGGACTGATGCTGGAGCGCGGCGGCTGCGTGATCCTGGCGGCGCACTTTTCCGCGCGGCAATTCTGGAGCGACATCCGCGCCGAAGGCGCAACGATGTTTTTCTATGTCGGCGAGATGTGCCGTTACCTGTTGAACCAGCCGGGCGATCCGCGCGACAGCGCGCACAAGGTGCGCCTCATCATCGGCAACGGCCTGCGGCCAGACATTTGGCGGCGCTTCCAGCAGCGCTTCGCGATCCCGAAGATCGTCGAATTCTACGGCTCCACCGAGGGCAATGTGCAGATGGCGAATCTCGACAATCACGTCGGCGCCGTCGGCCGCTATCCCGATTATCTGCGCGCGCTGGTGAACGTGCGGGTGATCAAATTCGACGTCGAGAAGGAAGAACCCATCCGCGGATCGGATGGATTCTGCATCGAGGCCGCGCCCGATGAAGCCGGCGAAGCGATCGGCGAGATCAAAACCAATCGCGCCCGCTACGGGTTCGAGGGCTACACCGGCGATCCGGTGCAGACGGCGAAGAAGATCCTGCGCGACGCCTTCGCGAAGGGCGACGCCTGGTTCCGCACCGGCGATCTCATGCGGCGGGACAAGGACGGCTATTTCTATTTCGTCGACCGCCTGGGCGACACGTTCCGCTGGCGCGGTGAAAATGTCTCCGCCGGCGAAGTCGCGGAAATCCTCACCGGCTATCCCGGCGTGAAGGAAGCCATCGTTTATGGCGTCCACGTCGGCGGCATGGAGGGGCGCGCCGGCATGGCGGCGATCACGCCGGGGCCGGATTTCGCGCTCGATGCGCTGCACGATTACGCCACGCGCACCCTGGCGCCGTTCGCGCGCCCACTCTTCCTGCGCATCCGCCCCGAGATGGAAACCACCGGCACGTTCAAATACCGCAAGGGCGATCTCGTGGCCGACGGCTTCGACCCCGACAAGACCGCCGACCCGATCTATTTCGACGACCCCGAAAGCGGCGGCTATGTGCGCGTGACGCCGGAGGTCCGCGCCCGCATCGAAGCGGGCGGCTACCGCATCTAGCCCGCCGCGCCGATCGGCGCCGGGGCATCCGGCGCCAGGAAGCGGCGCAGATCGTTCCACGGGATCGCAACGTCCGGCCCCGCCTGCGGTGAATCGTTGATGGAGTAAGGCGGGAAAATCACGGTCAGCGCTTTCGGCGTTATGATCCAATTGCCGGGATTGCTCGCCACCTTCAGCGTATCGGCAGGCCGGATCGCCGCATCCGAAACGCCGTTGCGGCGGAAGTCCGCGGTGATCGCCTTGGCCGTGCGTTCGGCGATGTAACGGTCCCAGCCGGAGCCCGGCCGGAACGCCTGCTGCGCGGTGAGCTTCGCGCCGGTCTTGAGATTGAAATTGAGCGCCTCGGCGGCGGTGTTCGGATGCGCCGCGCCGAGAGTCATGTCGTAGGTGAAGAACTGCACGGAGATCAGATCGCGCCCGGCGTAGGCGATTTCGTAGCGGGTCTGCTCTTCGGTGGCGTCGCCCGGCTTGAAGCGCGGCGCGCGTTTAGCGGCGGCGTTGAATTGCGCCGCGGCGGGCGATGCGTCACCCACGATCTGCGGATAGGCGATCTGATGCAGCGTCGTGCTCGGCGCGGTGGGCGGCAGATTGAGATCGGCCAGCACGTCGGGGCTCGCTGCTTCCGCGCTGGCGCTCTCCACCCGCAGAAAGCGGAACGGGCCTGCCTGCTGCGTCGCCTGCGCAGCCGCCTTGGCGCGCGCCTCCAGCGCTTCGCGCGCGCACGCGACCTGCACATCATCGAGCCGCGCTGCGCCGGGCGCGAGGCCGCACGCGATCGCCTGCGCGGCGAGCCAGTTGCGCTGGTTCTCGTTGACGATGCTGCGCGCCTCGCCCGGCAGGGCGGCGAATTCGGCCGAAGCGTACGCCGCGCGCAACGAATCGACCGCGCCGGCGAGCTGCGCCGCTCCGCAGATGGCTCCGGCCGCGGCGGGGCACGCCTCGACTGTTTGGGCGGCGCCGGCTGCGCCCATCGCAGCGGCGGGCTGCTGCCCGGAGACGGCTTCCGGCGGCGCCGGCGGTCCGCAGCACGCCGTGAACGCCGCCGCACTCATCGCCGCAAGCCAACCTGGGAAACGCATGCGCCCTCTCTCTTCGCTGTGGAGCGTGCCATATTCGCCGCTACCGGTCACGCGACCGTCCAGGAGCCTGGCATGCCGCCCTCGCCCGCCTATGCGCCAGACCCGCGTTACGCCGCCTTTAACGCCGCGCACGCCGGCGAGTACGCCGACGCCGTCGCCCCGGCGGCATTTCCCGCGCGCGTCGCGCGTTATCGCAACCAGCGCTGGGCCGCGCGCATCGGGCTCGACGCTTTAGACGATGCCGAATGGGAGGCGGCGTTCGCGCGCTTCGCGCCGCTGGCCTCCAATATGTCCGTCCCGCTGGCGATGCGGTATCACGGCCATCAGTTCGGCGTGTATAATCCCGAATTGGGCGACGGGCGCGGCTTTCTGTATGCGCAATTGCGCGACGATCGCGGCCGCCTGCTCGATCTCGCCACCAAGGGCTCCGGCAGGACGCCCTATTCCCGCACCGCGGACGGCCGGCTCACCCTGAAGGGCGGCGTGCGCGAAGTGCTGGCCGCATCGCTGCTGGAGGCGCAAGGCGTCTACACATCCAAAGCGTTCGCGCTCTACGAAACCGGCGAATCCCTGGTGCGCCATGACGA
The DNA here is from genome assembly GCA_050246435.1 of Hyphomonadaceae bacterium. Taxonomy (GTDB): domain Bacteria; phylum Pseudomonadota; class Alphaproteobacteria; order Caulobacterales; family Aquidulcibacteraceae; genus JAKFWI01. The sequence continues at coordinate 16,075 of JBFWWB010000042.1, forward strand.
GCCCTCACCCACGCGCGCCGGCGTGCTCACGCGGCTGAGCCACAGCCACATCCGCTTCGGCACGTTCCAGCGCCTCGCCTATCTGAAGCGCGCGGAGCTGATCGAACCGCTGATCGCGCATTGCGGAGACTGCTACTATCCAGAAATCCTCGCGCTCGAAGGGCCGGCGCGCACGCACGCTTTCTACGCCCGCGTGATCGCGGAAAGTGCGCGCCTGGCGGCAAGCTGGATGGCGGCGGGCTTCGTCCACGGCGTGCTCAACACCGACAACATGACAGTGTGCGGCGAAAGCTTCGATTACGGGCCGTGGCGTTTCCTGCCGGCGTGCATTCCGAGCTTCACCGCCGCCTATTTCGACGAGGCCGGGCGCTACGCTTATGGCCGCCAGCCGGAGGCCGTCGCATGGAATCTTGCGCAACTGGGCGGCGCCATCGCTAGCGCCGGCGAGCGCGAGGCGCTCAACACGGAATTGGCGCGCTACGCCGCGCTCTACCGCGAAGCCCTATGCGACAAGCTATTCGCCCGCCTCGGCGTCGCGCGTGGAGATTTGGCGCAGGATGCGCGCCTGGCGCAGGAATTATTGTTCTGGCTGTCGCAAACGGAAATCAGCTGGCCGCAATTCTTCCACGACTGGTTCTGCCTCGATGCGGGCCGCGCCGCGCGCAGCCCGCTCGCCGCTCACTACGAAACGCCGGCCTTCGCCGCGTTCCGCACCCAACTGGAAGCGCGCGGGCCGGTGCAGGCCGAGCGGCTCGCCCATCCGATCTTTGCGCGCGAAACGCCCGTCTCGCTCGTCATCGAGGAAGTGGAGGCGGTATGGGCGCCGATCGCCGAGCACGACGATTGGAGCGCGCTCGAAACCAAGCTGGCCGACATCGAAGCCCTGCGCGAAGCGCTGGCGCTCGATCCCGGCGGCCCGGTCTGAACTTTCAGGAGGAAACGCCCATGCGCTATCTGCACACCATGATCCGCGTCAACAATCTCGAGGCCGCGCTCGATTTCTTCTGCGCGAAGCTGGGCCTCGTTGAGACGCGGCGCACGGAAGTTCCGGCCGGGCGCTACACGCTCGTCTTCCTCGCCGCGCCGCGCGATGCGGGCGCAGCTTCCGCCGCGTACGCGCCGGAGGTGGAGCTCACCTTCAACTGGGACACGGAGAATTACACCGGCGGGCGGAATTTCGGCCACCTCGCCTACGAGGTGGATGACATCTACGCCGCCTGCCGGCGCCTAATGGACGGCGGCGTTACGATCAACCGCCCGCCGCGCGACGGCCGCATGGCGTTCGTCCGCTCGCCGGACGGCATCTCGATCGAGCTGCTGCAGAGGGGCGCAGCGCTCGCCCCGGCCGAGCCGTGGACGTCAATGCAGAATGTCGGCGCGTGGTGAGCTAGTCGAGCAGCAGCTGCTCGGCGGCGGAACAGCCGACGTCGAAGATGCTTTCTTCGACGGAAATCCGACGGATCACCGCATCCTCTACAATCATCGAATAGCGCTTCGAGCGCTCACCGAGGAAATGCGCCTCGTCCTGCATGCACAGGCCGAGTGCGCGGGTGAAATGGAGGTTGCCGTCGGACAGGAAACGAAGCTCGCCGGCGGGATCGACCTCTTCGGCCCAGCGCCGCAAGGTCCACGGATCGTTCGGCGCGATGCACGCCAGCAGACTGAAGCCGGAGGCGCGCAGCTTGGCCGCGCTCGCCACGAAGGCCGGCACGTGGCGGCCGGTGCACACGGGGGTGAACGCGCCAGGCACGCCCACCACCACGGCGCGGCGGCCGGCGAACAGCCGCTCCGCGCGCACAGCGGCGGGGCCGTCGCCCACCCATTCCGCCAGCGTCGCCGGGGGCAGCCGGCGGCCCACCCGCGCGGTCTGGAAATCGTGCTGCAGCAGGCTTTCGGCGTCGGCGCTGGTGAGGCGTTGCATGGGCCTATCGTGCGCCCGCCATGTTTAAGGGGCTCCCAACGCGGCGGCTTGCCGTGCTCCGCCAGGGCGCCTATGCCTTCAGGCGGACCCCGTAGCTCAGCTGGATAGAGCGGCTCCGTCCTAAGGAGCGGGTCGGGAGTTCGAATCTCTCCGGGGTCGCCAGATTTCGCGCAAGGCCTCGACGAAAGCGGTCGCCTTGGCCACAACCAGCGCCGGGAAAGCCGCCGATGAAATTCCTCGATCAGTGCAAAATCCAGATCCGCTCCGGCGACGGCGGCGCGGGCGCGGTGTCGTTCCGGCGCGAGAAATTCATCGAATATGGCGGCCCCGATGGGGGTGACGGCGGCAAGGGCGGCGATGTCTGGATCGAGGCGGCCGACGGGCTGAACACGCTGATCGATTATCGCTACCAGCAGCATTTCAAGGGCCGCACGGGCGGCCACGGCATGGGCAAGAACCGCCACGGCGCCAATGGCGAGGATGCGGTGCTGCGCGTGCCGGTGGGCACCCAGGTGCTGGAGCAAGACAACGAGACCATCGTCGCCGATTTGGCCGAAGCCGGCCAGCGCGTGCTGCTGGCGCGCGGCGGCAATGGCGGCTTCGGCAACAGCCACTTCAAGGGCCCGTCCAACCAGGCGCCGCGCCACGCCAATCCGGGCCTGCCGGGCGAGGAGCGCATCCTGTGGCTGCGCCTCAAGCTGATCGCAGACGCAGGCCTCGTCGGTCTGCCCAACGCCGGCAAGTCCACCTTCCTCGCGGCGGTGAGTGCTGCGCATCCTAAGATCGCGGATTATCCGTTCACCACCTTGCATCCCAATCTCGGCGTGGTGGATTTGAGCGAGGGCGAGCGCTTCGTGCTGGCGGACATTCCGGGCCTGATCGAGGGCGCCGCGGAAGGCGCCGGCCTTGGCGTGCGCTTCCTCGGCCATATCGAACGCTGCGCGGCGCTGCTGCATCTGGTGGACGCGACGCAGGAGAAGGTCGCCGCCGCCTACCGCACGGTGCGGCGCGAATTAGAGGCGTATGGCGGCGGCATCGCGGAAAAGCCGGAGATCGTGGCGCTCAACAAGATCGACGCGCTGACCCCGGAAGAACGCACGAAGAAGCGTGCTGCGCTGCGCCGCGCCGCAGGCAAGCCGGTGCTGCTGGTTTCCGGCGTTTCCGGCGAAGGCGTGCGCGAAGCGCTGCGCGCGGTGAATGAGATCGTGCGCGAGGGCCGCGCCAGCGCGCGCCAGGAAGAGGACGACGCCCCACCCGCGCCTACGGCGTGGCGCCCGTGACCTCCCCGCTTTCCACCGCCAAACGCATCGTCGTGAAGATCGGATCGGCGCTGCTGATCGATTCCGCGCGCGCGCGCCCGCGCATGGAATGGCTGCATGCGCTGGCGGAAGACATCGTAGCGCTGCGCCAGGCCGGCGCGCAGGTGGCGATCGTTTCCTCCGGCGCGATCGCGCTGGGCCGTTTCGCGCTGGGCATGAAGCAAAGCGCGCGGCTGGAGGAAAAGCAGGCCGCCGCAGCCGCCGGCCAAAGCCGCCTTATGCACGCCTATGAAACCGTGTTCGCGACCTACAATATTCCAGTGGCGCAGGCGCTGCTGACGCCGGACGACACCGAGCGCCGCCGCCGCTGGCTCAACGCGCGCGCGACGCTGGATGCGCTGCTCAATCTCGGCGCCGTGCCGATCGTGAACGAGAACGACACGGTGGCCACCGAGGAAATCCGCTACGGCGACAACGACCGCCTCGCCGCGCGCGTGGCGCAAATGCTGGGCGCCGACGCGCTCGTGCTGCTGTCCGACGTCGACGGCCTCTACACCGCCGATCCGCGGATCGACCGCCAGGCCAGCCACATCCCGGAGGTTCGCGGCATTACTTCGGAGATCGAGGCGATGGCCGGCGGCGCCAACACCGAGGCGCGCGTCGGCTCCGGCGGGATGCGCACCAAGATCGAAGCCGCGAAGATCGCGCTCGCCGCCGGCTGCGACACCGCAATCACCGCCGGGGCGGAGGCGCATCCGCTGGCGCGTCTGCAGCAGGGTGAACGCGCGACCTGGTTCCTCTCTTCCGCCACGCCGAAGGCCGCCTACAAGGCGTGGATCGCCGGCGCGCTGGCCCCGCACGGCAGCCTCACGGTGGACGCCGGCGCGGCGGCGGCGATCCGAGCCGGCAAAAGCCTGCTGCCGGCAGGCGTGACCGAGGTGGGCGGCGCGTTCGAGAAGGGCGATGCGGTGCGCATCCTCGACCCCGAGGGGCGCGAGATCGCCCGCGGCCTGGCCCGCTACGACAGCGCTGACGCCGCCCGCATCCGCGGGCTGCAATCGGCCGGCATCGAGGCCGCGCTGGGCTACACGGCCGGCGCCGCCCTGGTCCACGCTGACGATCTGGCCCCCGTCTGAGGCCCCCGAATCGCGGTAGAGAGCCGGTAT
>JBFWWB010000043.1:0-20152 GCA_050246435.1 Hyphomonadaceae bacterium
ACGACGCCAAGCGCGCGCTGGCCAACGAAGCGACCGCCATGCTGCACGGCCGAGAGGCCGCGCAGCAAGCCGAAGCCGCCGCGCGCGCCGCCTTCCAGGGCGGAACCGCCGCGGCGTTGCCGACGGTGGAGATCGCAGCCGGCGAACTGGCGGCGCTGCGCCTTTCCGCAGCACTCGTGCGCGCGGGCCTTGCGGCGTCCAACGGCGAGGCCAAGCGGCTGATCGAACAAGGCGCCGTCGCGGTCAACGACAAGCCCACGCGCGATGCGCAAGCACAGTTGAGCGCGGCGGACGTGGTGGATGGCGCGGTGAAGCTCACGCGCGGCAAGACGCGCCACGCGCTGCTGAAAGCAATCTAGCCGGCTTTTTCCGCAAGCGCCGGGCGGCGCGGCGCCGGCTCGAAGATGCGCCGCAGGATGCCCGGCGTCAGCGCCGAGAACGGATTGAGCGCGACCTTCGGCGATTCCGCGGGCCCGGCCAGCGAATAGGTGATGCCGAACACGCCCTCGCCTTTGCGCGACACCAGCAGGTCGCCCAGGATCGGCACGCCGCCCAGCATCGAGTTGAGCCCGTACGAGGGCACCAGCACGCCGCCAAGATTCATCGCGCCGTTGACGAGGTTCACATCGCCCTTCGCCGTGATGCCCAGTGAAGGACCCGCGGCGCGGAAATCGTCGAGATGCAGGCGGCCGTCCGCCATCGTCATGGGCGCATCGAGATCGGAGAAGGTGATGCCCTGCCCATTCAGCGTCTCCACCATGCCGGTGAGCGAGGCGACGGAAGACAGCAGATGCGCCAGCGCCGGCGCGCGCACCACCTGAAAGCCCTTCATCTTCACATTGATCTGCGCGGAAGGATTGCGGCCGAAGCGCCAGGCGCCGTCCGCGGTCATCTCGCCGCCCTTCACATTGTCGGTGCCGGTCAACGCCAGCACGGCGAAGCCCGCGTCCTTCGAATGCACCGCGAGCTTGCCCACGGGCTGGCCGGGAGACGGCGTGATCGAAAGATCGAACGGGCCGCCCTTCGCGTCAGCGCCGGCCACAAACAGGCGCGTGAGCGCTTCGCCATCGGTGGTGTAGACGAGCCGGCCCTGGGTGAGTTCGGCGCCGCCGCGCAAACGCAGGCGCGCCACGTCGGCGTTCACCTCATATGCCGGCGAGAGCCCGCCTTGCGGGGCGCTATAATGCTGCGTGGTGTTGAGCATCTGCCCCGCGCTCGGCGCGGTGGGCGGCTCAGGCGCGAAGAACGGCCCCACGTCCAGCAAGTCTCCGGTGATCTTCGCCTGCAGAACGCCCGCCTGATCGCGCGTGGCGACCACGGCGCCGTCGAGCGCGCCGGGCAGCGCCACGTGAGGAAGGTTCACCTCCACCAGTTCGCCGGCGTCCGTGACGCGAACGTCCCCGGTCACACTGACGCCGCCGCCGCGCGCGTCCAGGCCGGCAAGAGTCAACGTATCGTCGGCCTGGCGGCGGGCGCTGAATTTCACCACCGCGGGCGCGCCGGGCGGCTTCTTCCAGAAGCCGCGCTCCAGATTGAGCGCCGCATCCGCGAAATCGAGGCGCACGTCCGCCTTGTTCACATCGAGGCCGACTCCGGCGGAGCGCGCCTCCACCGCCACCGGCCCATCGGCGTATTTGAGGATCGGAAATCCGAGGCTCACCAAATCGTCGGCCTGCATGCGCCCGCGCAGCACGACGGTGGAGGGATCGCGCGCCGCGCGCACCTTTTCCGTCCAGGTGAGTTCGGCGGTGGAGCCTCCGACCGTGAGCGGGCCCGCCAGCACGAGCGCCTTGTCGTCGCCCAGCACGCGCAATTGCCAATTGGCGATGGAGAAGTCCCCGCTTTTGGCGACGGCGCCGACATTCTCGAACCGTCCGTCGACGGAGAATTTCGTCGCGTCCCCCGGCACGCCCGATCCGAGCGGCCGCTTGATCGCGAAACGCGCCTGGCCCTTGCCGGCGATGCTGGAGGGCTCAAACGGCAAGCGCGGCCCCAGCCCGATGGGCGCTTGCAGCAGCAGCGCCACGACACTGCGCGCGGGGCCCGCCGCGAGGCCCGAATAGGTCGCCTCCGCGCCCGCGGGCGACAGCCGCGGCAGCGCGACCTTGCCATCGGTGAGCGCCAGATCGCCGATCGCGCCGCGCGCGACGACGGCCTGGAACGCGTTGCCCTGCAGCTCGGCGCGGCCTTCCGCGTTGGTGAGCGGCGCCATGCCGTCGACATAGATCACCGAGGCGCCGCTGAAATCGAACTGCAGGCTCAGCTTGTCGTTCGCCAGCGCGCCGGCGGCCAAATCCTTCGGCGTGAAATCGATGCGCAAGCGCGTGTTGACCAGCCGCCCCGCCGTCAGCGCCTCCGCGCACCATTGCCGCGACGCGGCGGCAAGCTGCATCGGCCAATAGCGCACCACGGTTTGCGGCGACATCGCGCCGTCGACGCCGCCTTCGAGCTTGAGCCCCGGCCGCAAACGCCCGGTTCCGTCGTCGCCCCAGAAGAAGCGTCCCGAGACGCGCAGCCGCGCCTTTTCGACGTCAGCCTCGAACGCGTCGATCTCGACGCTCGCATCGGCCAGCCGCACCGCGCCCGTGGTGAGCACATTGTCAATGGCGAGCGGCCCGGAGAACGCGCCGGGCATTTCCAGCTCCAGCCTCGGCGCGGCGATCTCGAAGCGCGCCGCCGGCGCACCGGGCGCACCGAACAGCGAGGAGGCGTGCGTCAGCTTCGCCTGGCCGCTGATGCGCGTGCGCGCGCCCGCGATGGCCAATTCGTTGACGTACAGCGTGTCCGCCGCGAGATCGTAGCGCCCGCGCAACTGGCCGCCGGAAAGGTCCAGCCGCCCGCCGCCCATCTCCAGCACGCCGCGGCCGAGTTTCGCTTCGCCGTCCAGCTTGGTGACGCCGCGCTTGCGGTCGAGCCCGACGGCGATGCGCAGCGTCACCGGCGTGCTCAAGCCCGCGAACAGACCGATGTCGAAACCCGGCGCCAGCGCCTGCGGACGCGCGCCGGCCACCGTCAAATCGATGCTGGCGGTCTGGAAGGCGGCGTCGGTGACCAGGCGCGCATTGAAGGGCGCAGGCCCCCGATCGCCGACAAGGCCCGCCTTCGCGGTCATGATCAGCTGCTGCTTCACGCGGCGCAGATCGAATGCAGCGTCGTTCGCCGACCAGCGGGAGCCGCTTTTCTCGTCGATCACCACTAGGCGGGCGCCGTCGACGCTCAGCACCCGGAGATTGCCCCCCGCGCCCAGGGGACGGAACGTCTGCTCCAGCCCGGTGATCAGCCGCCGGGCGCGCTGCTCCAGGCTTTCGTTCTGGGGCCCCGGCGGAATGACGATGTCGGCGGGGGCCCCAGGGGGCCCGAACACCACCATCGAACCGCCGGCGCGGCCATGCGTGATGGTGACGTCGCCGCCGTGGAATTGCGCCTCGACCACGGAGACGCGCCCGAGCAGCAGCCGCTCCGGCCGCAACCCCAGCAACACCTCGCGCGAGCGCGTCAGCTCCCTACCCTGCGCATCCAGCGCGCGTACGCCTTCGGCGCGCACCTGCAGCCCAGCGCCGCCGCGGTCCCACGCCAGCTCCAGCGCGTCGATCTTCACCGGACGCCCGCCGCGGGCGTCCGCCAATTGCTCTTCGATGTGATGCTTGACCGCGTCGAGCTCCATCGGACCGCTCGACAACCGCCACCAGAGCAGGCCGACGCCGAGCGCCGCCGTCGCCAAAAGACCGGCCGCCACCTCGAGCGCCAGCACGGTTGAACGGCGGATCATCCGCGCGCGCCCGCGAGGCTGGACAAGGCATGTGTAAAGCGCGACGAGGCGAGCATGAGCGAACTTAAGCCAGGCGACCGCGCCCCCGCCTTCGATTTGCCAGCCGATAGTGGCGGGCGCGTGTCTTTGAAGAGCCTCAAAGGCAAAGCTGTCGTGCTCTATTTCTACCCGAAGGATGATACGTCGGGATGTACGCAGGAAGCCCTAAATTTCAGCGCCCTGGCCAAATCTTTTGCAAAGGCCGGCGCAGTCGTCGTGGGCGTTTCCAAGGACAGCGTCGCCGCCCACGATAAATTCAAGGCGAAACACGGGCTCGACGTGATCCTGGCGTCCGACGTCGATGGCGACGTGGTGGCGCGCTATGGCGTGTGGGTTGAGAAAAGCCTGTACGGCCGAAAGTACATGGGCATCGAACGTTCGACCTATTTGATCAGCCCGGAAGGCCGTATTGTTAAGGTTTGGCGAAAGGTTAAAGTGCCCGGGCACGCCGAACTCGTCTTAACCGAGGTTGACAAGACCTGAGATTTTCTTACACTGATCCAATTCTTGGTTGATGAATAATGCTCGGCGTGGCATTGATGATGCCTGAGGCGCCAGGAGACGGACGATCGATTCCGGCGCCATCGGTTGTTGCAATGCCGGATCGTTTCAGGTTGAGATGATCGCGGGGCCGGGACGTTGAACAGACTGCAGGCGGGCGGTTTAAGATGAGCCAGATCGGCACGCGGGCCCGGGCGTTTTTCGACCGGGTCTTCCCTGAGCGGCAGATTTATCACCGCTCCGGCGGCACCGTTCGCTACGTCTCGCTCTCTCCTTCCAAGCAAGCCCTGATCGCGCTGGCCGGCGTCGGCGTCGCGGGCTGGTGCGCCTACGCAAGCGTCAACGTGATGCTGCGCGGGCAGATCATGACGGCGCAGAACCAGGAATCCGCGCGCGTCGAGATGAAGTACAAGCGCTGGCTGGCCGAAGCCCGCGCCCGCGAGGCCGCAGCGCAAGCCGCCCTGGAAGAACGCACGAAGACGTTCCAAGCCGCGACCGACGAGTTCGAGCGCCGCCACGAAACCCTGAAGATGCTGCTGGACTTCGCCGGCGGCTCCTCCGTCACCGCCTCGGCCCGCCCGGTGGAGCGCGACGGCGCCAAGCTTCTGATGCAGGCCTCCATCGAAGAGGCCGAACCGCGCGTCTCGCGCGACTGGAACGAGCCCGCCTACAAAGTGCAGACCGTCGGCTTTAAGGCCCGCGTCGATGCGCTGAAGACGGAGCAGACCGCGTTCCTCGCCGCCGCCGAGCAGGCCGCGGTTGAGCGCACCGAGGAAATCCAGGGTGTGCTGCGCGCCACGGGCGTGGGCTATTCCCGCCTCGTCGAGGGCGACGCCTCGGCTCAGGGCGGGCCGCTGGTGCCGATCGATCTCGCCCAGGTGCTCGGCAAGGAAGGCGAAGTCGATCCGATGTTCGCCCGCCGGGTGCAGCAGGTCGCCGCCCGGGTCGCGGAAGCCCGCAAGCTGGATCAGATCGCCGCCGCGACTCCCCTGGCGCCGCCGCTGGCGACGGAATATCGCGAAACGAGCGGCTTCGGCCCGCGCGTTGATCCGTTCAACGGCCGCGGCGCCTTCCACGCTGGGCTGGACATGGCCGCATTCGAACGCGCGCCGGTCGTCACCACATCGCCGGGCGTCGTATCCTTCGCGGGCGTGCGCGCTGGCTACGGCTACGTCGTCGAGGTCGATCACGGCCACGGCTTCAAGACGCGCTACGGCCACCTGAAAGACATCCAGGTTTCCCGCGGCGAGCGGGTTGCCATCGGCCAGCGCGTCGGCTCGATGGGCTCCACGGGGCGGAGCACCGGCACCCATCTCCACTACGAGGTGTGGTATAGAGGCAAAGTCTACGACCCGATAAAATTCCTGAGAGCAGGACGATATGTTCACGAACAAGGCTAAAGGCGCGGAAACGACAATGCCGGCAGTGCCCGAACCCCTCCCGCGCCGCGCCCCGCCCTCACGGTTGATGACATCGATCATCGCCAATGGCGTCCGCATCCGCGGCTCCATCGAAGCGGAAGACGCCGAACTGCAAGTCGATGGCGAAATCGAAGGCGACGTGCGCGGCGGCTCCATGACGGTGGGCGACACCGGCTTGGTGAAGGGCGACATCGTTTCCGAAAGCGTGCTTGTGAACGGGCGTGTCGAAGGCTCCATCCGTGCCCGTAAGGTGCAGCTGGCGAAGAACGCCCACGTGCTGGGCGACATCACCCATCAAAGCCTCGCGGTGGAGATGGGCGCGGTGTTTGAAGGCCAATGCCGTTATCTGCAGGATCCGCTGAAATCGGATGCGCCGGCGCCCGCCGCCGCGCAGATCACCTCTTCGGCGCCCACCTCTTCCGGTCCCTCCTCCACCGCCTCCGGCGACAATCGCATGGTTGGCGGCGTGATCGTCACCGGCGCCAGCTAAGCGCGGGTCTTTCCGTCAATGCGCAATAGCGAGCGGCCCGCGCAAGCGGGCCGTTTCGTTTTGCGGCGCGCCTAGTCGATATCGGCTACGTCCGTCGCGGCGCCGGAAACGCGCTGCGCCAAGCTCGCGGCCAGGAAGGCATCGAGATCGCCATCGAGCACGCCGTCCGTATCGGACGTCTGCTCGCCGGTGCGCAGATCTTTGACCATCTGATATGGCTGCAGCACGTAAGAGCGGATCTGCCGGCCCCAGCCGATTTCCGTCTTCGCATCCTGCTGCGCCTGGCTCGCCGCCTCGCGCGCCTGCAATTCGCGCTCATAGAGCCGCGCGCGCAGCATGTCCCACGCCTTCGCGCGGTTCTGATGCTGGCTGCGCTCCGTCTGGCAGGCCACGACGATGCCGGTCGGCATATGCGTGATGCGCACCGCGCTGTCTGTCTTATTGACGTGCTGACCGCCGGCGCCAGAGGCGCGATACGTGTCGACGCGGCAATCCTTCTCGTTGATCTCGATCTCGATGGTATCGTCGATCACAGGATACACCCATACGGAGGCGAAACTCGTGTGGCGGCGCGCGTTGGAATCGAACGGTGAAATCCGCACGAGGCGGTGCACGCCGGCTTCCGTCTTGAGCCAGCCGTAGGCGTTCATGCCTTTGACGAGGATCGTCGCGGACTTGATGCCCGCGGTGTCGCCGTCCTGCTCTTCCAGCAACTGCACGGAATAATCGTGTGCGTTGGCCCAGCGGGAATACATGCGCAGCAGCATCTGCGCCCAGTCCTGGCTTTCTGTGCCCCCGGCGCCGGAATTGATTTCGACATAGGTGTCGTTGCCGTCGGCTTCGCCGGAAAGCAGCGCTTCAAGCTCGGCCTTGGCGGCGCGGGCGCGCACCGCCTCGAGCGATTTGGCCGCCTCGTCGATCAGGCTCTCTTCGCCCTCGGCCTCGGCGAGCTCGGCTAACTCCATATTGTCGCGCAGCTCGCGCTCAAGCATGCGCACGGCGGAGACGCCGGCGTCGAGCTTCGTACGCTCGCGCATCAGCTTCTGCGCCTTTTCAGGCTCGTTCCAGAAATCCGGCCGCTCGGAGAGCGCGTTTAGCTCGTCCAGGCGGACGATGGCGCGATCCCAGTCAAAGACGCCTCCGCAGAAGCGCGATGCTGGTCTCGATCGCTTGGGCGGCTGCTTCGATTTCGGCGCGCATGGAATCCTCGTTCGCGCCTTGGATATAGACGGCCCCCCGCACCGGGCAAGCGCTGCAGCCACCGCACGCTCAGTAGAGCTGGCCGAGCGGCTCGTCGCGCGTGGGCGTGATCATCGGGGGCGGCGGGGCTGCGGCACCCGCGCCGGCGGGCTGCTCGTCGCTCGGCGTAGAATCGAGGCCGGCCAGCGCGCGGGGATCCATCGCGCCGGCCCCGAAGATCACCTGCTGGCCGCCGCCGGTGTCGCGCACTGGCTCGGTGCCCGGGCGGAACGCTTCGAGGATCGTTTCCGTGGTGTTCGGCCCCGGCAGCAGGCCGGTCTTGTAGTCGATCTTCACGAGGCGCACGCCGGGCGGCAGGCGGAACGGCGTGGCCGGCTGATCCTTCAGCGCCACGTTCATGAAGTCGCGGAACACCGGCGCGGAAAGCCCGCCGCCGGTTTCGCCTTCGCCGAGGGTGCGCGGCTGGTCGAACCCGATCCAGACGCCGGCGACGAGATCGGGCGAAAAACCGACGAACCAGGCGTCCTTGTAATCGTTGGTGGTGCCGGTCTTGCCCGCCAGCGGCTTGCCGACCGATTTCACCACCTGCCCGGTGCCGCGCTGAACGACGCCTTCCAGGATCGAGGTGATCTGATACGCGATGATCGGATCGAGCACCTGTTCGCGCGTATCGGGTATTTCCGGCGGCGCGGCATCCGCCGCGTAGGGCGCATTGCAGCCTTCGCACGCGCGCATATCGGCGCGGAACACCGTCTTACCGGTGCGATCCTGCACGCGGTCGACCAGCACGGGCGTCACCTTCTTGCCGCCGTTCACGAACGACGCGTACGCATTGGTGAGCCGCATCAGCGTGGTTTCGCCGGCGCCCAGCGCCATCGCCAGCACCGGCATCAGATCGTCATAGACGCCTAGCTTCTTTCCCTCCTCCACGACCTTGTCCATGCCCATCTCGTAGGCGAGGCGCACGGTCATCGCGTTGCGCGATTTTTCCACGCCGGTGCGCAAGGTGGAGGGGCCGAAGAATTCGCCCGCCTCATAATTCTGCGGATTGTAGACCGTGCCGTCGCCGGCCTGGATCTGGAACGGCGCATCCTCGATCAAGGTGGCCGGCGTCAACCCGTATTCGAGGGCGGCGGTGTAGACGATCGGCTTGAAGGAAGAGCCCGGCTGGCGCTTCGCCTGCGTCACGCGATTATATTGGCTGTTGCCGAAGGAATAGCCGCCCACCATCGCGAGCACGCGCCCGGTGCGGGGATCGAGCGCAACCAGCGCGCCTTCCAATTGCGGCGTCTGACGCAGGCCGAACTGGCCGTTCTTCAACGGCTCGGCGTACACAACGGCGCCGCGCGTCAACGCGCGTTTCTTGTCGCGCGCCGCACCCGCCGCGGCCCAGCTCACATCGTCCGCGGCGAGCAGGCCGGAACGCCCGAGCGGCGTCGATACGGTGATCTTGCCGCCCGCGACATTGGTGACGACGGCTTTCGTCCAGCCGCTGGCGCCAGGCGCGCTCGGCGCCTTCGCCAGCGTCTCCATCGCGTCGCCCGCATCGGCGCGCGCCAGCGGCCCGCGCCAGCCGTGCCGGCGGTCGTATGCGTCAAGCCCGCGGCGCAACGCGGCGGCGGCGGCGATCTGCAGGCGCACGTCGACAGTGGAGCGTACGCTCAAGCCGCCTTCGTACAGCGCCTTCTCGCCATATTGCTTCAACAGCGTGCGGCGCAATTCCTCGACGAAATGCGCCGACGCCACATACTGATCGCCGCTCAACCGATCGACGGTGACGAGATCGTCCCTCTGCGCCTTGGCGACATCCTCTTTCGAGGCGTAACCGTTCTCCTCGATGCGCGCGAGCACCCAATTGCGCCGCTCGATTGCGCGCTCTTTGCGTTTGCGCGGATCGTAGTTTTCAGGTCCCTTCGGCAACGCCGCCAGGAACGCCGATTCCGACAAGCTCAGCTGGTCAAGCGGCTTGTTGAAATAGTTGAGCGCCGCGGCGGCCACGCCGTACGAGCGGTTCCCGAGATAGATTTCGTTCAGATAGAGTTCGAGGATGCGCTCTTTCGAGAACGCCTTCTCCAGCCGCTCAGCGAGGAAAATCTCCTTCACCTTGCGGGTGATGGTGCGTTCGTTCGTCAGCAGCATGTTCTTGGCGACTTGTTGGGTGATCGTCGAGCCGCCGGCGATCCGTCGCCCGCGCAGCGCGTTGCCGATCGTGCCGCGCACCATGCTCCACGCATCGATGCCGCTGTGCTCGTAGAAGCTCTTGTCCTCCGCTGAGAGGAAGGCTTGCTTCACCCGGTCGGGGATGGCGGCGGCCGGCACATAGATGCGCTGCTGGCTGGCGAATTCGGCGATCAGCGAGCCATCCCCGGCATAGACGCGGGTGGTGACCGGAGGCTCGTAGGTCGCCAGCTGCTTCAGGCTCGGCAGGCCCTGCATGGTCAGCACGACGAACACCGCCACCGCCAGCGCGACCGCGCCGAACAGAGCGCCGCCGATAATCACGACCTTGCGCAGCATGGAATCCTTCCGAAGACGCTTCTCGCCCGACGGGCCCCGCCAGCGCGCGGACTTCTCCGGCGCTTTGCGGGCGTGATTATGGCGGGCTCGCCGCCCCGAAAGAAGGCGTGGCCATGCTTACCGTCGCGTAAGTCGCAGGCTTGCCGAAATAGCCGTCCACAGCTTCCGCGACCGCCTCCATCATCGTGCGGCGCGCCTGGGGATCGGCGAGGCGGCGCGCATCGTCGGGCTGGGTCACGTAGCCCATCTCCAGCAGGATCGCCGGCACGTCCGGCGCGAGCAGCACGAAAAAGCCCGCCCGCCGCGCAGCGCGCGTAGTCAGCGGCGCGACCGGCGCCAGGCTGGCGATCAGCGAGCGGGCGAATTCGGTCGATTGGTCAATCGTTTCGCGCTGCGTGAGATCCAGCAGGATCTCGTTCACGCGCGGGGCCGCGGGCTCGCCCAGATCGACGCCCCAGTCCTGGCTGTTCGCCAGCGCCTTGGCGCGCGCACCGCCGCTCTGCGATAGGGCGTAAACTGTAGCGCCGCGCGCCTGGCCTTGCGATTCCGCGTCCGAGTGAAGCGAGATGAAGAGGTCCGCCTTGCGGTCACGCGCGATGCGCACGCGGTCGGGCAGCGCCACGAACGTGTCGTCATCCCGCGTCAGCACGACGTCATAGCCGCCACGCCGCTGCAGCGCCGCCTTCAACGCCAACGCCGCGGCGAGGTTGAAATCCTTCTCATGCCGGCCATTGACGGCGATCGCGCCGGGATCCTTGCCGCCATGGCCGGGGTCGATCACCACCACCTTGCGCGCGCCGCGCGCCGGCGGCGGGCCGGCTTGGCGGGGCGCCGAAAGCGCCGGCGGCCGGGCTGCCGACATTGCGGGCGGGGGAGCAGCCGCAACCCCCGGCGCCAGCGCGTACACGAGGCGCAGGCCACGCGCGTGTGCGATGCGCTCCACGCCCGTCACCTCCGCCTGCCTGGCCAGATCGAGCACGATCCGCGTGCGTCCGCCCTCCGCCGCGTGACGGACGGCGCGCACGAGACCCGCCGCCGCCGGCGGCTGGGCTTCGGCCCAGGTTGCGGCCGGCAGGTCGATCACCAGCCGGGGCTGGGGCTGGGGCAGCAGAAACGCCTGCGCTTCCGCCTCGCCCGTGAGGTCCACAATCACGCGCGCGCCCGCTCCAGCGCGCTCCACCTGCAGGCCGGAGAGCGTCAAAGACGGATCGGCCGCGGCTGGCGCAAACGCCAACGCGGCCCACAAGGAGCCCGCGGCCCACACTCGGAGCCGGCGGCGAGTGCGCCGCATACCCAATACCCAACGTTTTGTTTGTTGCCGGCTTTATACGGGCCGACCACTTGAGGAAGTCTTGACGCGGGGCCACTTTCCAGGGGCGGCCAGATGTTGCATGGTGCCGCCGCGGCCGTTGAGGCCGCGTGAGTCGCCAGCGCCTCCCGCACCGCCCCCATCCGGAGGCGACCCGTATGCGGGAGCCGCGCGCCGCGCCTCCCCCGCCTTCGCCGGACGCCAGCTTCGCGCCGCCTGCGCGCCAAGCCCTCCCGGCGGGGCAGCCGCCTGCCGTCCCGGCCGGCGGCCTGTTTGGAGTACGTCATGCCCCTGGCCCGCCGTTTCGCCGCCCTCGCGCCCTCCGGCGCCGGCGCGCACGCGGTTCGGACCGGCGCCGGCGCGCTCCGCAATCACATGATGCCGCGCACGCGCCCCGCCCGCCTCCACGGCGCGGCGGCTATGCGCGCGTGCGCCGACGGAGCCTCTCTATATGGTCAAGAAAATGCTTATCGACGCGGCCCACCCGGAAGAAACCCGGGTGGTCGTGATGGACGGCCAGCACGTTGACGATTTCGACTTTGAAACCCTGAACAAGAAGCAGCTTCGCGGGAACATCTATCTCGCGAAGGTCATCCGGGTGGAGCCCTCGCTCCAGGCGGCGTTCGTCGAATATGGCGGCAACCGCCACGGCTTCCTGGCCTTCGGCGAAATCCACCCCGACTATTATCAAATCCCCGTCGCCGACCGCGAAGCGCTGAAGGCCGAAGTCGAAGCGCTGCAGAGCGACGCTGACGCCGAAGGCGGCGAAGGCGAGGATGAGGACGAGGATGACGGCCGCGCTGACGAAGAACGCCGGCGCATGCTGGCGCGGCGCTACCGCATCCAGGAAGTGATCAAGCGCCGCCAGATCATGCTGGTGCAGGTCGTCAAGGAGGAACGCGGCAACAAGGGCGCCGCCCTCACCACGTATCTGTCGCTCGCCGGGCGCTATTGCGTGCTGATGCCCAACACCGCTCGCGGCGGAGGCATTTCCCGCAAGATCACCTCCGGGCCGGACCGCAAGCGCCTCAAGAAGGTAGCGAGCGATCTGAACGTGCCCGCCGGCATGGGCCTCATCATCCGCACCGCCGGCGCCAAGCGCACCAAGACGGAGATCAAGCGCGACTACGAATATCTGTTGCGCGCGTGGGAAAATATCCGCGATCTGACGCTGCGCTCGGTCGCGCCGGCCTGCATCTACGAGGAATCTTCGCTGGTTAAGCGCGCGATCCGCGACCTCTACGACAAGGACGTGGGCGAGATCTACGTCGAGGGCGACGGCGCCTATCGCGAGGCGAAGGATTTCGTCCGTATGCTGATGCCGAGCCACGCCAAGCGCGTGCATCATTTCCGCGAGCCGACGCCGATCTTCGCCAAGAACGGCGTCGAGCGTCAGCTCGAAACGATCTACCATCCGATCGTCAATCTCAAATCCGGCGGCTACATCGTCATCAACCAGACCGAAGCGCTGGTGGCGATCGACGTGAACTCCGGGCGCGCCACGCGCGAACGCGGGATCGAGCAGACGGCGTTCAAAACCAATCTCGAGGCCGCCGAGGAAGCCGCCCGCCAAATGCGCCTGCGCGATCTCGCCGGCCTTATCGTGATCGATTTCATCGACATGGAGGAGACGAAGAACGACCGTGCGGTGGAGAAGCGCCTCAAGGACGCGCTGCGGTTCGACCGCGCGCGCGTGCAAATGGGCAAGATCTCCAATTTCGGCCTCATGGAGATTTCCCGTCAGCGCCGCCGCACCGGCGTGCTCGAGGGGTCCTCCCATATCTGCGCGCATTGCGCGGGCTCCGGCCGGGTGCGTTCGGTGGAATCGAGCGCACTGCGCCTACTGCGGGCGCTGGATGACGAAGCCCATCGCAGCCGCGCCGAAACGATCGAGGCGCGCGCTCCCGCCGAGGTGGCGCTCTATGTGCTCAACGAGAAGCGCGACGCGCTCGCGCGCATCGAAAACGCGCGCCGCGTACGCGTGCGGCTGACCGCGGCCGCCGGGTTGCTGCCGGCGGAATTCGAGCTGACGGGCCATGGCGAACGCCCGCCCGAGGTCGAAGCAGAATTGGCGCGGGAAGCTGCGCGGCGCGCAGCCCTCGATGCGGCGGCCGACGCCGCCGAGAACGCCGTCGATGAAAGCTTCGTCGACGAGCCCGACGAAGATGAAGATGCCGCCGTCGAGGAAACCGCCGCGGATGCGCCGGCTGCCGCCGACGCGGAACGCCCCGAAGGCGGCGAGCGCCCCGAAGGCGCGGGCCGCCGCAGGCGGCGGCGCGGGCGCGGCCGGGGACGCGGCGCAGGCGAAGCGGCGCCCCTGCAGACGGCGCCGACGCCCGAGGCCGAAGATGCGGAGGCCGACGAGCAGGAAGCAGCGGCTGGCGAGGCGGAAGCCGCTGGCGAAGCGCCCGCAGGCGAAGACGCCGGGGGCGCGCGCACCGGCCGTCGGCGCAGACGCCGGCGCGGCCGCGGCCGGCGCGGCGATCGCCCGGCGCTCGCGGACGAAGCCGCCGGCGAAGGCGATGCGGGGCGTTACGCGGACGAACCTGAAGAGTTCGCCGACGAGGAAGAGCCCGTGGCCGCCGCCATCGCACGACTGGCCCCGGAGATCGACCCGGAGCCAGAGCCTATCGGCCAGTTCGCCGCCCACGGCGACGCCGCGGTCATCGAGGCGGTCGTGGAACGCGAACCCGAGACCGCCGCCGAACTCGCCGCGCCGACGCCCGCCGCCGATTACGCGCCCGATCAGGAACGGCGCGATCGCTTTTTCGCGCGCCTCAGCCGGTGGGGCAAAAAGGAAGCGAGCTGACGCACGCGCCCTGCGTGCGTCATCTTGCGGCCTCAAACGCTTTCAATCACTCTCGCGCCCCGCGGGGACGGTGTTGATAGAAGCGATGAGGACGAGATGGCGTCTTCCTGGGTGCCGGCCGCTTTCCGCGCTCTGACGAAATGGACGGCGGCTGTGGCCGGCTGCGCCGCGCTATTCGCGGCGCCCACGCCAGCGGCCGCCCAATCGGTCATCCGCGACGCCGAGATCGAACAGACCCTGCGCGACTACGGCACGCCGCTGTGGCGCGCGGCGGGGCTGGATCCGGCTTCGGTGCAGGTCGTCATCGTCAACGATCCCACGCTCAACGCGTTCGTGACGAACGGGCAGAACATCTTCATCCATACCGGCCTCATCTTGAAGGCGAAGAACGCCAATCAGCTGAAGGGTGTGATGGCGCACGAAACCGGCCACATCGCCGGCGGCCACCTCGCGCGCTCGGACGACGCGATGGGCAAGGCGATGCGCCCGGCGCTCGTCTCCATCGGCCTTGGCATCCTGGCGATGGCGGCAGGCGCGCCCGACGCGGGGGCAGCCCTCATCACCGGCGCGCCGCAATTCGCCATGGCCTCGATGGTCCGCTTCAGCCAGGTGCAGGAAGCGGCAGCCGACCAGGCGGGCCTTTCCTTCCTCGAAGAGAGCGGCCAATCCGGCGAAGGCCTGCTGCAATTCTTCGAGAACTTTCGGTACGAGGAAGTGATGTCGGATGCGCGGCGAAGCCCGTATTTCCGCACCCACCCGCTCTCATCGGACCGCATCCAGGCTCTGCGCGTACGCGTGGAGGCCGCTCCGCACCGCGCCGCGGTGGACACGCCCGAAGACGCCAAACGCTTCGCGATGATGCAAGCGAAGCTGTTCGGCTTCATCGAAACGCCGCAGCGCACATTCTCGAAATATCCGGATACGGATCAGTCGATGCCCGCCCGCTACGCCCGCGCGGTCGCGGCCTACCGCATCCCCGACATCAACCGCGCCGTGCGCGAGGTGAGCGCGCTGGTCCAGGCCGATCCGCGCAATCCCTATTTCGAGGAATTGTACGGCCAGATCCTGTTCGAGAACGGCAAGGCCGCCGACGCCGTCCCGCACGACCGCAAAGCGCTGGCGCTGAAGCCGGGCGATCCGCTGCTGCTGATCAACCTCGCGCGCTCGCTCAATGGCGTGGGCACGCCCGAGGCCGCGCAAGAGGCGATCAAGCTGCTGCAAGCCTCCGTCAGCCTCGAGCCCGACAATCCCTACGCCTGGCGTGAGATGGCGAGCGCTTATGACGCCATCGGGCAGGATGGCATGGCGCGTCTGGCTTCCGCCGAGCAATGCTTCTCGATGGGCGATTATCCCCGCGCGCTCAATTTCGCGCAGCGCGCGAAGAAGACGCTGCCCGAGGGTACGGCCTCCTGGCGGCGCGCTTCGGATATTGCGATGGTCGCCGAATCCGAGACGCGTGGACGCCGCCATAGTTGAAGGGGCTTGCAGGCCCGCGGGGCTGGGCGCTCAAGTCCGCCGGAACATCCAGGGAGCCGCCGTGCCGCGCGCCGTCATCGCCAGCCTGTTTCTCGCCGTCGCCGCGGTCTTCGCACTGGCGGGCCCTGCGCGCGCGGCCCCGATGACACCCGATCAGGAGGCGCGCGTGCGCTCCATCGTGCGCGAATATCTTGTGCAGAACCCGGAAGTGATCGAGGAGGCGCTCAAAACGCTGGAGGCGCGCCGCATCGCCCAGCGCCGCCAGGAGATCGAGCGCGACCCGCGCCGCTTCGCCATCGGACCGGCCAATGCGAAGATCACCATCGTCGAATTCTTCGATTACCGCTGCCCCTATTGCCATGCGGCGTACGACTGGCTGAACGCGAAGCTGAGCGCACGGAAGGACATCCGCTACGTCTTCGTTGAATTTCCGATCCTCGGCCCCAGTTCGCTCGAGGCGTCACGCGCCGCGCTCGCCTCGATGAAACAGGGCCGCTACCTTGCCTTTCACGCAGCGCTCATGCGCGCGCGCGGCGAGCTGACGGCCGAGCGGATCAACGCGCTCGCCAAGCAGAACGGGATCGACGTAGCGCGCATGCGCCGCGACATGGGCGATGCGGCGATTATGCCGCTGCTCACGCGCAATCACGAACTCGCCGCGGATTCGAAGGTCGAGGGCACGCCGGCCTTCATGATCAACGGAGAATTCTTCTACGGATTCGATCCCCAGGCGATGGACCGCGCGCTGCGCAAGCTTTCCGCGCCGGCGCGGAAAAGCTGAACGGCGCTCAAATCAGCCCGGCGAGCGGGCTTGAGGGATCGGCGTAAAGTTTCTTCGGCATGCGCCCCGCGAGATAGGATTCCCGCCCCGCGATCACCGCATGCTTCATCGCGCGCGCCATGCGCACGGGATCCTTCGCCGCCGCAATCGCGGTATTCATCAACACGCCGTCGCAGCCCAGCTCCATGGCGATCGCCGCATCCGAGGCGGCGCCGACGCCCGCATCCACCAACACCGGCACGCCGGCCTGCTCCACGATCAGCCGGATCGTCACCGGGTTTTGCACGCCGAGGCCCGAGCCGATCAGCGATCCCAACGGCATGATCGCGCACGCGCCCGCATCCTCCAGCTTGCGCGCATAGATCGGATCGTCGCTGCAATAGACCATCACGTCGAAGCCTTCGCCGACAAGCGCCTTCAGCGCCTTCAGCGTTTCTTCCATGTCGGGGTATAGCGTGCGCTGATCGTTCATCACCTCAAGCTTCACGAGCTTCCAGCCGCCGGCCTCACGCGCAAGACGCAAGGTGCGCACGGCCTCATCGGCGGTGGCGCAGCCGGCGGTGTTCGGAAGGAACGTGTATTTCTTGGGGTCGATGAAATCGACGAGGCGCGGCGCGCCGGGATTGGCGAGGTTCACCCGGCGCAGCGCCACAGTGACGATTTCCGCGCCGCTCGCGGCGACGGCCGCCGCATCTTCCGCGTAGGACTTGTATTTGCCCGTGCCGACGATCAGCCGTGACGCATACGCGCGCCCTGCGATCACCAGCGCATCGTTCGCCGCAGGCGCGCCGGACTCCATCAGCCGCCTCCCACGAAATGTACGATCTCAAGCTCGTCGCCGTCGCTCAGCAGAGTGCGGCCATAGCTGGAGCGCGGCGCAATGGCGCGGTTGCGCTCCACCGCCACCTTCGCAGGGTCCAACCCCAGGCGATGGAGCAGCCCCGCCAGGGTTTCCCCAGCCGAGACGTCCCGCCTTTCGCCATTGACCGTAAGACTCATAGATTCTCTCATCCGCCGGACATAGACAGCGCTTCCCGTCCGTGCAACGCAAAGCCCGCCCCCGAAGCTCCGGATTCGCCTTGACCAAGCCCCTCTACATCCTCAACGGGCCGAACCTGAACCTGCTCGGCCGTCGCGAGCCGCACATCTACGGCACGCAGACCCTGGCCGATATCGAAGCGCTCTGCCGGGACAAGGCCCAAAGCCTCGGCGCGGCCATCGAGTTCCGCCAAACCAATCACGAAGGCGTGCTGATCGAGTGGCTGCACGAGGCCAAAGAGAACGGCTGCGCCGTGGTGCTGAACGCGGCGGGCTTCACGCACACCTCCGTAGCGCTGTACGACGCGATCCTAGCCATCAGCATTCCCGTGATCGAAGCCCATTTGAGCAATCCGCATGCGCGCGAGCCGTTCCGCCATCACTCCTACATTTCGCCTGTGGCGCGCGGCGTCGTCGCCGGCTTCGGCGCGCAGAGCTATCTGCTGGCGATCGAAGGCGCACTCGCCTTTGCGGCCAAGGCGGCGCAATGACCGATAAGAAACCCTCCAGCTCGATCGAGCCAGATCTCGTGCGCGAGCTCGCGGCCATTTTGCGCGACACCGGCCTCACCGAAATCGAAATCGAACGCGGCGATCTGCGTCTGCGCATTTCGCGCGCCGGCGCGGTGGCGGCGCCTGCGCCCGTGCAGGCTTATGACACAGCGCCAGCGCCGGCTCCTGTCGCCGCCGCGGAGGCTCCCACGCCCGCGGCCGATCTGCGCAACCATCCCGGCGCCGTCGCATCGCCGATGGTGGGCACCGCTTATCTCGCCGCCAAGCCGGGCGAGCCGACATATGTGAAAATCGGCGACATGGTGGAGGAAGGCGCCACTCTGCTCGTCGTCGAAGCAATGAAAACCTTCAATCCGATCCCCGCGCACAAGGCGGGCCGCGTGGCGCAGATCCTCGTCAGCGATCAGCAGCCCGTGGAATTCGGCCAGCTTCTGGCGATCATCGAATGAGCGCGCACGGCGATGTTTGAGAAAATTCTCATCGCCAACCGCGGCGAGATCGCCCTACGCGTGCACCGCGCGTGCAAGGAAATGGGCATCGCCACCGTCGCCGTGCATTCCACCGCCGACGCGGACGCGATGCATGTGCGCCTCGCCGATGAAAGCGTCTGCATTGGGCCGCCGCAGGCGGCGAAATCCTATCTCCACATCCCGGCGATCATCGCTGCCGCCGAGATCACCGGCGCGCAGGCGATCCATCCCGGCTACGGATTCCTTTCCGAGAACGCGAAGTTCGCGGAGATCGTCGAAAAGCACGGCATGACGTTCATCGGGCCGAAGCCCGAGCATATCCGCATGATGGGTGACAAGATCGAGGCCAAGCGCGCCGCGGCCGAAGCCGGCATACCCGTGGTTCCGGGTTCCGACGGCGCCGTGGAAGGCGACGAGCCGGCGCGCAAGGTGGCGCGCAAGATCGGCTTTCCCGTGCTCATCAAAGCCACCGCAGGCGGCGGCGGGCGCGGCATGAAACTGGCGCGCGACGCCAACGAGCTGCCCGAGGCGCTGGCCGCCGCGCGCGGGGAAGCGCTCGCCGCGTTCGGCAACGATGCGGTGTATCTCGAGAAATATCTCGAACAGCCGCGCCATATCGAAATCCAGGTGATCGCCGACAGCCACGGCAATGTCTGCCATCTGGGCGAGCGCGATTGCTCCTTGCAGCGCCGCCACCAGAAGGTCTGGGAAGAGGCGCCTTCGCCCGCGCTCGATCCCGACGCGCGCACCGAAATCGGACGCGTCACGGCGCAGGCGATCAAGAAGCTCGGCTATCTGGGCGTCGGCACGATCGAGTATCTCTACGAGAACGGCGCGTTCTATTTCATCGAAATGAACACCCGCCTGCAGGTGGAGCATCCCGTCACCGAAATGATCACCGGGCTCGATCTCGTGCGCGAGCAGATCCGGATCGCGGCGGGCGAACCGCTGGGCTTCCGCCAAAAGGACGTGACGTTCGAGGGCTGCGCCATCGAATGCCGCATCAATGCGGAGAACCCGCAAACCTTCGCGCCCTCGCCGGGCCGCGTCGTCGATTTCCACGCCCCGGGCGGCCTCGGCGTGCGCCTCGATTCCGCTATCTATAACGGCTACCAGATCCCGCCCTATTACGACTCGCTGATCGGCAAGCTGATCGTGCATGCGCGCGACCGCGAGGAATGCCTCATGCGGCTGCGCCGCTGCCTGGATGAAACCGTCATCAACGGCATTGAAACGACGATCCCGTTGTTTCAGCGCCTCGCGGTCGAGCCGGAGATCATGGCCGGCGATTATCACATCCACTGGCTGGAGGAATTCCTCGCCCGCGGCCCCGGCGGACAAGCCTGAACACCCGCGCTAGAATGGCTGCGCGATGAGCGCTGCATTCGGCCCGAAGGAATTGCTCGACTGCTATCGCCGCGGCGTGTTCCCGATGGCGGAAAACCGGCGCGACGAAAATCTCTTCCTCATCGATCCTGAAATCCGCGGCGTGCTGCCGCTGGACGCGCTGCACGTGCCCCGCCGTCTCGCGCGCACGCTGCGCGCCGGACGTTTCTCGTTCACCGTCGACCGCGATTTCCCGGCCGTCCTGCGCGCCTGCGCCGCCCCGCGGCCGGGCCGGGAGGAAACCTGGATCAGCGCGCCGATCGTGCGCCTATACGAGCGCCTGCACGAAATGGGCTTCGCCCACAGTGTCGAAACGCGGATCGAGGGCGCCCTCGTGGGCGGGCTTTATGGCGTATCGCTGGGCGGCGCCTTCTTCGGCGAAAGCATGTTTTCGCGCGAACGCGACGCCAGCAAGGCGGCGTTCGTTGCGCTCG
>JBFWWB010000044.1:0-19786 GCA_050246435.1 Hyphomonadaceae bacterium
CTCCCACCGAGAGACATGGAGACCGCCCGGGGGAGACACAAGGGTCGCCCCAGCCCCGTCAGATTCCTGGTTTTCGCGCTTTTTCGCGCGTTAGCCGAACCCGTTAGTCCGCACGCGGAGCATACACGGCATGATCAGCGGATGGAAGGCCAGGACCAGACCACCGAGGAGACGCCGGAGGAACGGCGGAGGCGCCGTCGTCGCGAGGCGAACGCCCGATGGCGCGCTAAGCCTTCCAATCGCGAAGCGCAGGCGCGCCGCAAGTTCGCTCGCCGTGAAAAAGATCGACAAGCCAGGATCGAGTGGCTGTCGAACCCCGAAAACCGCGAAAAAGAACGGAAGAGAAAAGCCCGGTGCTATGTGAATGGTGAGGGCCGAAGAAAAGGACGTGAAGCGAGAGCGCGCTGGCTTGCTGCGAGTCCCGTCAACGTAGAAAAAGCGCGCAACGCGAATAAGCGTTGGCTCTCCAATCCCGAGAACGCCGAGAAAAGCAGGCGGCGACAGGCAGTCTGGCGCCGAGAGCAGCTAGACGCTTACCTTCTGTCCCAGACACGAAACAGAGCTGCTCGCAGCGGTCTAGCCTTCGCAATTTCGCGTGATGAGATTGCGGCTTTGATTGCACCGATGAATTGCTCGGTCACCAACATACGCTTGGGGTGGCAGGGACCTCAGACGGTCCCAAATCCTTGGGCGCCCAGCCTCGATCGGATCGACGGTGACATTGGCTATCTGCCCGGCAATGTTCGTGTTGTGTGTTGGGCATTCAATGTCGCGCGCAATTCTTGGACGGATGATGTCGTGTCGTACTGGTGCCGCTCGTTCATGGCCTTTGCGAAGGGTTTTGCTCCGCTGGACGAGCCTTGGCCTTTCGAAGCACCGACGTCTGAACGACAGGTATCGAAGCAATGGCGCTGGGAGCAGCGCCATCAGGCGCGCCACCGCTGGCGCCTAAGCCGTCAGCGCGCCAGCGCGAAGGGGCTTCTGTTTGATCTCGCTGTCGAGGATGTAGAGTGGATGCTTGAGCCGATGCGATGCCAGTTTAGCGGCGTGCCACTTCGGTGGAGCGGCACTCCGGGTCCTGGAGGCGATCCTTTTGCAGCCTCTCTCGACCAAATAATTCCTGGTGCAGGCTATACGCGCGCGAATGCCCGCATCGTCGCCCACTGCGTCAACAGCGCGAAGAACGTCTGGGCGGACGACGTACTCGTCACGCTCGCTGAAGCGCTCTCCGCTCAGAAGCCAGGTCCAAAATGCGCAGAGCGGGACAGGATGAGGTCTTCGATCTTCTGCGCATAGGGCCTCAAGTGCTCAACGAGGTGCTCCCTGTGGAGATAGCCGCCCGAGGCGCCCGGCAGCGTCTGACCGAGAAGCAGCGCGGATTCCGCATACGGGCAGTTGGCGGCGATCGCGAGCGTGCGGTTGTGGTGGCGGAGCCGATGGGGCGACGGGATGTTCGCGTGTCGGCGCGGCTGCTCCATGTGGCCCGACGCCGAGCCGACGGAAGGCCAGAGCCACTCGCTGTTCAGCGCCTCATCCTCAATCATCCGCCTGCGGAGCATATCGGTCAGGAAGCGGCCCATCGGGTAGGTCATCCCGTCTGGCTGGGTCTTCATGTGCGAGAACGTGAGCAGCCCCCTGCCGCAGTCCACCTCGTGGCGACGCACGCGCAGCACGCTGGTCAGCCGGGCGCCGGTGAGCAGGAACGTGCGGTGTAGGTCGCGCATCTGCGGCGTGAGCGACGCCGTCGCCTCCCAGAACGCGGGCGCGTCCAGCTCGCCGACCTTCCTCTTCGGCGGCGGCGGCAGGCGCAGCGCGAGCACCGGGTTGTCCGGGATCGAGGGGTCGATCCTGCGGGCGGTGTTGCAGACCGCGCGGAGCGACCTCATCACGTTGGACGCCGTGACGGCGCCGGAGCGCCTCTTGATGGTCTCGAACAGCTCGCGGACCTCGCCCCTCGAAAGGTCGGCTATTGCGCGGTTTCGGACGCCAACGAGGTAGTGGCTGACGTGGTACTCGTACTCCTCCTTCGTTCGGTCGCGC
The DNA here is from genome assembly GCA_050246435.1 of Hyphomonadaceae bacterium. Taxonomy (GTDB): domain Bacteria; phylum Pseudomonadota; class Alphaproteobacteria; order Caulobacterales; family Aquidulcibacteraceae; genus JAKFWI01. The sequence continues at coordinate 2,041 of JBFWWB010000044.1, forward strand.
AGGTTCCGCTCCGAGACGTGCGCCCTCATGGCCTCCGCCACGGTCATCGGGCCGGTCCTGTGGGCCCTCGACGGGTCCACGCCGCTCCGTATCTGGGCCATCAGCTCCGAGGCCCTCGTGCGGGCGTCCCGGAGGCTCATGTCCGACGTCCGGGCCAGCTTCATGCGCACGGTGCGGACGTGGCGCCCGTTGGACCGGATGGCGCCTTGAATCACGTAGGTCTTTGCCCCCTCGTTGAGCACGACGGCCAGGCCGCGGGTGTGCTTGTCCCACACGAACTCGCGCTTGCCGGCGAAGGCCAGCGCGTCCACGCGGGCCTCGGTCAGGTTGACTGACGCCAAATCTGTCGTCCTCCGCGCCGGTCCCGGGCAACCGCGAGGGCAACCAGATCGGGATGACTTACGCAGGCGTCGGGATGACGCCGGATGACAGATCGTGTCGCGCGGGCCTTGATCCGTAAGCGATAAAGTGACCTCGGATTGCTATTGATGGCGCCGCTTAACCGGGCTCAAAATCTGCCGTCCGCAAGGGCGTGCCCGTTCGAGTCGGGCCTGGGGCACCATCAACTCACCGTGCGACGCAGACGCTGGCGCTCAAGCAAGGCATGAGGCGCGCCCCGGCCCTCTCCGCGCTCCAGGCGCGCGCCCTTGGGGTCGGGCGCCCGTGGGGCGTCGATCCCTCGGCGGCCCCGCCGTCCAAACGCCTCATTTCAAGATAGTTGACATGGAAACTATGTTGGAAATATAGTTTCCATGTCAACCATTTATCGAGCAGCGCATGAGAGAACCGGTTTCGGAATTGTCCGATCACTTGGGGTATTGGTTGCGGTACGTTTCCAATCACGTGTCGCAATCGTTCGCAGCCAAGGTCGAAGGCAAGGGCGTCAGCGTCGCTGAATGGGTATTGCTGCGTGCGCTTTATGGCGCTGACGCAATGAGCCCGAGCCGCCTTGCTGGCGAACTCGGCATGACCAAGGGCGCCATCACCAAGATCGTTGATCGGCTCGTCGCCAGGAAAATGGTGTCGAGACGACCTGATCCGAGCGACGGGCGCGGTCAATCCATTTCGCTCACGGCGTCGGGCGCGCGTTTGACGCCGGAATTGGCGGCGCTCGCCGACCGAAACGATCAAGAGCACTTCGCCAAGCTTTCCGCATCAGATCGGAAAACCCTTCGGCGGCTGCTTCAGCAACTCGTCAAGGACGCGGGCATGAAAACCGTGCCGACCGAATAGCACCGGAGAGGATAGAAGATGGACAAAAACCTCATTCAGATCGCCGAGAAATGCCGTGACGGCGCAGAGGGCGGCACGATGTCATTTCCCGAGATTGTGGGCCTGCTCATGCAAAGCGGCTTCGAGGGTTACACAATCGACTTCCGCCGCAACCAGGCGACCTATTACGCGGCCTCCGGCGAAAGCGTCGAACTTTCCACGCACGACGTTGGTTTGCCGGTCGCCCCCGCGTTCGACGCAGGCATCGTAGCGGCTGGGGTCAAAGAGGCGCAGGCGAATGCGCCTGGCTATACCTACAAAGGGTTTTGCCGAAAAGTCGTCGCGGCGGGCTGCGCTGGCTATATGGTGTCCTTTAGCGGGCGGCGCGTGATTTATTTCGGCCGCACGGCCGAAACGCATCTGGAGCTGTTCCCGAATTAAGGAACCGCGCGCGATGTGATCTTCCTTCGTACGCTCGAAAACGCCGCGGCGGCCTGGGCGCGCCGCTCACATATGCGCCTTGACGTACTCGACGAGTTGATCGGCGCAGGTGCTCCAGCCGTCGTGGAAGCCCATGTCCTCGTGCGTTTTGCGGTCGCCCGGGTCACGGTGCAGCGCCATCGCGCGGTAATGGATGCCCTTTCCCTTCGGCTCGATCTCGAGCGCGGCGGTGAAATAGAGCTCCAGCGAATCCGTCGCCGGCTTCTCCGTCGGCCGGAAGCCCGGCAGCAGCATGTTCGTCCAGATCAGCCGCTTAAGCGGCGTCACTTCGAGATAGCAGCCGTTGCTCGGAAATTTCTGCCCCTCCGGCGATTGCATCGTGGTGGCGAAAATCCCGCCGGGGCGCAGATCGATTTCGCATTCGATCGTCGTCCACGGCCGCGGGCAGAACCACGGCATCAGATGCTCCGGCGTCGTCCACGCCTTCCAGAACAGTTCCGCCGATACGTCGAGATCGCGTTCGAGCACCAGATCGAGCTTCGGGTTCGGCTGCAGGACGATCGGCGTCATTTCTCATTCTCCTTAAGCGACAAGACATAGGCCTCGAGCTGATCGAGGCGGCGTTCCCACAGCGAACGTTGCTGGGAAAGCCAGGTTTCCGCGGCGCGCAGCCGGCGCGCATCGAGCGCGTAGGTGCGCACCCGCCCCTCCTTGTGCGAGGTCACGAGGCCGCTCTCCTCCAGCACCCGCAGATGGCGCACGAAGGAGGGCAGCGCCATGTCGAACGGCGCGGCCAGGTCGCTGACGGCGGCGGGTCCGCGCGCGAGGCGGCGCACTACGTCGCGCCGTGTGGAATCGGCCAGCGCGCGGAACACATCGTCGACGGCGTGGGCGGCGGCAGGCATTACTTAGCTATAATGCTAAGTAATGGATCGCGCAAGACGTGGAGTTGCAGCGCGCCCTCGCTCAAGTGTTGCTTGGGCCCGGCGTAAGCACGCGCGCCGCCGCAAGGCCGGCCAGCGCGCCGGCGAACTGGCTGGCGATCATCGCGGGCGCGTCCTGCAGGCGAACGCCGGCGAACGTATCGCTGAGCGCGCGCGCGATCGTGATGGCCGGATTCGCGAACGAGGTGGAGGCGGTCCACCAATAGCCGGCGGCGATCGTTAGCGCGACGGCGGCGGCCACGGCTTCGCCCCGCCAGCGCGAAACGCAGAAGATCGCGAACACCAGCATGAACGTCGCCGTCGCTTCGGAAAGCGCGATGGAAAAACCGGCGCGCGTCTGCGTCGCCGTCTGGATCAGCGGCAGATCGAACATCGCGTGCGCCAACATGGCACCCGCGACGCAGCCGGCGACTTGCACCGCAACGAAGACCAGCGCCGCGCTTGCCGGCATCGCGCCGGTCAGCGCTACCGCAAAAGTCACCGCGGGATTGAAGTGCGCGCCCGACACCGGCCCCAGCGCGGTGATCAGCACATAGAGGATCGCCGCTGTCGCCAGCGTATTGCCGAGCAGCGCCACCGCATCGTTGCCTGCGGCGAAACGCTGCGCCAGCACGCCGGAGCCGATCACAACGCCCGTCAGCAGCATCGAGCCCACCGCTTCCGCGGCGGCGCGCCGCCATAGCGGCGTCAAGTTTTGTCCCTGCCGATATCGTCGAGCCGCCGCTTCAGCGAGAGACGGTCCAGCCCGGCGATCGGCAGCGCGCAGAAAATCGTGATGCGCGCATTCAGCATCCGGTACGCCTCGGAAAATGCGACGCTGATTTCCGCATCGGTTCCCGTGACGGCGGCAGGATCGGGGATGCCCCAATGCGCCGTCATCGGCTGGCCGGGCCAGATCGGGCAGATCTCGTTCGCCGCATTGTCGCAAACGGTGAACACGAAATCCATTTTCGGCGCGCCGGGGACTGCGAACTCGTCCCAGCTTTTCGAGCGGAAATTGTCTGTCTTGTAATTGAGCGTCTTCAGCAGCCGCACGGTCGCGGGATGCACCGCCCCGCGCGGCATGGAGCCGGCGCTATAGGCGTTGAACTTGCCGGCGCCAACGCGGTTCAGGATCGCTTCCGCCATGATCGAGCGCGCCGAGTTTCCCGTGCAGAGAAACAGCACGTTGTAGATTCTGCCGCTCTTCTCGTCGTCCATCACCGCGCCTTCCTCTTGATCGTCGGCGGACCGCACGGCTGCGCTGCGTAGCGCGCCAGCGGCGCGCACAATTCCGGCCGCCCCCCGCAGCAATCGGCGGCGAGGAAATCGAACAGCCCGCGCACGCCTTCCAGATTGATGCTGTAGAAAATGGTGCGGCTTTCGCGGCGCGCCGAAATCAGGCCAGCCTGCGAAAGGATGCCCAGATGCGAGGACATCGTGCTCGCCGGCGCGCCGACGGCGCGCGCGATCTCGGTGGCGGGCACGCCCTCCGGCCCCGCCCGCACCAGCAGACGGAACACCTCGAGCCGGCTCGCCTGCGCAAGCGCGCCCAGCGCCTCCAGGGCTTTTGTCGATTCCATATTTCTGCATTTATCGAAATATAAAAGCGAACGCAAGCCGCCCGCAGCAGGTCGATTTTTCACGGGTTAACGCGCGCGGGCCTGCATCATCGGCTCGACCGCGTCCCAGAAGAGCTTCGGAACGTCGATCCCGGAGAGCCTCTTCAGTTCGCGCACCAAGGTGGGCGAGGTCACGTTGATCTCCGTCAGCCGCCCGTCGATCACGTCGAGGCCGGCGAACACGATGCCCTCGCGCGCCAGCAGCGGCGCCACGGCGGCGGCGATCTCGCGGTCGCGCGCGTCGAGCGCGCCTTCGGTGGCCTCGCCGCCGGCATGGAGATTGGCGCGGAAATCGCCGCCACGCGGCATTCGCCGCACCGCGCCGACCGGCTGCCCCGCCAGCACGAACACGCGCTTATCGCCATCCATCACGCGCGGCAGATATTCCTGCACGACGATCGGCTCCTTGCCGACGCCCTTGAGGAATTCACGCACGCGCCAATCGAAGTCCGCCGCGCCGGCCTGCAGCTTGATCACGCCCTCGCCGCCGGCGAGGAACGAAGGCTTCAGCACCACGGTGTCGAATTCCTTGGCGAACGCATGGATCGCCTCGATCCGCCGGCCCACGAAGGTGCGCGCGATCAGATGCGGGAACGCCAGCGTAGAGAGTTTCTCGGGAATGTTGCGCACGCCGCGCGGATTGTTGAGCACGAGCGTGTCTTCCGCCGCGCGCTCCAGAAGGTAGGTGTTCGAAACGTACCCCATGTCGAACGGCGGATCCTGGCGGATCAGGTACGCATCGAACGCGGAAACCGGCAACGTCTCCTGTTTCAGGGTGCGGTAATGCGCGCCTTCCTGGTCGGAAATCTCAACCTGGGCGGCGGCGGCGAGCATACGGCCGCGGTCGAAATAGAGATCGTCGGGATGCAACCACCAGGTTTCGTGCCCGCGCCGGGCCGCCTCCATCATCAGCGCCAGCGAGGTGTCGCGCGGCACGAAGAGGCTGTCGATCGGATCCATCTGCACGGCGATGCGCACGGGGCCTGCCCTCCCTTTGGGGCCCCGCTGATACTAGAGCCGCGCGCGTTCGTCTAATCTGGCGCGGCGTCCGGCAGATTCGCTCGGCCCCAGCGCAGGCGTGGTTCTGGGCTTCTGCCTCCGCAGGAGCCGGGCGCGCGCGGTCTGCGACCCGATCGCCGCCTCTAGTGCGCCATCAGCAGCGGCACGTTGGCCGTTTCCAGCATGTCGCGCGTGGCGCCGCCGAACACGAGTTCGCGGATGCGGGCGTGGGCGTAACCGCCCATGATGATGAGGTCGGCGTCCTGGGTGACCGCCTGCGCCAGCAGCGCGTCCGCCGGCCGCCCAACGGCCTCCAGATTGACCACCTGCGCCTTCAGCCCGCGGCGCTGCAGGTGGCGCGCGATGTTTTCGCCCGGCTGCGGCCCGTGGCCGAACGCCTTAGGCTTCGCATCGACCGTCACGATCGTCACCTGCTCGGCGCTTTCGATCAGCCAGTCGGCCTCGGAAAGCGCGCGGGTGGCTTCGCGGCTGGCGTCCCACGCCAGGATCGGGCGCTTGCCGATCGCCTTGCCGGCCCAACCCGGCGGGATGACGAGCGCCGGCCGCCCGGAATGGAACAGCACGCCCTCCACCAGATCGTGGTGCAAATCGAGATTCTCGTTTTCGCCGGGCCGGCGCACGATCGCCATATCGGAGTAGCGCGCATGCACGGCGGCCACCCGGCCCAGATCGCGCGCCAGCGCCTCGGCGGCGCGCACTTCCCACTTCTTGCCTGTCTGCGCGAGGCGCGCCTCCAGCTTCTCGCGGACGCCGGCGGCTTCCTGGCGCGCGCGGTTCAGCAATTCGGCCCAGACGCCGGCCACCACCGATGGTTCATACGCGACCGGCTCCTCCGGCAGCGCCGTCAGCAGCGCCGCGGCGAGGGCTGTCTGAGACTGGCCGGCCAGCAGCTCCGCGGCGCGGATCACCGCGTCGTCCTCCTGTGGTTCGAGAACAATGGCGAGAATGTCACGGACGATCATGGGGCGCCTCGTGACGGGAAGTTTAGCAGAGATTGCGCGCGGGCGCGTCAGCCCATTTCGGCCAGCAATTCGTCCACGTCGATGGTGCAGAACGCGACGGTGGAGTCAGCCACGCCATAGGGCATGAACAGCGTGCGCCCGTTGAGCAGCGCCCCGCAGGTATAGACGACGTTCGGCACATAGCCTTCGCGGTTCTCGTCGATCGGCGACAACAGCGGCTTGGCCGTGCGCGCCAGCACGCGGCGCGGATCGTGCTTGTCCAGCAGCGCCGCGCCGATGGAATATTGCCGCATCGCGCCGACGCCATGGGTCAGCAGCAGCCAGCCTTCGTCGATCTCGATGGGCGAACCGCAATTGCCGATCTGCACCAGTTCCCAGGGATGCACCGGCGTCATCAGCAGATCGCCGCCGTCCCAGCGCACCAGATCGTTCGAGCGCATGAGATAGAGACTTTCATTGTCTTGCCGGCCGATCATCGCGTAGCCGCCGTCGATCCGCCGCGGGAACAGCGCCATCCCCTTGCTGGCGGTTGCGGCGCCGGCCATTGGGCGCAGGGTGAAGGTGCGGAAATCCTGCGTGATCAGCAATTCCGAGGCGATCGCTGCGCCGCTATAGGCGGTGTAGGTGCCGTAATACACGATCGAGCCGTCGGCCTCCGCGAAGCGCACGAGGCGCAAATCCTCCAGCCCGTTGCGCTGCGCCGGCGTGAACGGAAAGATCACCGCGCCGGAGAGCGAAACCGCATCGCGGCGATGCGCGATGACTTCGCCGCTCGCCGTGCGGTCCGGATCGACGCCGTCCACCGCCACCGCGAACGGCGGCTGCGGCATCAGAGTAAGCCCGCCATCGGCCGCGACGATCCCTTCGCGGAACGCGATCGAGGAGATGTGGCCCTCGCCCACCGCGCGCAATGAAAGGATGAAGCGCTGGCTGCCCGGCTGCAGGCCGGATTGATCGAAATGCGGCACGATGCTGGGATTCATCAGCGCGGCGGCCGCGTACGAATATTCGTGGCAGAAATATGCGCCGATCAGCTCCTTCTGCGGCTCGCGCAGCACGGCCTTGAAATCCAGCTCCGCCATCACCTGATCGTAGCGCTCGAGGAACACATGGCGCGTCTGCCAGTGGCGCGGCTCGAAATCCGAATTCACCAGCGCCAGCTCCGCCTGGCAGGTGCGCAGGTCCATCGCCGCCACCGCCTCCACGATGCGGCGCACGCGCGAGAGCGCCACCGGATTGTTCGAGCGCGGCTCCGGCGCCAGCCGGAACGGGCGGATCACCACGCGGGAAGGATCGGCCTCCAGGCGCAGCGGCAGATTGGTCACGCGCGGCATAGGCGTTCCCCCGGCAACGGCGCGGCGCTTTAGCGGCTGGGGCCGTCGCCGCGCGCTTCCGCGCCGGCGGCGCGCGCCAGACGCTGCATCTCCGCGGTGGCGAGTTGGAAAGCGAGCACCGATTCCGCGCCTTGATTGAGGTTCACGCCGTCCCGCGTCAGCCCGTCATGGCATTGCCCGTCCGGCCCGGCGACCGCGGCGCCTAGATCGTTCTCGCCCAGGAACCAGGCGTGCGCGCGCCGCGCTTCGCGCGCCCAGCGCGCATCGCCCGTCGCGTCATACGCCGCCGCGCACGCATCAACGGCGGCCGCCGCCTCCAGCGGCTGCTGGTCGAACTGCGCGCTTCCATCGTAGCGCCGGCCGAGCGCCGCGGTCGGCGTCGGGCGGAAATGGCCTTCCGGCGCGGTGTGAGTGCGGCACAGCCAATCGAGCGTTTCGAGGCCCGTGGAGACGAACGCCGGCGCGTCGAGCGCCAAGCCGGCGCGGATCAGCGCTTCCGGGATGCGCGCATTGTCGTACGCCAGCCACGGTTCGAACCAATCCCAGCCCTCGCCGGCATGCGATTCACGCGCGGCGAGAAAATCTTGCGCAAAGCGGCGCATCAGCGCCCGCGCGCGGCCTTCGCCGGGGCGCGCCTCGGCGAGTGCGGCGAGCCCGAGGCAGGCGAACGCGCGCGAGCGCGGCGGGTTCAGCCGCCCGGCCGCCTCGAGCGCTTCGAGCGCGATCTCACCGGCCCAGCGGCGCAAATCCTCTTCACGGCCGCGCAAGGCGGTATCGCCCAGCGCCCAGAAGCCGCGCCCGATGCTGTCGTCCGATCCCGCAGGCTCCAGCCAACGCCGGTCGTAGCTCATGAAATTGCGGAACACGCGCGCGTCGCCGCGCCAAGCGTGCTGCACGAAGGATGCGTAGACCGCGGCCAGCTCACTGGTGCGCGCGGCGCGGAAATCCAGCTCGCCCAGCCGATTCATCAGGATGAGCGCGCGGGCGTTGTCGTCGAGGCAATAGCCGTGATTGCGGTCGGGCGTGCGGTAGCGGCTATGCTGCAGGATTCCGCAGCCGTCCGTCAGCCGCTCCACGCCGGCAAGATGGGGCGCCGGTATCGGCCGCCGCGGAGGCTCTTTGCGCGTCATGCGTTTCTCCGCCTTCGCTTCGCCGAAAATCTCCAGATAACGCTCGCCCACGCGCGGCCAGATCATCGCGCGGCCCGCGGCGTAGGCGGCGCGGCGCATCTTTTCGCGCCGCGGCGCATCGCTCAGCACGCCGTCGCACGCCGCGGCAAGCGCCGCCGGATCGTGGAACGGCGTCAGCACGCCGCGCCCCTCGGCCAAAAGCTCCTGGGCGTGCCAATAGGGCGTGGACACCACCGGCTTGCCCAAACCCACCGCGAAGGAGAGCGTGCCGGAGGTAATCTGCGATTCCGTGAGATACGGCGTGACGTAGACATCCGCCGCCGCGAGATAGGCGAGCAGCTTCGCCTCGTCGACATATTCGTCCACAAAGCGCACGTGATCGCTGACGTTTAAATCCGCCGCCAGCGCGACGAGGCTTTCGCGGTACGCTTCACCCTCGCGCGCCACAAGATGCGGATGCGTCGCGCCCAACACGACATAGAGCGCCTTGCGATGGCGCGCCGCGATCGCCGGCAGCGCGCGGATCATATCCTCGATGCCTTTGTTTCCGGCCAGAAGGCCGAAGGTCAGCAGCGTATCGCGCCCTGCAAAGCCCAACGCCGCCTTGTGCGCAGCGGTTTCCTCGAATGCGCAATCCGGCACGCCGTGCGGAACCACGGCGATCTTATCATCCGGCGTATTGTACACGCTGCGCAGGATGCGCCGGCCCTTCTCCGCCATCACGATCAGCCGCGCCGAGCGCGCGATCAGCCCTTCCATCACGCGGCGCTGATCCGGGTCGGGATGCGTCAGCACGGTGTGCAATGTCGTCACCACCGGCGCCCGCAGGCGCGCCAGGAAGGTCAGCACATGCGCCCCAGCCGGCCCACCGAAGATGCCGTATTCGTGCTGCAGCGAGACGAGATCGGCGTCCATGTGGTTCAGCCGGTCCGCAGCGCGCACATAATCGACGAGCGCATGCTGACGCGGCGACATCGTCACCGCATCGGGATAGGCGTAGCCGTGCTCGCCGTCGGTCATCGCGACAACGCTTGCCTCCGCCAGTGGCGCTGCGCGGCGCAGCGCCTCATAAAGATCGCGGGTGAAGGTGGCGATGCCGCAGCGCCGCGGCGGAAAATTCCCGATCAGCGCGATGCGGCGCAGCGGGGCGGGCCGTGCGTGGGCGTTGAACTCAAGCAGGGCGCCAGCGGCCCGGTCGGAGCGCCATGTCGCTTCGTGGAGCACGCAGTCCTCGCAATCTCATCCGCGCGCGATCGCTGTCGATGCGCGTGGAACGAGAGGATAATGCGCGAACGCTCGCGTGGTTCCGCAAAGATTACAGCGCTGTCACCGGCAAAGCTTGTAGCGGCCCATGTCGAAATGCAGGTGATCGCGGTGATCGGCGTTGTAATCCGGAGAAAGCACCGCCTGGAACACCTTGCAGCCGCCGTCGCGCACGTCGCGCAGGAACGCCGCCTCTTCGCCGCCGGCGCGCCAGGCCTTCTCGACGCTGACATACGAACCGTCCGCTAGTTTGAAACCGCGCACGTCCATAGCGTTTGCGCTTGCATGTTCGCTGGGCCTCGACGTGCCGTTGATCCGCCGGCAGGAATAGGAACCCGCCTGCACCACCTCCACGATCGCGCTGTTGAGCCGGCGGGCCGCGGCCTGCGCCACCACCTCGCGCTCCCACACATAGATCGCCGCAGCCATCGGGCAGCTTACCTTTACCGGCTGCGAGTAAGGATAATAGGACATGTCGAGCGCCAGCGCGTTCTGCAGCACGCAGAAGCCCTTCTGTTCGTTGGGCAGCGGCGAAGCCTTCAGTTTCGAATCGCGGATGAGCCGCCGGCACAGCGCCGGATCGTCACGGATGCGCGACAGCTTCAGCCCAGTGAATACGCCCACCGGTTGATCCAGATTCACATCGCCGAGCGGTGAATTCTGCGGCGGCAATGTCGTGATGAACAGCACGACGAACAGCGCAGAAAACGCCGCCAGCGCCCACCGCCAGGTGTGGCTCCACACCCGGTGCAGCGGGCCCTTCGCACGTATCGGCGGCACGGTCATGGAAGCTTAGCGCGACTGCTGCGATTGTGTGGCGTCGACGGCTGCAGCGCCCCCCTGCGATCGCTGCGCGACCGCCTCGGACAGGTTGGGCGGCTGACGATTCCTGCCCCTGCAAGGGGGAGGTAAGGAGGTCTTCGCGCCGTTCATTTCTTCAGCTGCGCGGCCGCCGCCGCATTGGCGCGGATCTTCGCCCAATCCCGCGCGCGCACCGTATCAAGCGGCGCGATCCACGATCCGCCGACGCACAGCACATTGGAGAGCGCGAGATATTTCGCGGCGCTTTCGAGCGTCACCCCGCCCGTGGGGCAGAAAAGGGCTTGCGGCATCGGCGCGATATAGGCGCCCAGGGTCGCTGCCCCGCCCATCGAGGCGGCGGGAAAGAATTTGAACGCCGTGAAGCCGGCCGCGAGCCCGCGCATCACTTCGCTCGCCGTCGCCACGCCAGGGATGTACGGGATCGCAGCGTTAGCGGGAATATCGGCGGCGAAGCCGGGGCTTAGCGCGAATCGCGCGCCCGCATCGATCGATTGGCGCAGATCCTGCGCGTTGAGCACGGTGCCGGCGCCGATCCGCAGTTCCGGCGCGCCGCGCGCGACGGCTTCCATCGCCTGCAGCGCCACGGGCGTGCGCAGGGTGATTTCCACCGCCGGCAAGCCGCCTTCGAGGATCGCGCGCGCCAGCGGAACCGCATCCTCTACGCGCTCGATCGTTAGCACTGGCAGCACCGCCGCCAGGCGCAGCGCCTCTTCTCCCGTCATGCCGCTTCTCCGAACAACGTACACGCGCCCTGATCCGCCGGCGAAACCGCGCGGCGCATGCCGGCGAACAATTCCCGGCCGAAGCCACGCTGCGGCTGCGCGCAGCGTACTGGTTCGCGCGCCATCAGCACCGTTTGCTCCACCTGCGCTTCCAGCACGCCCGCCTGCGCATCGAGGCGCAGCACGTCGCCGTCGCGCACGCGCGCCAGCGGGCCGCCGCCGGCGGCTTCTGGCGTCACATGGATTGCGGCGGGCACCTTGCCGGAAGCGCCCGACATGCGCCCGTCCGTCACCAGCGCCACCTGGTGGCCACGATCCAGCAGCACGCCCAGCGCCGGCGTCAGATTGTGCAGCTCCGGCATGCCGTTCGCCGCCGGCCCCTGGAAGCGCACCACCGCGATCACGTCACGATCCATCGCGCCTGCCTGGAACGCCGCCGTCAGCGATTCCTGATCGTGAAACACCATCGCCGGCGCCGTCACACTCAGATGCTCGGGCTTCACCGCGCTCGTCTTGATCACGCCGCGGCCCAGATTGCCGCGCAGCAGCCGGATGCCGCCTTCGCTTGCGAACGCATCGCCCGCCGGGCGCAGGATGTCACGGTTGAGGCTTTCGCGCGCGCCCTCGCGCCACGCCAGTTCGCCGTCCTGCAGGTAAGGCTCGTTCTGATAGCGGCCCAGCCCCTCGCCGGCCACGGTCAGCACGTCGCCATGCGCCAGGCCTGCATCCAGCAGTTCGCGGATCACGAAGCCCATGCCGCCCGCGGCGTGAAACGCGTTCACGTCCTCCACGCCGTTGGGATAAACGCGCGCGATCAGCGGCGTGGCGCGCGAGAGATCGTCGAAATCCTCCCAGGTCAGCGTGATGCCCGCGGCGCGCGCCATCGCGATCAGATGCAGGGTGTGGTTCGTCGATCCGCCGGTAGCGATAAGGCCCGCCATAGCGTTGACGAAACTCTTCTCGTCGATCACTGCGGCCATCGGGATATATTGGTTGCCCTGCGCGCCGATCTCCACGCAGCGTTTCGCCGCCGCCGCCGTCAGCGCATCGCGCAGCGGCGTGTTCGGATGCACGAAAGCGGCGCCCGGCAGGTGCAGGCCGGTCATCTCCATCATCATCTGGTTGGAATTGGCCGTGCCGTAAAAGGTGCACGTCCCCGGCCCGTGATAGGATTTCATCTCCGAATCCAGCAACTCCTCGCGGCTCGCCTTGCCTTGCGCGAAAAGCGCGCGCACCCGCGCCTTTTCCGGATTGGAAATGCCCGATATCATCGGCCCGGCCGGAGCGAAAATCTGCGGCAGATGGCCGAACGCCAGCGCGCCGATCATCAGTCCGGGCACGATCTTGTCGCATACGCCGAGCAGCAGCGCGCCATCGAACGCGTCGTGCGTCAGCGCCACCGCCGTCGCCATCGCGATCGCATCGCGCGAGAACAGCGAAAGCTCCATGCCCGGCCGCCCTTGCGTGACGCCGTCGCACATCGCCGGTACGCCGCCGGCGTATTGCGCCGTGGCGCCCGCCTCGCGGGCCGCCTTGCGGATGATCTCGGGGAAGCGCTCCAGCGGCTGGTGCGCGGAGAGCATGTCGTTATACGCCGAAACGATCGCCACGTTGGGCGCCAAGGGATCGCGCATGCGCGCTTTGTCCCCATCGGGCGAAGCGGCGAAGGCGTGCGCGAAATTCGCGCAGGAAAGCTTCGCCCGGCCTGGCCCATCGCGCCGCGCCGCCTCGATCCCTTCCAGATAGGCCGCACGCGTGTCGGCGCTGCGCGTCCTGATGCGTTCGGTCACCTCGGCCGTGACAGCGTGCATGTGTTCCTCCTCACGCAGCCCACAAGACGCGCACCGGCGTGCGCGCTGCTTTGAACAAATGCGCCAACGGCGTATCGCCGGGCGCTTCGATCACGCGCCGCTTCGCCTCACCCGTCGCCAGCACCACGATCAGCGCGCTCTGCAGCAACGCCGCCAGCGTGAGGCTCACGCGCGGCAGATCCGGCGCGGGGCTCGCGGGCGCCACGGCGATGCAGAAACGCGCGCCATGCGGATCGAGGCCCTGCGTCGCAACGGCATGCCCCGGGAACAGCGAAGCGAAATGCCCGTCCTCGCCGACGCCCAGCAAGGTCACGTCGAACGGCGCCAGCGCGCGCACGGCGCGGTCGGCCGCTTTCGCGCCGTCCTCCACGCCGCCGCGGCGGCCCTTGAGCGGCGTGAAGCACGCCGCGCGCGCCGCATGCACGAGCAACCGCTCGCGCAGCATGCGCTCGTTGCTCTGCGGCGATCGCACGTCCACCCAGCGCTCGTCCGTCAACGTCACGTCGACGTGCGCCCAATCGAGTTCGGCGCGCGAGAGCGCGTCATACGTCTCTCCCGGCGTCGATCCGCCCGCCGCTGCGAAACTCGCCCGCCCGTGCGCGGCGATCGCAGCGCGCAGAGCGGCTGCGATCTCGTCCGCCGCCAGCGCCGCCAGCGCCGCGCGAGAGCTGGCCATCTCGATCGACGGCGCGGTCATTACTCGTTCCACTGCCGTTCGGTGCGCTCCATCAGCGCGAACGCGCCGGCCGGACCCCAGCTTCCCGCCGCATAAGGCTTCACGGTCATGTTGAGTTCGGCCCAAGCGTCGGCCACGCCGTCCACCCAATCCCACGCCAGCTCCACCTCGTCGCGCCGCACGAACAGCGCGGGATTGCCCGCCAGCACGTCAAGCAGCAGGCGCTCGTACGCGATGCGCCGGCGTTTGCCGTCGTTGAGGTTGAGGCTTAGCGGCAGCGCCTGCAGCCGCATGCCTTCCTGCGTCAGTCCTGGCTTCTTGTTCATCAGCACCAGCGAAATATCTTCGTTGGGCTGTAGATCGATCACTAGCCGGTTCGCCGTCACTTCGGCTTCGGCCTGCGGCCCGAAGATCACATGCGGCAGCGGCTTGAACTGGATCATGATCTGCGTGCGCCGTTCCGGCAGGCGCTTGCCCGTGCGCAGAAAGAAGGGCACGCCCGCCCAGCGCCAATTCTCGATATCCGCGCGCAGCGCCACGAAAGTTTCGGTGTCGCTCGGCGCGCCTTTCTCGTCGAGATACCCGGCGACGGATTTGCCTTCCACCACGCCGGCGCGGTATTGCCCGCGCACGGAATTGTGCTGCGCCGCCGCCGCAGTGAACGGCTTCAGCGATTTGAGCACCTTCACCTTCTCGTTGCGGATCGATTCCGCATCCACGTCCGGCGGCGGTTCCATCGCGATGAGGCAAAGCAGCTGCATCATGTGGTTCTGCAGCATGTCGCGCAGCGCGCCGTATTCGTCGTAATAGCCGGTGCGGTCGCCGACGCCGTCGGTCTCGGCCACGGTGATCTGCACATGATCGATCGCCAGATTGTTCCACAGCGGCTCGAACAAGGTGTTCGCGAAGCGCAGCGCAATCAGATTCTGCACCGTTTCCTTGCCGAGATAATGATCGATGCGGAACACTCGGCCCTCGTCGAACACCGCAGCCACCTGCGCATTGATCGCGCGCGAGCTTTCCAGATCACGCCCCACCGGCTTCTCCAGCACGATGCGGCAATCTTCGCATGCAAGGCCCGACTGCGCGATCGCCCGGCTCACCGGCGCGAACAAGCTGGGCGAAATCGCCAGGAAGAAGATCGTCTGCTTGCCTTTCAGCAGCGCGCCCACGTTCGCCAGCCCTGTCGGCGCGCCGACGTCCGCCTGGCGGTAGGCCAGCCGCGCCGCGAAGCGCCGCCACACCGCCTCGTCGATCCTCTCGCCGCGCTCCTTCAAAATCGCATACACGTGGGCTGCGAATTCCTCGTCGCTCATCGCAGTGCGCGCGGCCCCGACGATTTTAAGATCCGCCCCCAACAGGCCGTCCGCGTCGAGGAAATAGAGCGAGGGAAACAGATTGCGCCGCGCCAGATCGCCCGTCGCGCCGATGATGACGATGGCGCCGGCTTGCTGGGGCGGTGGCGATGCGGGCATGGCGCTGCTTTCGTGATTCGCGATGTGCGTTAGATGGGCGATGCGCGCGCCCTTGTCGACCTCGCTGCCGCACGAAGCATTCAGCAAGCTGAAGCATGCGGCAAGCTTCCGCGAAACTCCGGGAACAGGAAGCGCGTTGCCGCGTGTCCTGTTCCAAGGCCCGCGATGGAAGACGAGCGCAAACCCGCGCCGGCGCCCTCACCGGGCGGTGCGCGCATCGCCCACGCCGCGCGCGGCGCGTGGCGCGGCGCGTGCGCGTGGTTCGCGCGCTGGCCGGCGCCGGCGAAATGGGGCGCGGGCGGCGCAGCGCTGCTGCTCGCGGCCTTCGCGCTTTTCCTGGCTCTGGCGGATTGGAACGCGCTGCGCGGGCCTGTGTCCGGGTTTGTCGGCGCGGCGATCGGGCGGCCGGTGCGCATCGCCGGCGACCTCGATGTGGATCTCGTCACCTGGCGGCCGCGTTTTTCTGCGCGCGACGTGGTGATCTCCAATCCCGCTTGGGCGGGGCCTGGCGAGAATGCGCGCATCGGCGCGATCGGCATCGAGACGCGCTGGCTTGGCCTGCTGAGCGGCCGGCCCGTTTTGACACGCGTGGACCTGGAACGGCCGGCGGTGACGTTCTTCCGCGCGGAGGATGGGCGCGCGACATGGAAATTCGCCGCCGGAACGCGCGATTCCAAGCCGCTGCGTCTGCCGCCCATCCAGCGTTTCATGCTGCGCGACGGACGCCTGCGCATCGACGACCGCAAGCGCGGCCTTCGGCTCGACGCCGCCGTCGCCTCCACCGAAACCGCCGGTGCGCAGCGCCCCTTCCAACTGCACGGGCGCGGCGTGATCAACGGCGAACCCTTCCTACTCGACGCCGCCGGCGCGCCCTTGCTGCAGGTGGAGCGCGGCAAGCCGTACGCCTTCCACGCCGATATCCGCGCCGGCGTCACGCGCGCGGCGATCGACGGCGCGATGCGCCGGCCATTTGATCTGAGCGATCTACAGGCCGATCTGCGCCTTTCCGGGCCGGACCTTTCCGATCTCTATCTGTTGACCGGCGTGACCTTGCCGAACACGCCGCCCTACCGGCTTTCCGCGCGCATGACGCGCAAAGATCAGCGCTTCGCCTTTTCTGGCATCGCGGGCGTCGTGGGCGATAGCGATCTCGCCGGCGCGCTGCAGGTCTCGCGCCGCGGCGAGCGCCCCTTCCTCACAGCCGATCTGCGTTCCCGGCAGCTCGATTTCGACGATCTAGCCGCCGTGCTCGGCGCGCCGCCCGGCGCCGGCGCCGGCGAAACCGCCTCCCCGCAGCAGGCGGCGGCCGCCGCGCGGATGCGTGCTGAAGCCCGCCTGCTGCCGGATGCGCCTTTGCGAATCGACCGCGTGCGCCGCATGGACGCGCACGTGCGCTACGCCGCGGATTCCGTACGCACATCGACTTGGCCGCTGCGCCAGGCTTCCGTCGTCGTCGATCTCGATCGCGGTGTCCTGAAGCTGGCGCCGGTGTCGTTCGCGCTACCGCGCGGCCAACTCACCGCGAGTGTGCGCATCGACGCCCGCCAGGACACGCCGGACGTCGATGTCGATGCGCGCCTCGCCCGCGCGCGCATCGAGGATTTCATGGCCAAGAGCAAGGCGCCGGGCGCGCTTGCGGGAAGCCTCGAGGCGCGCGCCCAGCTGCGCGGGCGCGGCGCTTCCGTGCACGAGGCGGCGGCCACCGCCGCAGGCCGGGTGACGCTCGTCGCGCCGCGCGGGGAAATCCGCGCCGCCTTCGCGGAGCTGCTGGGCGTGAACATTGTGCGTGGCCTGGGTCTGCTGCTGGCGAAGGATCAATCGACGACGCCGATCCGCTGCGCTGTGGCCGATTTCCGCGTGCAGGAGGGCGTGCTGCATGGCCAGAACATCGTGCTTGATACCGGTATCGTGCTCGCCGCAGGCCAGGGCGCGGTGTCGTTGCGCGATGAAACGCTGGATCTGAGCCTCAAAGGCCATCCGAAGAAGCCGCGCCTCGTGCGTGTCATGGCGCCGATTACCGTGAAGGGAAAAATCCGCGCGCCGAAGTTGGGCGTCGACGCCGGCCAGGCCGCCGGCCAATTGGGCGCCGCGGCGGCGCTCGGCGCGCTGCTCTCGCCGCTCGCCGCCGTGCTGCCGTTCGTCGATCCCGGCCTCGCCGACGACGCCGATTGCGCCAGCCTGCTGGCGGAAGCGAAAATCGGGCGCGCTACATGAGGAACCCGGCGGCGGCGGCGCGCATTGTCTCCACCATGCTCAACCCAGGGCGCGGCGCGCCGCACTGGCCGCCTGCGCCCGGCGCGGCGCGCGCCTTCGTCATCGTCAACGAAGCCGCC
>JBFWWB010000045.1:0-19713 GCA_050246435.1 Hyphomonadaceae bacterium
GACGGTGGCGCTCTGTGCGCTCGCGCTCGTCGGCGCCGCTGCGATCGGCGTGGACATCGGATGGATCTATCTCAAAAGCCGCCAATTGCAGGGTGCGGCCGACCTTGCCGCAATGGCTGCCGCCATGGAGCCGGCGAACGCCCGCGTACGCGCTGAAGCGGCCGCGCGCGCGAACGGCGTGACCGGCGCCGCACGCGTTCTCGTCACGCTCGGCCGCTACGAAGCGGACGCCGCCAAGCCACGCGCGGAACGCTTCGTTCCCGGCCCAAATCCGAACGCGGCGCGCGTACGCATCGAGCAGGAAGCGCCGCTTTTCTTCGCCGCCATGTTCGTGCGCAACGGCCGCATGCGCATTGCCCGCACCGCCACGGCGGCGCAGGCGCGCCTCGCCAGCTTCCAGATCGGCTCGCGTCTGCTGGCGCTGCGCGGCGGCGTTCCGAACGCGCTGCTGAGCGCGCTGACGGGCTCCACGGTTTCGCTGTCAGTGATGGATTATGACGCGCTCGCCCATGCAGACGTGGACCTCTTCACGTATGTCGAGGCGCTGCGTGCCGATCTCGATCTACACGCCGCCACCTATGATCAAACGCTCCACACGCAGATGGATTCCGGGCGCGCGCTGCGCGTCCTGGCGGATGCCCTCGATGCGAGCGGCGACGCCGGAGCCGCTCGCGTCATCGCGGCATTGGCCGATGCGGCGGCCGGGCGCGGGCCGCTCGCGCTGGACGCGCTGCTGGATGTCGGCCCTTATGGCGCGCAAGACACGCTTGCCGATGCGCGCGGCGCCCGCTTGGGCGTCAATGCGCTCGATCTCGCAAACGCCATCCTCGAAATCGCCAACGGCGGCCGTCAGGTTGCGCTCGATCTCGGCGCCGGCGTTCCGGGATTAGCGCAAACGCGCGCTTGGCTTGCCATCGGGGAACGGCCGAACAATTCTCCCTGGCTCGCGGTGACCGACGCGAAGACCGTGATCATCCGCACCGCGCAGATGCGTCTCTATGTCGAAGCCGAACTCGCCGCTGCGGGCCTGGCGTCCGTGCGCTTGCCGGCGCTGATCGAGCTTGCTTCGGCGCAGGCGCGCCTGGAGGCCATAGAATGCGGCCACGCGCCCAACCGCCACCGCGTGACGCTATCGGTCGCGCCCAGCGTCGGCGCGCTTTCGATCGCCGACATCGACCGCAGCAAGCTCGCCGATTTCAAAACGCCGCTGGCGCGCAAGCCGGCGCGGTTGGCGCAAGCCGTGCTGCTGACCATCGAAGGCCAGGCCCACGCCGACCTCGGCGGCCTGGAATGGCGCGACGTGATCTTCGACGGCGCGGACATCGCAAACGGGACCGTGAAAACCGTACAGACGCGCGATATCGCGCAGGCGACGGTCGCCACATTGATGGACAGCCTCACGCTGCAGGTGAAGCCGCTGGCGCTGAACGCAAATGCGCTCACCGCGGCGCTCGCGCCCGTGCTGCGGACGGCGGCGCCGGCGCTCGACGGCCTGATCAACACGCTCAGCGACCTTCTGGGCGTGCGCCTCGGCGAAGCGGATGTGCGCATCAACGGCGTGCGCTGCCGTGGAGCCGCACTTGTGGGTTGAAGCCTCAAAAAGCGTCGGCGAGCGCGGGCTGTTCCGCCTGGCGGCGCCAGAGTTCGGCATACTCGCCGTCGCGCGCCACAAGTTCGCTGTGGCTGCCACGCTCGACGATGCGGCCGTCCTTCAGCACCACGATCTGGTCGGCGCCGGCGATAGTGGAAAGCCGGTGGGCGACGACGATCGTCGTGCGCCCGGCTGCGGCCGCCACGAGCGCGCGCTGGACGTCGGCCTCGGTGCGGCTGTCGAGCGAAGACGTCGCCTCATCGAGCACCAGGATAGGAGGATTGCGCAGCACCACGCGCGCGATGCCGATGCGCTGCTTTTCGCCGCCGGATACTTTCAGCCCGCGCTCGCCCACGCGGGTTTCCCAACGCTGCGGCAGGTTTTCGATGAAGTCGAGCAATTGCGCACGCGCGGCCGCTTCTTCGAGCGCCGGCTGCTGCGCCTCGGGCGCGGCGTAGCCGATATTGTAGCCGATCGTATCGTTGAAGAGGACGACGTCCTGCGGCACCAGGCCGAGATTGGCGCGCAGGCTCGCCTGAGCAACGGTGCGGATGTCCTGCCCGTCGATCAGCACGCGGCCTGACTGCGGATCGTAGAAGCGCAGCAGCAGTTTGAGAACCGTGGACTTGCCCGCCCCGGAATGGCCGACGATGGCGGTGGTTTCACCAGCGCGGCAGGTGAAGGAAAGCGCCTCCACTCCCTGCTCGCGCCCTTCGTGGGTGAAGCTCACATTTTCGAAGCGGACCTCGCCTGCGCCCACGCGCAGCGGCTTCGCGCCAGGCGCATCGGCGATGTCGGGCTTCATGTCGATCAGCGCGAACATCTTCTCGACGTCGATCGCGGATTGCTTGATCTCGCGATAGGCCATGCCCAGCATGTTGAGCGGGGCGTAGATATTGATCATGTACATGATCACGGCGGTGACGTCGCCCGGGCCCATCTTGCCCTGCATCGCCAGCCAACCGGCGAACCCGACCATCGCGAAAAGCCCGACGTTCATCACCGCGGCCTGCACGATGTTGAGCACCACAAGGGAGGTGTTCGCGCGCACCGCCGCGTTGGCGTAAGCCGCGAGCGCGCGATCGAATCGTGCGGTTTCGCGCGCCTCCGAGCCGAACGCCTTCACCGTTTCGTAGTTCAACAGCGAATCCACGGCGCGGCCGGAGGCCTCCGTGTCGGCCTCGTTCATCAGCCGGCGGTGCTGCAGGCGCCATTCCGTGACGCCGAAGGTGAGCCACGCATAGATCGCCACCGTGACGGCGGCCATCACGCCGAACTGCCAGGCGAAATGGAACGCCAGCAGCCCCGCCACAAGCAGCAGCTCAAGAAAGGTCGGCCCGATATTGAAGCCCAGGAAGCGCAGCAGAAAATCGATGGCGCGGATGCCGCGCTCGATCGTGCGGAACACAGCGCCCGTGCGCTTCGTTTGATGGAAGCTCACGGACAGGGAATGCACATGCTCGAACACGCGCGCGCCGGCGCGGCGCTGAGCCTCCTGGCTTACGGGCGCGAAAATCGCGTCGCGCAGGTTCGGCAGCGCGGTGGAGCCGAAGCGCAAGCCCGCCCACGCCATGATAAGGCCCGCGAACAGCATCGGCGCGCCGCCCTGCGCGTCATGGCGCGCCAGGCGATTGATCGCATCGGCCAGCACCAGCGGCGAGGCCACCGCCAGCAGCTTGCCGCCCAGGGTCAGCGCCAGCGAAGCCCACAGGCGCAAGCGGATTTCTGTGGATTTCAGCCCGCCGATCAGCGCCATGATGCGCTGCAGCGCAGTCAGCAATTTCGGCGATCCGCCCGTCTCCGCGGCCTCGCCTTCCGGCGAAGACGCGCTCCCGCGATGAAATCGCTCCGATATCGGCCGCCTCATGCCCTTCAGCTAGGCGCCCTTGGCCTCCGGCGCAATCACGCGTTTGCGAGGTTTTGGCCGCAATCGCGGCGCCCGCCGCCCGGTTTGCGCCGCAGAGCCGCGCTCCAATGGCCCCATGAAAGCTAGAAAAGTCACGGAATCGGCCGACAACCTCGAACCCATGCCCGGCCGCCCCTATTCCGTTTGCGTCTATTGCGGCTCCTCCAACGACGCCGATCCCGCCTATCTCGATCTCGCCCGCCGGTTCGGCGCGGCGATGGCGGCGCGGGGGTGGCGGCTGGTCTATGGCGGGGGCCGCGTGGGCCTGATGGGCGCTGCGGCCAGTGCGGCGCATGCCGCCGGCGGCGGCGTGCTGGGCGTGATGCCGAATTTCCTCGCGCGCCGCGAGATCGTGTACGAGGCGGTCGAGCACCGCATGGTCGAGACCATGCATGAGCGTAAAGCGATCATGTTCGATGAGAGCGACGCGTTCGTGGCGCTGCCCGGCGGCATCGGCACCCTGGAAGAAATCGTCGAAGTGCTTTCCTGGCGGCGGCTCGACCTGCACCAGAAGCCCATCATCCTCTGCTCGGAGGACGATTTCTGGGCGCCGCTCTTCCATCTCATCGATCACACGGTGATGGCGAAGCTGACGACGCAATCCTTTGCGCGCTCCATCGTCGATGCGCGCTCGATGGAGGATTGTTTCGCCGTGCTCGAGGCGGCGCGCGCCGCCGCCTAGGCGCGCTGGCCCGCCAGCCGCGCGCGGACCTTCGCCTCGGGCATCAACGCGAACAATTTCGGCATCTCCGGGCCATGCGGCATGCCCGTCAGCGCCAAGCGCAGCGGCATGAAAAGCTGACGGCCCTTGGCGCCGGTTTTCGCCTTCACCGCTTCGGTCCAGGCGTTCCACGTCGTCTCATCGTACGGCGCAGGCGGCAGCACGCTGGCGGCGTTCGCCAGGAACGCCGCATCCTCCACCACGGGCGCTACGACGCCGGAGACGATCTCGCCCCAGCGCGCCGCATCCGCAAACACCGTCAGATTGCCGCGCACGGCGCGCCAGAAGTCCTCGCCCAGATCGCAGCCCAGCGCGGCCAGGCGCGGCTTTGCGGCGGCGTATTCCATCGCGTGCAGCGTTTCCGCATTGACGCGCTTCAGTTCCTCCACATCGAAACGCGCCGGCGCGCGGCCGATCTTTTCCCAGCTCAATTCCTGCGCGAGCGTTTCGAGATCGGGCCGTGCGCGCACGGGATCGGACGTGCCGATCTTCGCAAGGTGCGACACGATCGCCAACGGCTCCAGCCCCTCTTCGCGGAAGCTTTCGATCGACAGCGAACCAAGCCGCTTGGACAGCCCCTCGCCATCGGCGCCCACCATCAGCGGGTGGTGCGCGAACGCCGGCGGTTCGGCGCCCAGCGCCTTGAATATCTCAATCTGCACGCCGGTGTTGGTGACGTGATCCTCACCGCGGATGATGTGGCTCATCGTGAGTTCGATATCGTCGACCACGGAGGGCAGTGTGTAGAGGAAAGCGCCGTCCTCCCGGATCAGCACCGGATCGGAAAGCGACCCTGTCTCCACAGTCTGGCGCCCGCGGATCAGATCGTCCCACTCCACGCGCGCGCCGGATAATTTGAAGCGCCAATGCGGCTTGCGTCCCTGCGCTTCGAAGGCGGCGCGGTCCGCCGGAGTAAGCTGCAGCGCGGTGCGGTCATAGATCGGCGGGCGCCCGCGCGCCTGCGCGATGCGCCGCTTGCGCTCCAATTCTTCTTCCGTGTCGTACGCGGGATAGAGCCGGCCCGCCGCGATCAGCGCATCGCGCGCGGCCTCATACGAAGGAAACCGCGCCGATTGGCTATAGGTTTCGCTCCATTCCAAGCCCAACCAGGCGAGATCGGCACGGATGCCGTCTTCAAACGCCTTGGTGGAGCGCGCGAGATCGGTGTCGTCGATGCGCAGCACGAAACGGCCGCCTTCGCGGCGCGCGAACAGATAATTGAGCGCCGCCGAGCGGATATTGCCGACATGCAGCCGCCCTGTGGGCGAGGGCGCGAAGCGAACGCGAACGGTCATGGACGTCCTTGGATGCGATGGCGCGCTTATCGGCCCTGGGGGACGCTTGGACAAGCCGCGGCGCAGCCCTACAACCCCGTCCCATCGCCGCCGCCCATCGGCCCCGCGCCTGGAGTTTGCCTGCATGCCGCCTGCGCCGAGCCGTGAGATCCGCCTTGTCGCACGGCCTGTCGGGTTGCCGCGGCCGGACGATTTCGAGCTCGCGCTGCACGAAGCGCCCGCACCCGCCGCCGGCGAGGTCCAGGTGCGAAACCTCTGGATGTCGGTGGACCCATACATGCGCGGCCGCCTGGCCGGCGCGGAGACGCTGGGCGCGCCCCCGGCAGGCTCCGCGCTGGGGCGCGTGACGGCTTCCGCGGATCCCGCCTTCCGCGAAGGCGATGTGGTGCGCAGCATGCTGGGCTGGCGTGAGGCCTTCACCGCGCCTGCCGCAGCGCTCACGAAGCTCCCGCAAGACGGCCTCGCCCTGGAGACCCATCTTTCCGCGCTGGGGCGCACCGGCATGTCGGCCTGGGTGGGCCTCGTGCGCATCGCGCAGATCAAGAGCGGGGACGTCGTGTTCGTTTCCGGCGCAGCCGGCGCGGTGGGCATGATCGCCTGCCAGATCGCCAAGGCGTTGGGATGCCGTGTGATCGCTACGGCGGGGTCGCCGGCGAAAGCGCAATGGCTCGAAAGCCTCGCCGCCGACGCTGTGGTGAATTACAAAACCGCGCCCGACCTGCACGCGGCGCTGGCGAAGGCCGCCC
Organism: Hyphomonadaceae bacterium; assembly: GCA_050246435.1. GTDB lineage: Bacteria > Pseudomonadota > Alphaproteobacteria > Caulobacterales > Aquidulcibacteraceae > JAKFWI01. The sequence continues at coordinate 6,260 of JBFWWB010000045.1, forward strand.
CGGATGGGATCGACGTCTATTTCGACAATGTCGGCGGCGCGCACCTGGAGGCCGCAATAGAACTCGCCCGCCCGTTCGCCCGCTTCGTGATTTGCGGCATGATCTCGCAATACAACGACGAAACGCCGCCGCCCGGCCCGCGCAATCTTTTCGCGTTGGTCACCAAGCGCATACGCATGGAAGGCTTCATGCTGGGCGATCACCTTCACGAGGAAGAAGCGTTCCGTCAGGAAATGACGGCCTGGCTGAAGGCGGCGACGGTGCAGTCTCGCGAAACCGTCGTTCACGGTTTAGAGAATGCGGTCGGCGCATTCCTGGGGCTGTTTTCGGGTGAGAACACCGGCAAGATGCTCGTCAAGCTCTAGGGAAATCGCGCCTTCGCGGGCGCGCACGATCAAGGAACTCGCAAATGGCGCGCCTCTTCGACGCGTATGTCATTGTGGATTGGAGTGCGGCCTCCAAGCCGACGACTGGCGCCGATTCCATCTGGATTTGCGCGCTGAAGCGCGACGTGCGCTTCCGCCTGACGCCGGTGTTGCACAATCCCCCGACGCGCGCGGAGGCCGCAGCGCTCCTGCGCCAGATGCTTGCTGATTTTGCGCGCCTGGGCGAGCGCGCGCTGGTGGGTTTCGATTTTCCGTTGGGATTCCCGCGCGGCGCAGCGGCCGCGCTCAACTTGCAGAAGGCGCCGCCGTGGCGCGCCATGCTGGATTTCGTCGCCGCCGAAATGCGCGACAAGCCGGACAGCACGAACAACCGCTTCCAAATTGCGGCCAAGATGAACCGCCTGATGACCGGCGAGGCGTTCCCATTTTGGGGCGCGCCGGCGCGCGATGAGCAAACGACGCTTAAGGCCAAGCGCGTGCGCGAGCACCACGAGGGCGATTTGCCGGAATTCCGCTACGCCGAGGCGGCGCTCAAGGGCGTGCAGTCGATCTGGAAGACCTATTATCAAGGCTCTGTCGGCGGCCAGGCGCTGACGGGCATGCCGATCGTGCGCCAACTCAAGGAAGCTGGCGGGGATCGCATCCGCATCTGGCCGTTCGAGACCGGTTGGCGGGCCTTGCACACGGAAGATCTAGACGGCGTCGAAGCGGTGTTCGCGGAGGTCTGGCCTTCGATGCTGGCGTCATCGCCCGCCGCCGGCGAAGTGAAAGATGCGGCCCAGGTGCGCGCCTTGGCGCAGCATTTCGCGGCGCTCGATGAGCAGAACCGGCTTGCAGCGCTCTTCGGTCCGCAAAAGCACGCTGCGCCGCGCGAAGTCGTGGAGAACGAAGAGGGCTGGATTCTAGGCGGCTGAGCGCGCCGCCGCCGGCGCACGCCGCCCCAGCATCGCCATGCGCGCCATGAGCACCGCCACCGAAACCACGCTCGCCCAGACGATCGCCTCGATGAGGCCGGGCACGCCGCGGTGCTGCATTTCCGCGAGATAGTAGCCGAGCGGCGGCATGACCACGACATACGCGAAGATGTGGTTCGCGGTGGGAAACCAATTGTCGCCCTGCGCGCGCAGCGCCGATGCCGCCACCGATTGCCCGCCGTCCGGCGCGAGCACGGCGGCCAGGACCGGCGCCGTCGCGATATAGAGCGCGCTGATCGATGGGTCGCTGGTGAAGCCATGTGCGATCGGCGTTGCGCCGAGGATCACCACAAGCGCCGCCGCCAGCATTGCGATGGTGTTGATTCCCAGCCCATGCCAGCCGGCGCTCACCCGATCGGCAGGGGCGCCGCGGCCCACCGCATCGGAAACCAGCACCGCCGTCGCCGTCGAGATGCCCTGCGCGATCATGAAGACGAGCGCCAAGGTCATCAGCATGATCTGATAGGCCGCCACCGCATCCCCGCCGATGCGCCCGGCGATCACCGTCATGCCGGAAAACGCCGCCGACTCCGCAAATTGGCTGACGGCCGCCGCCGCGCCCACGGAGAGGATCGCAGGATAAGCGGGCGCGCCGGCGTCCGCCGCGCTCACGCCGTAGCGCTTCAGTGAGGGCCAGAAGAACACGTACGCGCCCAAAGCCAGCGTCGTCGCCAGGCGCGCCCACACCGTCGCCCATGCGGCCCCTGCCGCGCCTTGCGTCGGCACCAGCCACAGCAGCAAAGCCAAGTTGAGGCCGTTGGCGAGCCACACCACCGCCATGCCGACATTCGGACGCTGGATCGATTCCAGGAAATAGCTGAGCGCGATGAACAGGAAATGCAGCGGGATGCTCAGCGCGAGAATTTGCGCCACCTTGGCCGCGCCGGCGACCAGCTTGGCGTCGATGCCGAAGAACAGCAGGCCCGGTCCCGCGCCCCAATAGAGCGCTGCGCCCGCGATCACCCCGACGACGACGGAGATCACCAACCCGCGGCGCAGCACTGTGCCGGCGGCATGCACGCGCCCCTCGCCGATCACCCGCGCGCTCAGCACCTGCACGCCCAGCAGCAGACCGATGCCAGCGACCAACGCCATCCCCGTCGGCGCCCAGCCGAGCGCGAGAAACGGCAGCTCATCGGCGGCGGCCTGGCCCACCACGATCGTGTCGATGATGCCCATGCCCATGATGCCGAGGCGGGCGAGCGCCACGGGGCCTGCAAGACGCAGCAGCGCGACGGACATCGCGCGGGAGATGAGAGCTTGTCGCATGAGGGCGTATCGAGGGGCGGCTCTCTATCGGATCGTCCGTGCAAAGAAAAGCAGCGGACCGCGCAGTTTTTGTGCGAAGTGCGCACTGAAGCGCCTTGGCGCTTCACGATCACGTTTGCGCTTTCGCATGCGGCTGAAAACGCCGCGGCCTCAGCGCAGTATTTCTGCGCCACGCACTAGGCCGTTCGGAATAGAGAATTGCGAGGCCCTGAAACGGCGCGCCGCGCGAGCGGCGCCCGCGCGGCTTGTTTGACGACTATTGTTATATTTTGGGGGCGTCTCCTCCCAGCGCCGCGACTGCGCCGCGCCGCACAGTCAGGCGGCACTCTCGCCCACTTCGAAGGCAAGTCAAGGCTTCTTATCAATACTGTCATGGAAGCGCCGCAGCGCCTCGCCGCCGCCCGCAAACAGGAAATCGGGCGCTTGAACCGATACGGCGAGTGCGCCCGCACGCAGCAGCGCCGAGCCCGCGCGCGCCAGCGTTTCGCTTGCGCAGAGGAAGGTCAGGCTTTCGCCGCCTTCCACCGGCTCGCAGCCGAGCGCCGCCGCCGCCGCGCGCACCGCCGCCGCCGCAGCCGGCAGGCATGTCACCCGCAGCGCGCGCCGCGCCCGCGCCCGCGCCCGGGCTTCGATGGATTCCGTCAGCACGGCGAGCGCCGCCAGCGCCTGGGGCGTCCAGTGCGCCGCACGGCTCGCCGCGAGATGCGCCTGGCTGCGCAGGATCACGCCATCGGCCACGATCTTCAGATGATTGGCGGCCAGCGTCGCGCCGGTCGTGGTGATGTCGACGATGATTTCCGCAGCGCCCGCGCCCGGCGCGCCTTCCGTGGCGCCCAGGCTTTCCACCACGCGATAGTCGTGCAGCCCGTGCGCGGCGAAGAAGGCGCGCGTCAGCGCCATGTATTTCGTGGCGACGCGCAGGCGTGCGCCGGTGCGCAGGCGGAAGGCGTGGCACACTGCATCGAGGTCGGCGAGCGTTTGAACATCGACCCAGCTCTGCGGCGCGGCGACGACGAGATCGGCGCGGCCGAAGCCTAGCGGCGCCAGCAGCGCCGTGCGCGCCAAGGCCGGTTCCGTCTCACGCAACAAATCTTCGCCCGCCACGCCCGCATGCGCCGCCCCGTCGCGCAGCGCGGTGGCGATCTCGGCGGAAGAAAGCAGGCGCACCGCCACATCCGGAACGGATGGCATCGTCGCGGTGTAGCCGCGCGCGTCGGCGCGAATGGCCAGCCCGCAATCGGCGAGGAAGTGTTCCGCCTGCTCCTTGAGGCGGCCTTTCGAGGGGATGGCCAGAACAAGCGCGCTCATTGGGCCGCATCCGCCAGGCGCTTCGGGCGCACGGCAAATCCCGCGGCGCTCCACGCGCCGATCGCGCGCCCTTCATGCGCCGCCAGCGCGCGCAGCAGCCCATCATAGCGCCCGCCGCCCCCGAGGCTCGCGCGTGCGCCCAGCGCCGGCGCCTCCAACTCGAAAATGAGGCCGTCATAATAAGAGATGCCGCGTCCGAAACCGATGCTGAAGCGCGCCTCCGCGGGCGCCGGCGCCAGCTTCAGCGCATCCGCCCACATCGCGCGAAACCGCTCCACCGCATCGCGCAACGCAGGCTGCGCGCCGGCCACGCTCAGCAGCGCCTTGAGCGCCGCATCCGGCGCATCTTCGATCGCCAGCGCCGCGCGCACCATCGCGATGCTCGCCGGCGCAGGGCGCGCCGCATCGCCCTCCAAGCCTTGCTCACGCAGCCGCGCGGCGATCTCGCCGACGCTGCGCCCGCCCACCGGGGCGATGCCGGCGATCGTCAGCATTTCGGCGAACGCCGCCTCCGCCTCTGCGGGTGAAAGCTTTGCGAGGCCGCGCGCCAACGCGGAGGGAGGCTGCGCTTCGCCCGCCGCTTCATCGAGCAGCGCGGCGGGTCCGCGCGCACCGGCGAACGCGCGCACGAGGCGCGCGCGCCACACGTCCGCAAAGCCTGCAGACGCCGCAAGCGCCGCGAACATTGCCGCATCCCCCAGGCGCAGCGCAGGCTTCACGCCCGCAGCTGCGCACGCCTCCAGCGCGGAAGCCAACGCCAGCGCTTCCGATGCGGGCGCGCCGGGCGGGGCGAAAAATTCCGCGCCCGCCTGCACGAATTCGGCGGCGCCGGCTTCGCCTTCCTTGCGGAACACCTGCCCTTGATAACGCACGGCGAACGGGGCGCGCCAAAGATCGAGCGCCAGCGCGGCGCGGCACGCCGGCGCCGTCATATCCGGGCGTAGGCACAATTCGTCGTCCTCGATCATGAAAGCGCGCCGGCGCAAGTCCTCGCCCACGAGTTCGAGATAGAGTCCGGCGGGCTGCAGCACGGGCGGGTCGAGCGCCGCGGCGCCGCGCGCCGCCAGCTTGGCGGCGATGGCGGCTTCGATCTGGGACTGGCTCACGGGCCCGTCCCCTCGCTTTGGCCGGCGAGCATGCGCTGCACGGTTTCCACCAGCTCCGCGCGCGGCGCCTCGATTTGGGCGGGCCGATTCTTGCGCCAGGATTCGTTGTCCGCGATGGTTTTCGAAAGCATCGCGCCGAGCTTCAAATCCTTCACGGTGACGACGCCCTTCGCGCGCTCGTCGCCGCCGACGATCACCGCCAGGGGCGCGCCGCGCTTGTCGGCGTATTTCATCTGCGCGCGCATGCCGGATGAGCCGAGATTCGCCTCCGCGCGCAGGCCAGCCGCGCGCAGCTCGGCAGCCATCGCGAAATACTCCGCCATGCGATCGCTCTCGAGCGCGAGAACGACGATCGGGCCATCCGCTTCCGCCGCCTCCGCGGCGCGCGCTTCCAGCGCGGCGGCGAGCCGGGAGACGCCGACAGAGAATCCCGTGGCCGGAATCTTCTCGCCGCGAAACCGGGAGACGAGATCGTCATAACGCCCGCCGCCGCCAACGGAGCCGTAATTCACCCCGCCGGCGCCGATCAGCTGCGCCTCGAACACCGCGCCGGTGTAGTATTCAAGACCGCGCACGATCGTGGGATCGATCGCGGCCGCTGCATCGTCCACGCCCAGCGCAGCGAGAGCCGCGCTCATCTGCGCAAGCTCCGCTGTTGCCGCTTCGCCAGCGATGCGCGCGAGGCGTTCCAGCGTTGCTTCACGCCCGCCCCCGCCCGCACGCACCAGTTCGAGCACTGCGCCGGCTTGCGCCGCATCGAGACCCGCGCCCTTGGTGAAATCACCGCTTTCGTCCTTTCGCCCGCCGCCGAGCAGCGCCGCGACACCCGCTTCGCCGAGGCGATCGAACTTGTCGATCGCGCGCAGAATGACCAGCCGCGTCGAGAACGCTTCCGCGCCGACGCCGATTTTTTCGAGCAGCGCATCCAACAGACGGCGCGTGGAGAAACGCAGCTGAAAGCCGCTGCGCTCAAACCCCGCCGCTTCCAGCGCCGCGCACGCCATCGCGATCATTTCGGCGTCCGCTGCGGGGGAGGCCGCGCCAACCGTGTCGGCGTCGCACTGCCAGAATTCGCGGAAGCGGCCCGGTCCCGGCTTCTCGTTGCGCCAGACGGGACCTGCGGCCCAACGGCGGAACGGCTTGGCGAGCGCGTCGTAATGCTCGGCGACGTAACGTGCGAGCGGCGCCGTCAGATCGTAGCGCAGCGAGAGCCATTGCTCGTCGTCGTCCTGCAACGCGAACACGCCCTCGTTGGGGCGATCCTGATCGGGAAGGAATTTGCCGAGCGCGTCGGCATATTCGAGCGCCGGCGTGTCCAGCGGCTCAAATCCCCACGCCTCATAGACGGTCGAAATGCGCGCGATCAGCGTGCGGATGCGCGCCAGCTGCGCGCCGGCGCGATCTTCAAACCCGCGGGCGCGGCGCGCGCGCGGGCGAAAAGCCTCCGCCTTCGGCGGCGTGGACGGGTTCGCTTCGTTCGTGGGCATGCGCATCAGGCATGGGGTGGAGGCCTCGGAAGGGAGAAGCCTCTAGCCCAGCAGGCGGACGGCGGCAACCGCCGCCCGCCCGATGCGGAGCGGTTACTCGGCGTATTTCACGCTGCAGCCATAAGGCTTGGACGTGGTGACCGCGACGGCCTTGCCGGCCTTGATGTCGCTTAGCGCGGCGGTGACGTAATTCGTCGCCGACTTGAGGCTTGTCGGATCGGGCGTCGGCTTGTCGTCGATGCCGCCTTGGTAAACGAGGTCGCCCTTCTTATCGATGACGTACATGTGCGGCGTCGTCTTCGCGCCATAAGCTTTTCCCATCGCGCCGCTGGCGTCGAGCAGCACGGCGGCCGGGGCGGCCTTGCGATCCGCCGTCAGCGTATTGGCGCCGGCGCCGCTGACATAACCTTGCTTGCCTGGTGCGGAAGAGATCACCGACAGCCAGACGACGCCATCGGCCGCGGCCTGCTTCTGCAGCGCCTGCATGGCGTCTGCGCCGTAGAATTTTTGCACGAACGGGCAATCGGCGTTCGTCCATTCGAGAACCAGGGTCTTGCCGGCGAACTCGCTCAGATGGCGCTGCTTGCCGTTGGAGTCGATGACCTGGAAGGCCGGCGCCTTCGCCCCGGTCTGCACCGCGGCGTTCGCCGAAGTGGCGATCATCGCGCCGGCGGTCAGCGCGGCGGTCGCGGCGATCGCCGCAGCCAGCGCGAGGCCGCGCCGGGTGAAGATCCGGGATGCCCATTTACCCATGGTCGATCTCCTTGGCCGGCGCGCGGCCGGCTTTCTTGATGGCGTCCAGCACGACGCCGGGGGTGAGGATTTGCGGCAGGATCGCGGGCGCGCCGCCGCCTGCGGGATACAACACATAGAGCGGTACGCCGGCGCGCCCGTGGGCGGCCAGCGCGTCCGCGATCACGCCGTCGCGGTTGGTCCAATCCGCTTGCAGATAGGCGACGCCGGCTTCCGCGAAGGCGCGCCGGATTTCCGGGGCGGTGAACGCGACGCGCTCATTCACTTGGCAGGTGACGCACCAGGCGGCGGTGAAATTCACGAACACCGGGCGGCCTTCGCTGCGCAACGCCGCCTCGCGCGCCGGGCTCCACGCTTCGCCTTCGAGCGGCAGCGCCGCATGCCGGCTGGCTTCCGCCGGCGTCGCGCGCAGGCCCCAGCCGGCGAAACCGATCACCAAGGCCGCGGCCGCCGTCGCCGCCCAACGCCGCGCCGGCGACTGAAACGCCCGCCAAAACCACACCGCGAACGCGAAAGCCACGAAGGCGGAAAGCACAGCCAGCACGCCGCCGGCTCCCGCCTGCTGCGCCAACACCCACACCAACCACACGGCGGCGGCGAACATCGGAAATGCGAGGATTTCCTTGAAGCGGCCCATCCAGGGGCCGGGCTTGGGCAGCCAGGCGCGCAGCGCCGGGATCAGCGACAAGGCGGTGAACGGCGCGGCGAAACCCAGCGCCAGCGCCGCGAACACCGCCAGCGATACCGCCGCCGGTTGCGTCGCCGCATAGCCGAGGGCCGCCCCCATGAAGGGCGCGGTGCACGGCGTCGCCGCCAGCACGGCCAGCGCGCCAGTGAAGAAGGCGCCCGCGTCGCCGCCACCCGCGGCCAGCCCGGAGCCGACATTCTGCAAGCCGCCCCCAATTTCGTAGACGCCGATCAGATTGAGCGCGATCGCGAAGAAGAGCAGCGCCAGCCCGCCGACCACGAGCGGCTCTTGCAGCTGGAAGCCCCAGCCGACGGCCGCGCCCGCCGCCTTCAGCGCGAGCAATCCGCCGGCCAGCGCCAGGAATGTCGCCAGCACGCCGCCGAGAAACAAAAGACCGTGCCGGCGCGCTTCGCCCGCATGGTCCGCGCGCGCAAGGCTCAACGCCTTGATCGACAGCACCGGAAACACGCAAGGCATGACGTTGAGGATGAGGCCGCCCAGGAAGGCGAACGCCAGCGCCAAGCCGACGCCCAGCTCACTGCCCGCTGCGCCGCCGCCGGTGACGGCAGCGCCAGGCGTTGCGGTAATTTCCACCGCGCGACGCACCCAACGCCCGCCTTCGCGCGCCTCGAAGGTCAACACGCCGCCCAGATCGCCCTTGCCGATATTGCCGACGACCGAGGGCGTAAGGGTCAGACTCACCGCATCGCCGCGCACCTTGGGGGCCTGCGCGCCGGCATGATCGATCGCATCGCCGGCGAACGGGAAGAAATAGGGGTTGCGGATCGCCGCCGCGCCCAGCGCCCCGCCCGACGCTTCCAGCGCATAGTGATCGCCGGCGCGCGCAAGGCGCGCGGAGACGCCGCCCGGCTTCGGCAGCGCCGCCACGACCGCAGCGATCGGCCCGGCCCACAACGGATCGTCCCGCCCCGCCGCGGCGATATCGATGGTGAGCGCGAGATCGGCTTCTTCGGGGATGCAGATGTCGGCGCAGACAAGCCAACGCGCATGCGCGGTGAGCGTCGTCCGTCCCGGCTGCGCGTCCGCCGGCGCCGTCAACACGACGGGAAAGAGCACTTCGCCCGCATAGCCGTAATTCGTCAGCGGCCCGACCGGGATCGCCTCGGGCGCCGGCCATTGCAGCGGCCCCGGCGCGAAGCGGGCGGCGTCGTTCCAGACGAGTTCGGTGGGCTCGCCGGAATCGCCGGGATTGAGCCAGTAGGTGTGCCAGCCTTCGCGGATCTTCTGGCGCAGCGCGACGGTGAAGCGTTCCCCCGGCGCCGCGGCGGCGCGCGAGGAAACCAGTTCGGCCTCAACATTTTCGGTGCGGACGGGGGCGGCGCGCGCGCCCGCGGCCGCCGACAGCAACACCAGCGCCGCCATCACGGCCAGCCCAACGCGCTTCATGCCGCCGCCCATAACGCCGCGCGCCGCCGCGGCCAAGGCGTTTCCCGTGTTCGTGATGACGCGGCGGCGCCCTGTTACGAAAGCGGCGTCATTCCATTCTGCTGGGCTTGCGCAATCATCAACGCGCGCTGGATCACTTTCGGCCATTTGAGCAGCGAGATCAGGTGCGCATAAATCGCGCCGAGCATGTTCAGATCGCGTAGGCGCAGCCACGCTTCCGGAGGCATCGCCCCCAGCTTTTCTTCCGAGATCGCGAAATAGTCGGCCACCTTCACCGGCGTTTCGACGCCCTTGTCATCGCGGCTGTTGATGGCGACCTGCTTCTCCTCAAACAGATCCATCTCGATCATCGTCTTGATGAAGGTGTCCGTCGCCATGCGATGACCTTCGAACTCCCGGCAGAATTCGATGGCGTTCTGCGTGTACTCCGAGGGCTCGTCGCCGATGAAAAAGGGCACGTCGGGGTTTTCCCCGATCATCGGCGCGGCGCGGTCGATGCACACCAGCAGCCGCTGGTTCTCCTGATCGGTCGCGAACACGAACGGATAGCGGCGCACGAACGCCGGCATGTAGACTTCCGGGTCGATCTCGCCGTCGGGGCTGATGAACACGTTCTCGCCCGGGCGCGCGCCCATGACGGCCAGCGGCGTCTTCTGTTCGCCCGCAAAGATCACCGGATAACTGCCTGCGGCGACGCCGAACTCGTTCACCGTGATCGGCACCACATGGGTTCCCACGAGGAACCGGAACGGGCGCTCGATCTGCAGGCAGCCCAGGTTCCGGTGCTTCTCCAGCGATAAGGCCTCGGGCTGGCGGTAGAAAAGGACGTTGCCCGACACTTCTGGATCGGTGCGGCCGCCTTGGGCGCTCATGCTCTGCTCCTCACGGAAGACGTTGTGAGCGGCTCCAAACCATGAAAGCAGCCCCCTAGGCAACCGCCGGGCGCTCGCCATCAGCGGCTGGCGTGCTATTCAGGCGCCGATTTGGGGCGAGAAATCATGGCGCTCGACGTTGCCCGGCTTCTGGCGCTGAATTCCGAAGGCCATGAGACCGCCTATGACGAGCAGACGGCGATGCTCTATGCGCTGGGCGTGGGCTATGGTGGCGATCCCGCCGACGGCGGCGAACGCGATTTCGTCTATGAACGGAATTTGAAGGTCGCTCCCACGATGGCGACGGTCATCCCCACCCAAAGCGCGCTTTCGGACTACGGGCTCGACCTCGCCCGCGTGCTGCACGGCGAGCAACGCCTTACGCTGCACGCCCCGTTGCCGCCCAGCGCCGAGCTTTTCGCCGACTGGCGCATCACGGGCGCCGTCGACAAGGGGCCCGGCAAGGGGACGCTCATCCTGTCGGAGACGGTGCTGCGCCGGCGCGGCGGCGAAAAGCTCGCGACCTTGGGCGCCACCATTTACGCCCGCGGCTATGGCGGCTTCGGCGGCCCGCGCGAGGGCGGGCTCCCGCCCCACCCCGTCCCCAGCGATCGCCCGCCCGACGCGGAGGTGGCGCTCCGCACCCGGCCCGATCAGGCCCTGCTCTACCGGCTGAGCGGCGACCGCAATCCCCTGCACGCCGATCCGGCGTTCGCGAAGGCCGCCGGATTCGAGCGGCCGATCCTGCATGGGCTGTGCACGTATGGTGTGGCGTGCCGCGCGGTGCTGCGCGCCTTCTGCGACTATGACCCGGCCTTGCTCAGGCAATTCGATGCGCGCTTCTCCGCGCCGGTCTTGCCAGGAGAGACGATTCTCACACGGATGTGGAAGGAAGCCGGCGGCGTTTCATTCGAGGCTGTCGCGGCGGAGAGCGGCCAAACCGTCCTGACCAATGGTAGGGCGGTGTTGGCTGCATGAGGGTTTGGGAGGGGCGGATGAAGTGGACGGGGATGGCGCTTGCGGGCGCGGCGGCGCTGCTTCTGGCGGCCTGCGACACGACGGCGGATTCGAAAAAGCTCGATGAGACGCTGCGCGCGCTGACGACGGCCATCTTCCGGGAGTCGCCCGAGCTGGCCACCAGCGTCGGCGTCACCGAACAGCAAACCGGATTCAAATTCTCCGACAAGCTCAGCGACTATTCCACCGAAGGCGCCGACCGCTTCGTCAAGCTCGCGCAGGATTATTCCAAGCAATTGGCGGAGATCGACCGCGGCTCGCTCAGCACGCAGGAAACCGTGTCGCTCGATGTGGTGAACACCGCGCTCGCAGACTTCGCCGCCAGCGGCCAGTTCGGCTACGGCGCCTACGGGTTCGGCCCGCCGCAGCCCTACGTCGTCACCCAATTGACCGGCGCCTACACCTCGGTTCCCGATTTCCTCGACAGCCAGCACCCGATCAAGACGACGCAGGATGCGGAAGATTACCTGCTGCGCCTCGTCGCCTATGCGCGCATCCTGGATCAGGAAACGAGCCGCATCCGCGCCGACGCGGGCAAGGGCGTCGTCCCGCCGGATTTCGTGATCGACGGCGCGGTGAAGCAATTGACCGCCTTCGCCGCGCGCAAACCGGGCGACACCGTGCTGGTTGAATCGCTGAAGCGGCGCGTGCCGAAGATCGTGGGCGTCAGCACGGCGAACGCCGAGAACGTGATCTCGCGCGCCACCACGATCGTGAACGATCTCGTGCTGCCCGCGTATCGCCGCCAGATCGATGCGCTCAAATCCATCCGCGCCGGCGCGACGCACGATGCGGGCGTCTGGCGGCTGCCGCAGGGCGACAAACTCTACGCCACGGCTCTGAAGGCGTGGACGACGACCGATCTCACGCCCGACCAGATCCATACCCAGGGGCTGAAGCTCGTCGACAGCCTCGATGCGGAAATGGATTCGATCCTGAAGGCGCAAGGCATGACGCGCGGCACGTTGGCTGAGCGGCTGACGGCGCTCTCCCATCGCCGCGATCAGCTGTATCCGAACACCGAAGCCGGCAAGGCGCAGCTCTTGCGCGATCTGAACGGCCAGATCGCGGCGCTGCAAACGGTGTTGCCGAATTATTTCGGCGTGCTGGCGAAAGCGCGCCTCGATATCAAACGCGTGCCGACTTACATCGAAGCCGGCGCGCCCGGCGGCTATTACATGGCCCCTGCGGTCGACGGCTCTCGCCCCGGCGCCTACTACATCAATCTGCGCGATACGCGGGAAAACCCGCGCTACACGCTGCCCACGCTCACCTATCACGAGGGCGAGCCCGGCCATCACTGGCAGATCGCGATCGCGCAGGAGACCACGGGCTTGCCGCTCATCCGCAGCGCGATCCTCGGTTTCTCCGGCTATCAGGAAGGCTGGGGCCTCTACGCCGAGCAGCTGGCCGACGAAATGGGCATGTACCGTAACGATCCGCTCGGCCGCGTCGGCTATCTGCAGTCGATGGCTTTCCGCGCCGCGCGCATGGTGGTCGACACCGGCATGCACACGAAGAAGTGGTCGCGCGAGCAGGCGATCGATTACATGGTGCGCGCCACCGGCATGGAGCGCAGCGCCGTCGCTACCGAAATAGAACGGTATGCGGTGTGGCCGGGGCAAGCCTGCGCATACATGGTCGGCCGCGAAACGATCCACCGCCTGCGCGAGGAATCGCGCGCAGCGCTGGGCGACAAGTTCGACATCAAGAAGTTCCACGACCTCGTGCTGACCAACGGCGCGGTGCCGCTCTCGGTGTTGGAGCGCATCGTGCGCGATTGGACGGCGGCGCAAAAAGCGGCGTGAACCGGCGCGGCTTCGTTTCCGGCGCGCTCGCGCTCGGCGCGGCGGCGTGCGGCAAGCCGGCGGCGCGCGCGCCCACGGTGTTCGAGGGCGAGCTCGGCGCGCTGACCGGCGAATTGCTGGCGGAATCGCCGGAGTTGGCGCTGCGGGCGGGCGAAGCGGCCAAAGCCGGCGCCATGCTGGACGACCGCTCCGCCGGGGCGGTCGATCGGCGGCGCGCAGCAGCCGTGCGCCGGCTTGCGCAGTGGCGCAGCCTGGATCGCACGCCCCTCGCCGCCGGCGAGCGCACGACCTACGACGCGCTTGACGCCTATCTCGCAGCGCTCGCCGCCGGCGCGCGCTGCGGCTACGGCCGCTGTTCCGCGGCGGACGGCTTCTCGCC
>JBFWWB010000046.1:0-18737 GCA_050246435.1 Hyphomonadaceae bacterium
GCCAGCCCCGCCGGCCCGCCGCCGACGATGACGACGTCATACTCCATGAACTCGCGTTCGACCGCTTCGTCCGCCATTATGCTTGATCCTCAACTATCTAAATGAACCTGCCGCTTTATCAGGCGCGCGCCGCCCCGCGGCAAGGGCGGGGGCGGCGGCATGGCTCGCCTCGGCGCGGCAACCCGCTATAAGGCGCCGGTGGAGCCGGATCGCAGGCGCGCCGCCGAGGCGCTGATCGCATGGTGGGAGCTGAGCGGCGTCGACGCGACGGAGGCGCGCGCGCGCCTGCGCGCAGCGCTCGCCGGCGCCGCGCGCCCCGCCCAGCCCGCGCCGCAAGCGCCGCCGCCGACGCGCGCCCCCGCCGTTCCGCGCGTGCCGTCGCGCGCCGCTCCGGCGGCGCCGCACCCGGCCGACGCGGCCGACGCGCGGACCGCCGCCTCAGCCGCGGAAAGCCTCGCCGCGCTGCGCGCCGCGCTGGAGGCGTATGACGGCTGCCCTCTCAAGCGCACCGCCCGCAACACCGTGTTCGCCGACGGCGTGGAGAGCGCCGAGGTGATGCTGGTGGGCGAGGCCCCCGGGAAGGAGGAGGACGAACAGGGCAAGCCCTTCGTCGGCCGGTCCGGCCAGCTGCTCGACCGGATGTTCGCCGCCATCGGCCTCAGTCGGGAGAGCAATCTATTCCTCTCCAACGTGATCTTCTGGCGCCCGCCGGGCAATCGGCCCCCCACCCAGGGCGAAACGGCGGCCTGCCTGCCCTTCATCCGCCGCGCCATCGCGCTGAAGCGCCCGAAAATGCTGGTTTTCGTCGGCGGGACGGCGGCGCAGACGATGCTGGCGCGTGAAACCGGCGTCATGCGGCTGCGCGGGAAACGCCTTGTTTACACGGGCGAAGACGGCCTCGCCGTAAACGCGATGGTGATGCTCCATCCGGCATATTTGCTGCGGCGGCCGCAGGAAAAGCGTCTGGCCTGGGCGGATTTGCTCATGCTCGAAACCTGGCTCGACGAGCTGGGCGTTTCCCGCGGCCCGAGGCTTTAGCCCGCGGGGGACGTGCTTCGGTGGTTTGGTTAGCCGGCTTGTTGGCGGCGCTGGCGTGCGCGTTCGCGGCCGGCGAAGCGCGCGCGGCCGGCCGCGTGCTGGTGCTTTCCGCTGCGGACGAGACCGCCTACCGCGCCGCCTTCGACGCCACCGACGCGCGCGATTGGGCCGCCGCCGACGCCGCCCTCGCCCAGACCCATGACGGGGTGCTCGTCGGCGCGGTGCTGGCGCGGCGCTACCTCTCCGGCGCCTATCGCCCTGATTACGGCGACCTCGCCGATTGGCTCGCGCGCGAAAACGATTCCGCCTTCGCCGACCGCGTCTACGCCCGCGCCATGGCGCTGCGCCCGCGCAGCGCCCGCGCGCCGACGCCGCCGGTTCCCGCCGGGCGCCGGCCGATCCCACTCGCCGGCTCGGCGCCGCCGGGCGACAGCGCCGCGGCGCGCCAGCGCCTGGAGGAAGCAGCCCAGTTGGCCGCCGCCGGTGACGCCGAGGGCGCCGTCGCCGCCGCGCGCGAAGCAGCGGACGGCCCGCGCGCGGGCCAAGCGGAATTCCTGCTCGGCGTGCTGGCGTTCCGCGCCCGGGCCTACGCGCAGGCCGCCGCGCATTTCGACGCCGCCGTCGCCTGGCGCCATTGGGACGCACTGGGCGCGGCGGGCGCGCGCTATTGGGCCGGGCGCGCGCATCTGGCCGCGGGTGATGCGCGCGGCGCGCTCACGCGCTTCAAGGCGGCGCTCGCCTATCCCGCCACCTTCTACGGCCAGCTCGCGGAGGCGCAGCTGGGCGTCGGCTCCGGACTCGATTTCACCCCGCCGACGATCGGCCCCGAAGAAGCGCTCGATTTCATGCGCCGCCACCGCGAGGCGCGGCGCGCCGCAGCGCTTGCGCAGGTGGGCCGCCTCTCCGACGTCGAAAACGAATTGCGCCTGCTGCACACGCGGCTGAAGCCCGAGGAAGACCGTGTGTTCCTCGATTTCGCCGACGCGCTCTCCGCGCCATCGGCGCAATTGCGCGCGGCGGAATTCGGAAGCGCGCGCGAAGGCTGGGGCTATTGTCCGACGACGACGTTCGCGCCCGAAAACGGCTGGCGGATGGATCGCGCCGCGGTGTTCGCCATCGCACGCCAGGAAAGCCGCTACAGCCCAATCGCGGTGTCGACTTCGAACGCACGCGGGCTGATGCAGCTGCTGCCCTCTACTGCATCGGACATGGATCCGGGCAAGCCGTTCCGCGCGCGCCCCGATCTGCTGAACGAGCCGGGCCTCAATCTGCGCCTCGGCCAGGCCTATCTCGAATTCCTGTTCCGCCAAGCGGCGCCCGATGGCGATCTGGTGAAGCTGTTCGCGGCGTATAACGGCGGGCCGGGCTGGCTTTCGCGCTGGCTGGCGGCGAACCCGGACCTCAAGGACCCGCTGCTGATCCTCGAATTGCTGCCCCGCGCAGAAAGCCGCGACTACGCCGAACGCGTGTTGGCGAACATGGCGCTGTGCCGCAAGCGCTTTGGCCAGGAAGCCGTCGAGTTCGACGAGCTCGCGTCCGGCAAAGCGGCGAAATATCTGCGCCAGGATCGCTGACGCGTTGCACGGCCCCAACGAGCGTTGGGGCCATAACCACGCCGCCTGATCTAGTCGACGCCAGCATTTCTGGCCTCCGGCCTACGCTGGAGGCGAGCCATCCTTGCAAGTACTTTGCGCCTGATGCGCGCGATGTTCGTTTTCCCCTTCCCGCGCACGCCGCCGCGCGCTAGGCATCCGCCCCGGACGGTGCGCCTTTCTCGGAAGGCGTGAAAACGGGAACGCGGTGCGGGGTTCGCCCCAATTCCGCGGCTGTGCCTGCAACTGTAAGCGGCGAGCGAAGGTCCACAAAGCCACTGGGCGAAAAGCCCGGGAAGGCGGCCCCAAGCGAAAACCCGCGAGCCAGGAGACCTGCCGTCCGCGTCGCTCGTTCCTTCGGCCAGGTCTAGCCGGGGACGCGGAGTGTTTCTCCGATTGCAGCGACATGTCCTGTTCGCCCGCGCAAGCGGACGATCGCATCCGTGTACGGAGCATGTCTCGATGTCGCGTTCCAATCTGTTTCTTTCCGCAGCCCTGCTGTTCGCCGCCGCAGGCGCAGCAAACGCCGCCCCGGCCGATGCGCCGGTGATGATCAACGCCACCCGCACGTCCGATGCGCCCGCCAGCGCCAGCATCACTACGATCACCGCGGAAGACATCGCCCGCCGCGCTTCGCCCTTCCTGGCCGACGTGCTGGCCGCCGTTCCTGGCGTCTCCATCGCGCAGAACGGCCCCTTCGGCGGCATCGCCACGATCCGCGTACGCGGCGCGCTGAGCGAACAAAGCCTGGTGCTGATCGACGGCGTGAACGTCAACGATCCGTCGAGCCCCGGCGGCGGCTACAACGCCGGCCAGCTCGACACCGCGCAGATCGCGAGCGTCGACGTGCTGCGCGGACCGCAATCGACGCTCTGGGGCGCCGACGCGATCGGCGGCGTCATCAACATCGTCACCAAGAAGCCGGGCGCGGGGCTGGGCGGCGCGATCGATCTCGAAGCGGGCTCGTTCAGCACCAAGCGCGCCGCCGGCGCGGTGTCCGGTTCGGCCGGCGCGTTCGATGGGCGCGTTGGATTCTCCGCCATCGAGACGGACGGCATCTCCAAGGCCGACGAAAAATTCGGCAATACCGAGAAGGATCCCTACAAATCTCACACGCTGGATGCGCGCGTCGGCGCCGACATCGGCGAAAGCGCGCGGCTGGAGGGTTTCTGGCGCTACACATCGAGCGATACAGCGCTCGACGGCTTCGGCCTGCTCACCGGCGTCGAGGACAGCCCCGACAACGAAGACTCGCTCTCGCGGTCGTACGGCGCGGTCGCGCGCGTCGATCTTTTCGGCGGCAAGCTTGAAAACGTGCTGCAGGTTTCGCGCGCCGATATTTCGCGCCAGACCGTCACGCCCTTCTTCTCCTTTGGCGCCGTGGGCGTGCGCGAGGCGCTGCGCTACCAGGCCACGTTCCATGCCGCGGACGGCCTGACCGGGGTCTTCGGCGCGGAGCAGGAACGCAGCGAAGCCGATACCGGCGCCGGACGCGCGGACGCAACCATCAACGGGCTCTTCGCGCTCGGCGAATGGCGCCCGCTCGCGCCGCTGACGCTCACCGCCGGAATCCGCCGCGACGACCACGATGCTTTCGGCGAGAAGACGAACGGCGCGTTCGGCGCGGCCTACGCCCCGGCGGAATGGCTCACCCTGCGTGCGAACTGGACGCAGGGGTTCAAGGCGCCGACGATCTACCAGCTCACCAGCTTTTTCGCCCCGGCCACGGCGCCGAACGTCAACCTGACGCCGGAGGAGGCCGAAGGCTGGGACGCCGGCGTCGAGCTTGCCTTCGTGGAAAAACGCTACACGCTCGAAGCGACCTATTTCAGCATCGACACCGACAACCTGATCCAATTCGTCGGCGGGCGATATGAGAACATCGCCAAGGCGGAATCGACCGGCGTCGAGTTGATCGGCGCCGCCAAGCCGACCGAAGCGCTCACCGTGCAAGCCAGCTACACCTACACGGAAGCCGAAGACGCGACGACCGGCGCACCCCTGCGCAACGTGCCGAAACATCTGGGCGCCGCCGAAATCGATTGGCAGGCGACGGAGAAAATCGCCGTCACCGCCAGCGCGCGATACAAGGGCTCCAGTCCGGACGTCGTGCGCGCCGTCGTCAACCCGCAGGGGATCAACCCGCGCTGGACGCGGCTCGATCTCACCGGGCGCTACGCGCTGACGAACGAGGCGGAAGTCTATCTTCGCGTCGAGAACGTGACCGACAAAGAGTATGAGGACGTGTTCGGCTACGGCATGCCGGGCCGCTCGGCCTATATCGGCGTGCGGGTGCGGATGTAGTCGCAGCGGCCGGCCCCAGCTCTCACTGCGGGCGAGCAGCGCACAAACACTACAGATAACGCAGGCTGACGCCCTCGCCCTCGCGCCGGATTTCGAGGCGCGCGTCGAACAGGGCGCTCAGCGTTTCGCTGCGGAACACGTCGTCGCCCTGCGCCAGGATTCTTCCCTCGCGTAGGGCGATCGCGTGATCGGCGAAAAGCGCGGCCAGCGCCAGATCATGCGCCGCTGCGATCACCAGCCGCGCCGCACCGCGCGCTTTCAGGCGCGCCATCGCATCAAGCGCGTGGCGCGGATCGAGACCGGCGATCGGCTCATCCGCGATCAGGATTTCCGGATCGGCGACGATTGCACGCGCCAGCATCGCGCGCGCCAGTTCGCCCCCCGATAGCGTCGTCGCCGCGCGGTCGCGGAAGGCGGTGAGATCGCACGCTTCCAGCGCGGCGGCGATGCGCGCCTCATCTTGCGCGGAGAAGCCGCCGAACGCCGGCAGGCTCGGCGTCAAGCCCAAAGCCACGAGGCGCGCCGTGCTGATCGGCCATTCGCAGCGCGCATTCTGCGGCAGATACGCCCGCCGCAGCGCCAGCGCGCGCGGCGTGAAGGCGGCAAGTGAAATATTGCCGAGCAGCACTGCGCCCTCGTCCGCCGCAATCAGCCCGGCAAGGGTTGCGAGCAAAGTGGATTTGCCCGCGCCGTTCGGACCGATGACGACGACAAAGCCGGCCTCCGGCAGATCGAACGACACGCGGTCGAGGATCGCGCGCCCGCCGCGGCGCACCGTCAGATCGCGCGCGGCGAGTTTCGCCATCACACGATCCGCCGGCGCAGCGAAAGCAGCAGCGCCAGAAATACCGGCCCGCCCAGCAGCGCCATGGCGACGCCGAGCTTCACCTCTTCCGCCCCCGGCGTCAGGCGCACCGCGATGTCGGCGCCCAACACCAGCATGGCGCCGGCCAGCGCGCTGGGCGCCAGCAAGCCGCCGGGCTGCGCGCCGAACAGCAGTCGCGCCGCATGCGGCGCGACGAGGCCGACGAAGCCGACGACGCCGGAAACCGCCACGCTCGCGCCCGTCGCCAGTGCTGCGCCGAGCGCCAGCAGCATCTGCGTGCGGCGCAGGTCGACGCCAAGCGAAGCAGCACTTGCTTCGCCCAGCGATAGCGCGTCGAGCGCGCGGCGCAGCGAGAACAGCAGCGCGCCGCCGGCGAAGATCAACGGCGCCGCCAACTGAACCTCCGCGAAGCTGCGGTCCGTCAGGCCGCCCATCAGCCAATCAAGGATTTCCTGCGTCGCCCACGGGTTTGGCGCGAGGTTGAGCGCCAACGCCACCAGCGCGCCGGCCACGCTCTGCAGGATCACGCCGGCCAGCACGAAGGCGGTGACGCTCGCTTCGCGGCCCGCCAGCGCCAGCAGCGCGGCGACGCCGGCGAGCGCTCCGGCCACGCCGCCTGCGCCCAAAATCCAGTAACCCTGCGCCGTCAGCCCGAAATAGAGCGCGATCACCGCGCCAAGTGCTGCCATGCCGGAAACGCCGAGCACGCCGGGATCGGCCAGCGGGTTGCGCGTGTAGCCCTGCATCGCTGCGCCCGAGAGGCCGAGCGCGGCCCCGATGAGCACGGCGAGGATCGCGCGCGGCAGGCGCAGCTCGAATACGATCGCCCAGCGCGGATCGGCGTGCGCGCCCCACGCGCTCAACGGAACCCACACTTTGCCGACCGTCAGCGACAGCGCGAACAGCAACGCGACGACCGCCGTCAACGCGAGGAAAGGCGCCGCGCGGTTCACGCCTGCGCCCAGAAGCGTTCACGCGCCGCCGCCAGCAGCGGGGCCGTCGTCAACAACGAAGGCCCGCCGCAGAAGATGAGCGCATTCGGCAACGCGTCGCGCCGCATGCGCGGTGCGATCCGCGCCAGCGCCGGATGCGCGGTGATGCGTTCGGAAAGCGTCTGCGCGCCTGGCTGCGGCGCGGCGGCGAGCAGCAGTTCCGGCGGATCGGCGAGCAGCGCCTCCAAAGTGATGTTGCCCCATTGGCGCACGCCGTAGCGCGCCGCCGCGTTCGCGAAGCCCAGCCGGCGCAGCGCATCGTCGATCACCGTATCGCCGCCTGCCACGAAGCCGCGCGGCTCGAACACCAGCGCCTCGATCGGCCGCCTCGGGCGCGCCGGGGCGGCGGCGGCGAGCGCGTTCTCGATCGCGCGCGCCAACGCCTCGCCCTCCGCAGGCCGCCCGATCAACGCCGCGACGCGGCGCACGTCGGCAAGGCTTTGCGCGATCGTTTCGGCGGTTTCGAACGTCTCCACCCGTACGCCCAAGCGCACGAGCGCCGCGCGGAAGGCGGGCTGCGCATAGGCGCTGGCGAGCACGAGATCGGGTTTCAGCGCGGCGACGCCCTCCGCGCCGCCCTTCACGCTCGGCAGCGTCTTCGCGATGGCGACGACGGTGGAGGCGCGGGGATCGCGTGCGCCGGCGCTCAGGCCCGCGATCTGGCCGCGATCGGCCACCGCGACGAGGATAGCGTCCAGGCAGGGAAACATCGAAGCCGCCCGCACCGGCGGCGCGGCGAAGCTTGCACCCGGCGCCGCCCACGCGGCTGCGGCGGCGATCACGCCGCGGCGCGTCGCGCCTTCTCGCCTGCCGTTGCCCACGCGCGCCCTTCTCCCAAGCGCGGCGAACGCCGCGCACGACGCCGTCATCGGGAGAAATCCCGCCGGGTTCGGCGCACCCCGGCCGAACGCGAAGACGACGCGGCAGGCAGGTATCCTGGCTTCGCGGGTCACAGCCTCGATCGGCCTTCCCAAGGCGCGCGCCCCAGTGGCCATGCGATCGCGGGCATCGCCGCGGACAGTTGCGGGGGCAGCCCGGGCGAAACCCCGAGTTCCCTTTCAATCCTCGTGACGAGGAACCTGCCGCCAGGGATGTATGCGGCGGCGCTTTCGCGCGATCAAGCTCAGCCGGCGAACGCGCCCTCGCGCGCCAGCCGCGCGGCCTGCGTGATCCATTGCTCGGCCTCGATGCGCCCGCGCAGATTGAGGTAGGCGTCCACCCAGGCGACTTGCGCCGGCGTCCACGCCGCCAGCTGCTCGAAATGGAAAACGCCCAAAGCATTGAGGGCGGCCTGCGTCTGCGCGCTGACGCCCTCGATGAGGCGCAGATCGTCGGGCGCGCCGCCGCGCGGCGCACTCAACGCGGCCGGGCGCTCCATACGGAACGGCGCCGGCTGCACGGCTTGCAGCGCCGGTGTGGCGGCGAAGGGCGCTGGCGCCAGCTGCGGCGACGCGGGCGCGGCTTCCGGCGTTGCGGCGAGCTTGCCTTCGAGATAGCGCACGCGCGCCTCGAGATAACGCGCCTTCCAGCGCGTGCGGGTGACGGCGTGCTCCAGCTCCGGCGACGGGCCGGCGGCAAGCTGCGCC
Organism: Hyphomonadaceae bacterium; assembly: GCA_050246435.1. Classification (GTDB taxonomy): domain Bacteria; phylum Pseudomonadota; class Alphaproteobacteria; order Caulobacterales; family Aquidulcibacteraceae; genus JAKFWI01. Next base: position 8,339 of record JBFWWB010000046.1, read on the forward strand.
TGCGCTTCGCTGAGCCGCGTTTCCAAATCGCCGAGGCGCGCCTGCGCCGCCTGCAAGTCGGCGGCGAGCGCTTCGGCTTTCCGCGCTTCTTCCTCGGCGCGCGTTTTCGCCGCCGCCAGCGCAGACTCAGTTTCGGCGCGCGCCGTCTTCATGGTTTCAAGTTCCGTGAGCGCCTCCGGCGCGGCGCCCGGCGCGCCCGCTTGCGCCTCCACATGCGCGAGGCGCTTTTCGAAATAGCGCAGCCGCCATTTCAGGCGGTTTTCTCGCTCGGCCTCTTCTGCGGACGGCGCGACCGGCGACGCCGCCAGCGGCGAGGCCGGCGCCTGCGCTTCCAGATAGCGCACGCGCTCGTTCAGATAGCGGTTGCGCCACTCGAGCAGGGTCGCGGCATCGTCGCTGACCGGCTGCGGCGCCGCCTGCAAGCGGCTCACACGCGCCTCCGCGGCCGCGAGCGCGCCGCGCGCGGCTTCAAGTTCTTCCTGCAACCGGGCGACTTCCTCGCCATCGCCCGCTTCGCCGCCGGCGGCGGCAGTCTGCTTTTCCAGTTCGGCGATGCGCGCGGCCATGTGCGGCTGCTGCGCGTCCATCTGCGCCATGCGCTGGCGCACGCGGCCCAATTCCTCTTCCAGCGCCGCGATCTGCGCGACGTAATCGGAAACATCCACCGCACTGACCGGGCGCGCGCCGCCTGCGGCTTGCGCCGCGCGCTCCAGCTCACCCACGCGCACGCGCAACACGTCGGCCTCGGCGCCGCGCCCGCGCGCTTCCGCGAGCGCCTGCTCCAATTCCGCGATGCGGCGGCGCAACCCTGCGCCCGCGCCGTTGCCGGCGTCCGCCAGGTCCGGGATCACTACCGGCGCTTCGCCGTTTCCATTGCCATTCGCCTGGCGCAGCCGGCGGCGTTCTTCCTCACGCGCGCGCCAGCGCGGGCGGAAGCGCGCATCGGCCCAGGCCCAACCGCCCAGCATGCCGAGCAAGGTCACGAACGCCGAAGCGCCGATCAGAATCGCGAACGTCGTCATTCGCCCGCGCCCTCCGGCTTCGCCGCGGGCCCCGCTCCGCCCTGCTTCAGCGCGGCGATGTCGCCTTCGAGATCGGCCAACTGGGTGACGAAAAGCCGCCGATGCAGCGCTGCGCCCAGCACGAAGCCCACGCCCCCGCAGACGAGAAGCAGCACGATGCCGATGATGAGGCTCTCGTTCATCGCCGCTCAAACCCTCGGGCGTTAACAGCGCAGCCGCTCGCGTTAACGATGCCGCGCTTGCCCCGGCCCGAAAAAGGCCGGACAAGCGAAACAGAGAAACGCCGCACGTCAACCATGCTTCATACAATCACGAGTTCGGTAAATCCTCTCGTAAAGACGCTCAAAAGTCTGCACGCGAAAAAGGGACGCGCCGAAAACGGGCTGTTTCTGGCCGAGGGCGCGCGCCTGGTGACGGAAGCCGCCGACCTCGGCGTGTGGCCGAAAGTGCTGATGGCGGCGGAAGAAGCGCTGGAGCGCCCGGCCGTGCGCCTGCTGGTGAAACGGGCGGAAGCGGCCGGCGCGCAATGCGTGCGGACGCGCGAAAGCGTGCTGGGACAGATCGCCCGGCGCGAGAATCCGCAGACCGTGATCGCCGCCTACGCGCCGCTGGACACCGCGCTTGCCGCATTACCGAAGCGTAAAAGCGGACTTTACGCGGCGTTGGAACAAGTGCGCGATCCCGGCAATCTGGGCACTATTCTGCGCACGGCGGATGCGGCGGGCGTTTCCGGCGTGATCCTGATCGGCAATACATGCGATCCGTTTTCGGTAGAGGCGGTGCGCGCCAGCATGGGGGCCATCTTCGCGCAGCCGTTCGCCCAGGCGGGCCTTGCAGAATTTTCCGCCTGGGCGCGGACGCTAGGACTATCCGTGATCGGAACGTCCTTACACGGAGAAATCCGCCATGACGCCCCGGAGGCGGAAGGCGGGGTCGTGTTGATGATGGGCAACGAACAGGCGGGCCTTTCCCCGGAAGCGGAAACGGCCTGCGATGCGCTGGTGCGCATCCCGATGGCCGGCAAGGCCGACAGCCTGAACCTCGCCGCCGCGGCGGCGGTGATGATCTATGATTTCTGGCGCAGGCGGGGCTATGACGGCGCCGATCGCTGAACGCACCCTGATCGCCGAGGGCTGGAAGGACCACGCTCTGCTCGACAGCGGCGGCGGCTGGAAGCTCGAACGCGTTGGGCCCTACCGCTTCGCGCGCCCGGAAACGCAAGCGCTGTGGCGCCCAGCCCGGCCGCACGCCGAATGGGGCGAGGACGCGCGCTTCTCCCCCGCAGCGGAAGAAGACGACGATCGCGGCCGCTGGCGCTTCAACAAGCCTGTGCCCGCCGATTGGCCGATCGCCTATGGCGACATCCGCCTGCATGCGCGCTGCACGCCGTTCCGCCACCTGGGCTTCTTCCCGGAGCAATCCGTGCACTGGAACTGGGCGCGCGCGCGGCTGGGCCCGGAAAGCGCGCTGCTGAACCTGTTCGGCTACACCGGCGCCGCCAGCCTCACGGCGGCGGCCGGCGGCGCGCGCGTGACGCATGTGGACGCCTCGAAGAAAGCTATCGCGCAGGCGCGCGAAAACCAGGCGCTCTCCAAGCTGGAGGCCGCGCCGATCCGCTGGATCGCCGACGATGCGCTCGCTTTCGTGCGCCGCGAGGCGCGGCGCAGCGCGCGCTATGACGGCATCGTGCTCGATCCGCCCAAGCATGGGCGCGGGCCGAACGGCGAGGTGTGGCGCGTCGAAACCGATCTCGCGGCCCTCTTCGAGGCGCTCCCTGCGATCCTCAGCGAAGGCCGCGGCCGCCCGCGCTTCGTGATCGCCACGCTCTATGCGGTGCGCCTCTCCTATCTGGCGCTGGCCCGCGCACTGGAGGCGGCGCTGGGGCCGCTGGGCGGCGCCATAGAAGCAGGCGAAATGGCGCTGCGCGAGGAGCAGACCGGCCGGCTTTTGCCGCTCGCCATCTATGCGCGCTGGAGCGACGGCGCCGGTTAACCGCCATCCTTGCGCGAATCGGGCATGCTCACACGCAAACTGATTCGGGCTGATCGGATGTCTTTGCTCTATACCGTGCTGTTCGCCACGCGCTGCCGCAGCAACCATCACCGCCTGGCGCTGGACGCGTTGCGCTGGCTCAAGCATCCCGAGGCGCTGGGATGGCGCGATCTGTTCCTGCACTATCACGACAGCTATCTCGAAGGCGCCAAGGCGCCGGACGAGCGCTTCAAGGATTTCAAGAACCACGTTCTGCACGTGAAGGACAATTACTGGGGCGGCGCGATCGGCGCGGCGGAGGAATGGAAGAAGCGCACGGCGCGCGCGCTCGCGGCGCGGGACTGGAAGCTCGCCGTCTATTCCGCCGGCGTGCTGAGCCATTATGTCGTCGATCCGATTCAGCCCTTCCACACCGGGCAGACGGAAGAGGAAAACGTCATCCACCGCGCGGTGGAGCAGAGCTTTTCCAAGGCCTACGAGGATTTCCAGGAATTGCTGGAGGAGCTGGGCGGCTACCCGGATTTTGCGCTGCCCACAGGCGAGGATTGGCTGGCGAATACCGTGCGCCAAGGCGCCGAAGCCGCCAACAAGCACTACGATACGATCATCGATCACTACGATTTCGCCAAAGGCGCCCGAAAGCCGCTCGAAGGGCTCGACGAAACGCTCGAGCATGCGATCGCCCCGCTCGTCGGGCGCGCGGCAGTGACCCTGGCGCGCATCTATGACCGCCTGTTCGAAGAGGCCGCCGTCTCGCCGCCGCGCGTCTCCAACACACTGGAAGCGGTGTTCGCCACTTTGAATGCGCCGATCCGCGCGGTGGCGAACAAAATCGCCGACGACAAAGAGCGCGCGCTCGTGCTCGCGATGTACGCGGAATTCCAGCAGACCGGCAAAGTCCGCAAGACCCTGCCGGAAGACGACCGCCAAGTGCGCGCCCTCTACGCCGCGGAAGTGGCGAACCGGCCGCTCAGCGATCTGGATTCGCAATGGCCGCGCGAATTGGGCGCCGCGCACGGCGTCTCGCCCGAGGACGAAGCCGAGGCGAAGCACACCAAGCCCAAGCCGGCGCCCGTGGCGAAAGAGGCCAAGCCGGCGGTTCAAGCCGAGCCGGCGCCCGCCCAGACGCATATGCAGACGCCGGCAATATCGTCCAGCCCGTTCGCGGCGCTGCTGACGCCGCCGCCCGCGCCTGCGCCCGAACCGCCGCCGCAGACGGAGGCCCAGCCGAGTGCGGCGATCATTCGTCTGCACGCGGACGATCCCGTGGTCGACGCGCCCTCGATCGGGGCGAAGACCGCCGCCCGCCTCGAAGCCGCCGGCGTGCGCACCGTGGGCGATCTGCTGAAGGCGGCGCCGGAGGACGCGGCCCGCGCGCTCAAGGCCAGCCACATCACCCCGCCGGTGATCCGCGACTGGCAGGCGCAGGCGCTGCTGGCGTGCGCCGTCCCCAATCTCCGCTCGGTCGACGCGCTGGCGCTGGTGGCGTGCGGCGTGCGCGACGTCGCCGCACTGGCCAAACAGGACGCCGGCCGCCTGGGCGAGATGCTGGCCGCCTGGCTACGCACCTCCGAAGGCAAGAACCTAAGCCGGAATGCGAAGGCCCCCGGCGGCGACGCAATCAACGCCTGGATCAAGGCCGCCCGCGGGGCTGCGCAACAGGCGGCTTAATCGTCGCCGTAGCTGTCGCGCGTCAGCACGACTTTGCCGGATTCCACATCCGCGACGCTCACCGCCGGCCAGCCGACGCTGGCCATCGCGCTGGCGCGCCAGGCCAGGATCACCAGATCGCGCAGCTCGCCCGCGCCCGCGGCCAGCCGCAGAGCGGTGAATTCTTTTGCCTCCGGCGTGGCGGGTTTGGCGGGATCGGGCGCCCAGCCCTTGGCGGTCTTCAGCGGCGCGCCGAACGCGCCCGCCTTTTCCAGCCGGAAGAGCGGAACGACCTGCGCGTTGCTGGCGGCGATGAAACGCTTCACGCGTTCGAACGGCGCGCAACCGCACTCTTGAAACGCCGCCATACGCATGGCGACATCCTTGCGCGCTATGTTCGCGCGCACGAACGCGCCTTCAAAGCGCACGTGAAATCCGCGCTTCTGGTTGAAATTCTCAGGGTTCGGAAAATCGCCCCAGACATCGTAATGCACGCTGGCGTGCAGCGGCTGGCTGGCGTCGCCGACATAATGGCTCCACACGCCGATGTCGCGGATGATGAGCGTTTCTCGGCGCAGCCGATCGGCGCGGAACCAGGCGCGATCGGCGCCGCTGCGGGCGTTCTTCTCCGCCTTGCGCGAGGCGCGCCAGATGGCGAAATCCTTCACCAGCTGCTGCCAGCCGTCCATGATCGCATACGGCAGATAGCCGGCCTTGTACTGATCGAACCCGCCGGCGTTGAGCGCCGCATCGTAGTCCGCGCGGGTTTCCGGCAACGCGGCGAGCGGGACGACGCCCATCGCCGCGTTGTTCTCATCGCCGTCATAGAAGTGGGCGTTGTCGCGCTCGCCATCGTGGGGCTGGCCGGCGCCGCGCCAGCGGTCCGGCTCGCGGCCCAGGGCCTCGATCGTTTCGCGCGCCGCACGGGTGCGCACGAAGCCCGGCAGCTCCGTAGGGAAAGCCTCGGCGCCCAGGCCGCTCACCATTTCATGGCCGGTGGCGCCCCAGGCGTGCGCCGCCTGCGGCGCCGCCACCAGCGCAAGCGCCGCCAACACGCTGCGAAAATGGTTCATGCCCCGGCTCCTCGCGCCATTCTCAAGCATAAGCCGTCCGCGTGACGGTTGGAGAAGGCTGGCCTGCGCTTTTGGTCGCGGGCGCGCCTTGCGCGCCGCCGCGCGGCCCGCTAACCACGCCCGATTCCGCCTTCCAACGCCGATTCCGCCGCCCGAGGTCAGCAACCCAGGCAATGCCCAAACGCACGGACATCTCCTCCATCCTGATCATCGGCGCGGGGCCCATCGTCATCGGGCAGGCCTGCGAGTTCGACTATTCCGGCGTGCAGGCGGTGAAGGCGCTGAAGGCCGAGGGGTTCAGGGTGATCCTGGTCAACTCCAATCCGGCCACGATCATGACCGATCCGGGCCTGGCGGACGCCACCTATATCGAGCCGATCACCCCGGAGATCGTGGCCACCATCATCGAGAAAGAGCGCCCCGACGCGATCCTGCCGACGATGGGCGGGCAGACCGCGCTCAATTGCGCGCTGGCGCTCGACAAGGCGGGCGTGCTGGCGAAATTCAGCGTACGGATGATCGGCGCCCAGGCCGACGTGATCGAGAAGGCCGAGGACCGCCAGAAGTTCCGCGATGCGATGGACAAGATCGGGCTGGAAAGCCCGCGCTCGCGCGTGGCGCAAAGCATGGAGGCCGCGATCGCGGCGCTCGACTTTGTGGGCCTGCCGACGATCATCCGCCCCTCCTTCACGCTGGGCGGGCTGGGCGGCGGCGTCGCCTACAACATGGAAGAGTTCCGCGAGATCGTGGAGCGCGGGCTCGCGGCCTCCCCCGTGCATGAGGTGCTGATCGAGGAATCGATCATCGGCTGGAAGGAATATGAGATGGAGGTTGTCCGCGACCGAGCGGACAATTGCATCATCATCTGCTCGATCGAGAACGTCGACGCGATGGGCGTGCATACGGGCGACAGCATCACCGTGGCCCCCGCGCTGACGCTGACGGACCGCGAATATCAGCGCATGCGCAACGCCTCGATCGCGGTGCTGCGCGAGATCGGCGTGGAGACCGGCGGCTCGAACGTGCAGTTCGCGCTCAACCCGAAGGACGGCCGCCTCGTCGTTATCGAAATGAACCCGCGAGTCTCGCGTTCTTCCGCGCTCGCCTCCAAGGCCACCGGGTTTCCGATCGCCAAGGTCGCAGCGAAACTGGCCGTCGGCTACACGCTGGACGAGATCGCCAACGAGATCACCGGCGGGGCCACGCCGGCGAGCTTCGAGCCGACGATCGATTATGTGGTGACGAAAATCCCGCGCTTCGCGTTCGAACGCTTCCCCGGCGCCGATCCGGTCCTGACCACGTCGATGAAATCCGTCGGCGAGGCGATGGCGATCGGGCGCACCTTCGCGGAAAGCCTGCAGAAAGCGCTGCGCTCGCTCGATATCGGGCTTGCCGGCCTCGACGAGCAGGAGATCGGCGCTGAGGATCTGCGCGACGCGCTGATCACGCCGAAGGCTGACCGCCTGCTGATGGCGGCGGAAGCGCTGCGCCGCGGCTGGAGCGAAGAGGACGTTTGCGCGGCGACGCATTACGACCCGTGGTTCGTCAGCCGGCTTTCCGAGATCGTCGCCGCGGAAGCGCGCGTGAAGGCCGAAGGCCTGCCGCAAACGGCGCCGGAAATGCGCGCGCTGAAGGCGCAGGGCTTTTCCGATCAGCGCCTGGCGAAGCTTTCCGGCCAGAAGGAGCGCGCCGTGCGCGCGCACCGCCGCGCGCTGGGCGTGCGCCCGCAGTTCAAGCGCATCGATACGTGCGCGGCGGAATTCCGCGCCGCCACGCCCTACATGTATTCCACCTACGAAACCGGCGCCTTCAACACGGAGCCGGAATGCGAAGCCGAGCCTTCGCCGCGCGACAAGATCATCATCCTCGGCGGCGGGCCGAACCGCATCGGCCAGGGCATCGAGTTCGACTATTGCTGCTGCCACGCCGCGTTCGCCGCGCGCGACGCCGGCGTCGAATCGATCATGGTCAATTGCAATCCGGAAACCGTGTCGACCGATTACGACACCTCGGACCGGCTCTATTTCGAGCCGCTGACGACGGAAGACGTCCTCGAAATCATCGAGACGGAACGGCAGAATGGCAACGTCCGTGGGCTGATCGTCCAGTTCGGCGGGCAGACGCCCCTCAAGCTGGCCCAGCCGCTGGCCGACGAAGGCGCACCGATCCTCGGCACCAGCCCGGATGCGATCGACCTCGCGGAAGACCGCGAACGCTTCCAGGCGCTGCTGAAGCAGATCGGCCTCAAGCAGCCGGAGAACACGACCGCGCGCTCCGCCGAGGAGGCGCTGAAGGGCGCGCAGACGATCGGCTATCCGGTGGTGCTGCGGCCCTCCTACGTGCTCGGCGGGCGGGCGATGGAAATCGTTCACGACGACGAAGGCCTCATCAAATACGTGACCGAGGCGGTGAAGGCCTCCGGCGACAATCCCGTGCTGATCGACCGCTATCTGCGCGACGCCGTGGAGGTGGATGTCGACGCCATCTGCGACGGCGAGGCGGTGTTCGTCGCCGGCGTCATGGAGCACATCGAGGAAGCGGGCATCCATTCCGGCGACAGCGCCTGCGCACTGCCGCCCTACTCGCTCTCCGCCGCCCTGGTGAAGGAGATCGAGGCGCAGACGAAAACCCTGGCGCTGGCGCTCAAGGTGCGCGGCCTGATCAACATCCAGTTCGCGATCAAGGCCGGCGAAATCTATGTGCTGGAGGCCAATCCGCGCGCCTCGCGCACCGTGCCGTTCGTGGCCAAGGCGGTGGGCGTGCCGGTGGCCGCGATCGCCGCCCAGGTGATGGCCGGCGCCGGGCTTGCGCAGTTCAAGCTGAAGCCGGCCAAGCTTGCGCATGTGGCGGTGAAGGAGGCGGTGTTCCCGTTCGCCCGCTTCCCCGGCGTCGATCCGATCCTGGGGCCGGAGATGCGCTCCACCGGCGAGGTGATGGGCCTGGACGCCGCCTTCCCGGCCGCGTTCGCGAAGGCGCAGCTCGCCGCGGGCGACCGCCTGCCCGTGGCCGGCTGCGTGTTCATCTCGGTGAAGGACAGCGACAAGCAGGCCCTCATCCAGCCGGCGCGCGAGCTGGTCGAACTGGGCTTCCGGATCGTCGCAACCCATGGCACGGCGGCGATCCTGGCGGAGGCGGGCGTGCCGGTCGACAAGGTGAATAAGGTGGCCGAAGGGCGGCCCCACGTGGTCGACGCGATGAAGAACGGCGAGGTCCAGCTGGTGTTCAACACCACCGAGGGGGCCCGCGCGCACCGCGACTCCTTCTCCCTGCGGCGCACCGCCCTCTCGCAGGACATCCCTTATTATACAACGGTTTCGGGGGCGCGGGCGGCGATCCAGGCGATTAAGCGCCTGAAGGGAGGCGGGCTCGACGTTCGCCCCTTGCAGACATATACTTGACGCCCCCAAAACGGCGAGGCCAAGCTCCTCACCCCGCGACGATCGGAAGTCTCCGGAATGGACAAAGTGCCGATGACGGCCGAGGGCTTCGCCGCCCTCGACCAAGAATTGAAACGTTTGAAAACGGAAGAGCGCCCCTCGATCATCCAGGCGATCGCGGAAGCGCGCACGCATGGCGATCTCTCGGAGAACGCCGAGTATCACGCCGCGAAAGAGCGCCAGGCCTTCATCGAAGGCCGCGTGCTGGAGCTTGAAGACAAGCTCGCCCGCGCGCAGGTGATCGACGTGAGCCGGCTTTCCGGCAAGAGCGTGAAATTCGGCGCCACCGTGCGCCTGCAGGACGAGGATTCCGGCGACAAGCGCACCTACAAGATCGTCGGCGAAGACGAAGCCGATGTGCGCAACGGCAAGGTTTCCATCACCTCGCCCATCGGGCGCGCCCTGATCGGCAAGGAAAAGGGCGACGTGGTGGAGGTTTCGGCCCCAGGCGGCGTGAAATCCTTCGAGATTCTGAAGGTCGAGTGGCGCTAAGACGCGGAAGGGGGCGCAGAAGGCGCTCGTCTCAGATTGGCCGCAAGGCGGCTGTTGGCTAGGCCCGTGGCTCTCCCTTCCCCAGCCCCCGCCGCGTCCGGCACGCCCGCGCCGGCGGGCGTGTTCCATCCGCGCACCTTGGTCGTCACCAACGGCAATCAGGGCTCGGACGCGCAAGCGCAGGGATTGCTGCAGACCCTGGGCGTGAGCGACGCCGAATTCCGCCATGTGCGCCTCAAGGGGCTTTCGGCTTGGCTGGCGCCGGGCGGCGGCGCACCGCTGGGCCATGTCGGCAAGAAGGGCAAGCTGTTCCGCCCGCCCTGGCCGGACCTGGTGATCAGCGTCGGCCGGCACGCAGCGCCCTATGCGCTCGTGATCCGCAAGAAGGCCAAGGGCCAGACTTTCGCGATGGCGCTGCAGGATCCCAAGACCAAGCCCGAGAAGTGGGACATGATCTGGGCCCCCGACCATGACGGGCTGGAGGGCGAGAACGTCGTCTCCACCCTGCTTTCGCCGCACCGGGTGACGCCGGAGCGCCTGGCGGCTCCCGCCGCCGCGCTGGAGCCGCAGATCGCGGCGATGCCGCGCCCGCGCGTCGCGGTGCTGGTGGGCGGGCCGAACGGCAAATTCCGCTTCGGGGCGAGCCAGGCGCGCAAACTGTGCGCCCACCTCGAGGCGCTGGCGCCGGAAGGCTCGTTCCTGATCACCACCTCGCGGCGCACCCCGGCGCCGG
>JBFWWB010000047.1:0-18619 GCA_050246435.1 Hyphomonadaceae bacterium
GATCAACGGAGGGCGCCACGTCAACCCGCTGTTCGCGGGCGACACGGTCTACGCTTGGTCGGAAGTACTAGGAAAAATCGGTCTTTCCAATGGCGCGGGCGCGCTGCGGCTGCGGCTGGTGGCGGCGAAAAACCGTCCCTGCGCCGATTTCCCCGGCAAGAACCCCGCCGGCGAATACGATCCCGCCGTGATCCTCGATTTCGACTATTGGGCGGCTATCCCAATGAAACGAGCCGGCGGGTAGGGTCGGGGCCTCAGCCGCGTTGACACCTTCGGCGCGGCCAATAGATTGCGCCCGCACATGATTTGGCGGGGGAGGCGCCTCGCCGCCACCCTCCGGAGCCACTTCTCAGCATGGCGCAAGCCCCCACCGCCGCCCGTTCCAGGCCGCTGTCGCCGCATCTCCAGGTTTGGCGCTGGCATGTGACGATGGCGGCGTCGATCCTGCATCGCGGCACCGGCCTGGCGCTGGCCGCGGGCGTGATCGGGCTGGCGTGCTGGCTTTCAGCGGCAGCCTCGGGCGAGGCGGTGTTCGCGGAGTATGACGCGATCGCGCGCTCTCTGCAGGGGCAGGTTGCGCTCTATGGCTTGGTGGCCTGCCTCGGCTTCCACCTCGTGAACGGCGTGCGCCATCTCTTCTGGGATGCCGGCAAGGGATTCAGTCTGCCGACCGCCAATATGACGGCACTGTTCGCGATCACCGGCTTCTTCGCGGCGCCGGCGGCGCTTTGGATCTGGCTGCATGTCTGACGCTTCGGCGGCCCGCCGGCACAAGGGCAGCGGCCATTTCTTGGCGCAGCGCCTGACGGCGTTAGCGCTTATCCCGCTCGCGCCCTGGTTCGTCGCCGGCGTCGCCGTAGCGGCGCGGGGCGGCCACGCGGGCGTGCTGGATTTCTTCGCGTTGCCGATCAACGCCGGCGGCGCGCTGGTTTTTCTGGCGGCGGCCTGTTTCCATATGCAGCTGGGCGTGCAGGTCGTGATCGAGGATTACTTGTCGAAGCCTGCGACGCGCACAGCGTTGTTGGCGCTCAATGCGCTGGTGGCGCTTGCCGCGTTTGCGACAGGCGGATGGGCCATCTGGCGGATGTGTTTCGGAGCATGAATGCGCCATGAGCGCCTACGAATGGATTGATCATACGTTCGACGTCGTCGTGGTGGGCGCTGGCGGCTCCGGCCTTCGCGCTGCGCTGGGGTGCGCCCAGGCGGGCCTCAAAACAGCGTGCGTGACGAAAGTGTTTCCCACACGCAGCCATACGGTGGCGGCCCAAGGCGGCATCTCCGCGGCGCTTGGCAACATGGGCGAGGACGACTGGCGTTGGCATATGTACGACACCGTGAAAGGGTCGGACTGGTTGGGCGATCAGGACGCGATCGAATATCTCTGCCGCCACGCGCCGGCCGCTGTGTATGAGTTGGAGCATTGGGGCGTGCCGTTCTCACGGACGGCGGAAGGCAAAATCTATCAGCGCGCCTTCGGTGGCATGACGAAGAATTACGGCGAAGCGCCGATCCAGCGCACCTGCGCAGCGGCGGATCGCACCGGCCACGCCATCCTGCACACGCTTTATGGGCAATCGCTGCGCCGTTCGGTGGATTTTTTCGTCGAGTATTTCGCGCTCGATCTGCTTATGGACGAAGAGGGCGTCTGCCGCGGCGTCGCCGCCTGGAAGCTGGACGACGGTACGCTGCATCGTTTCCGCGCGCAGACGGTGATTCTGGCGACCGGCGGATACGGCCGGGCGTATTTCTCCTGCACCAGCGCGCACACCTGCACAGGGGACGGTAACGCGATGGTGCTGCGCGCCGGCCTGCCGCTGCAGGACATGGAATTCGTGCAATTCCATCCCACCGGTATCTATGGTGCGGGGTGCCTCATTACCGAGGGCGTGCGCGGCGAAGGCGGCTATCTCACCAATTCCGAGGGCGAACGCTTCATGGAGCGTTATGCGCCCACCGTGAAGGATCTGGCGCCGCGCGATATGGTGAGCCGCGCGATGACCCTGGAAATCCGCGAGGGGCGCGGCGTGGGGTCCAAGAAGGACCACATCAACCTGCACCTCGATCACCTTGATCCGAAGATCATCCATGAGCGCCTGCCTGGTATCGCCGAAAGCGCGCGCATCTTTGCGGGCGTAGACGTCACCAAGCAGCCGATCCCGGTGCTGCCGACGGTGCATTACAATATGGGCGGCATACCCGCGAATTATCATGGCGAAGTCGTCACCAAGCGCGACGGTGATTCCGATCGCATCGTGCCCGGCCTGATGGCGGTGGGCGAGGCGGCATGCGTCTCGATCCACGGCGCCAACCGGTTGGGCTCCAATTCGCTGACCGATCTCGTGGTATTCGGCCGTGCGGCGGGCCTGCGCTGCGGCGAAATACTGAAGGCAGGTGCGGCGCAGGCGGCGTTGCCCAAGGAATCGAGCGATCGCGCGCTGGCGCGGTTCGATAAATACCGCAACGCCAAGGGCTCAACGCCGACAGCTAAGTTACGCGATGCAATGCAGCGCACGATGCAAGATACCTGCGCCGTTTACCGCACGGGCGACGTGCTGGCTGAAGGCGCGCGCGAGATGGGCAAGATTTTCGCCCGCGTCGCCGATATCGGCGTGACCGACCGCACGCTCATCTGGAACACCGACCTCGTCGAAACGCTCGAGTTCGACAACCTGATCCAGCAGGCGCTGGTGACGGCGGAAGGCGCAGTGAACCGTACGGAAAGCCGCGGCGCGCACGCCCGCGAGGATTTCCCGGAGCGAGACGACGAGAACTGGATGAAGCACACGCTCGCTTGGCTGAACGAGGCGAGCGGCGCGGTGACGATCGATTTCCGCCCGGTGCACTCCAACACAATGACCAACGAAGTGCAGCCGATCCCGCCGAAGAAGCGGGTCTATTAGCCCGATGTGACGGGGGCGGCGCAGAGATGATCCGCCGCCTCTCGTTCGTTTGCGCCGCGCTGCTGACAGCTGCCGTTCTTTCCGCGGCGCGCAAACAGCTCGCTGGCGTCGATAGCCCTGAAATGTCGGTCTGGCCGGGGCATGTTATTTTCGGCCTCTATTTCGCTGTGCTGACGCTCGCGTTGCAGGGCCTGCACAGGCTCTGGACGGAACGCCGCGGGCGCCCACGCCAAACCCTGCTGGTACTGGCCCTCGCGTGCGTCAGTGGCGATTTCGTTCTGGTCAACGTGCAGGAGATGCTGCAGCGCGCCGATGCGTCTTACGGGCTCGTCGTCGTGTGGGACATGGCGTGCTTCTTCATCTGGCTGCGCGCCATCGATTTGGCCGACGAAGACCCGGAGAGGTTTTTCGATTCGGCGGTGGTTTCGATCGCGCCGGCGCTCGCGCTGGGGCGAGAGATTCTTTTCCTTCCGTACGACGCGCGCGCGGAGCGCGCCTATCTCGATCTTGTCCTCGGCAACATGTCCGTCGCGCTGTGGCCGGTGGCGGTGGGCGTGCAGGAAAGCGCAGGACCGCGACTGCGCCTATTGGCGCGGATATGTTATGCAGCAGTTTTCGCGGGATGCCTCTATTGGCTCGCGAACGCCATCGAAAATCTATTGTTTCTCGCTTGGCCGCCGTTGCCGAAGCTTTTGTACGCCGTCGCCGAGCGTGCGCATGCGCCGGTTTACTGGCTGAGCGTCGCCTATGCTGCAGTTGCGGCGCTCGCTACGGCTGCAGTATGCCGCTTTGCGCCGCGCCTCGCCGCGCGGTTTGGCCTTTAGAGGAACCGCGCCAGCGCCGCGAGACCCTGCGCCAGCTGCTGACGGTCTGGCGCGGCCCCGAGGCCAAGGCGTACGCCGCGCATCTCCTGATTTGGATCTGCGAGGAAATGTTTCCCCGGCGTGACGGCCACGCTGGAGCCGACGGCGGCGGCGGCAAACGCGTGCGGCGTCCAGCCCACAGGTAGATCGAGCCATAGATGAAAGCCGTGCGGGCCGCCTAACGCCTGCGGCAGCGCCGCCTTCGCCAGCTTCATGCGCGCCGCGCTCTCACGCCGGATGACGGCGCAAATGTGTCGCGCCAAACCGCTTTCGATCCATTCCACCGCCAGTTCCGCCAGGAGCGGCGCAGTCGTGAGGCTGGTGGCGCGCAGCGCGCCGGCGACGGCGGCGAAATCGGCGCCGATCGGCGCCGTGAGAAACGCCGTGCGCAGGCCTGGCGCAAGCGCCTTCGACAACGTGGCGATATGATAGACACGCTCCGGCGCAAGCGCGGCGAGGGGAGCCGCCTCCGGATCGAGGGGGCCGTAGGCGTCGTCCTCGATAATCGTCGCATCGTGCTTCCGTGCGGCGGCGACGAGCGCCTTACGGCGCGCCAGCGAAGCCGTTGCGCCCGTGGGGTTCTGCAAGGTGGGCGTGCAATAGGCGAGCGCGGGCGCATGCGCGCGGCACGCCGACTCGAACGCATCCGGCAGGAAGCCTTCCGCGTCGCAGACAATGGGAATGAGCGCCAGCTTTTGCGCCCGCGCCGCCGCCAGCAGGCCGGGATAGGCCAGCGGCTCGACGAGCAACGCCCCGCCTGGTTGCGCGAGCAACGCGAGCAGCGCGGTGATCGCGCTTTGCGCGCCGGGCGCAAGGAAGAGCCGCTCCGTCGCGATCGGGCCGAGCGCCGGCGCAAGCCAGCCCGCCGCCGCCGTGCGTTCCCGTGGGGAAGGGCCGGTGCGGTAAGTCATCAGAGTGGCGGGATCCGCACGGCGCAACACCGCCGCCATCCCTTCGCTTAGCGCATCGCGCATGGATGCCCCGATCGGCGGCGGCAAGTTCATGCTGTGATCGACGGCAGGGCCCTGGACCGCCCGCACGAACGTGCCGCGCCCGGCTTCACCGGCGAGCAGCCCGCGCGCGCGGGCCTGCGCAAAACCTCGCGTCACTGTGCTGAGATCGGCGCCGAGAGCTGCGGCCACGGCGCGTTGGGCCGGCAAGCGATCGCCGGGACGCAATTCGCCGGCCTCCACGGCGGCGCCCAGCGCATCGGCCAGCGCAAGATAAAGCGGGCTTTGAGGCGCTGCAGCGAGACGGGCCAGCCAGTCCGGGGGGGCGCGGCGGGCGGCCGCATTGCGCGTTATTCCAGGCATGCATACATTTCGCAATATCGTATGGATCAATCAAGTGAATTGTATGGCCATGATCGACCTGCCCTTTAGCGAACCGCTCTCTCCTATGCGTACTGGCGTGCGCGGGCGCTGCCCGCGCTGCGGAGAGGGCAAATTGTTCCGCAGCTTCTTGAGGCTTGCGCCGGCGTGCGAGGCGTGCGGGCTCGATTTCGGCTTCGCCGACCCGGCGGATGGCCCGGCCTTTTTCGTCATGTCGGTCACCAGCTTTCTGGCGGTGGGCGTCGCCTTTGTGCTGCAGGCCGCCCTCGAATCGCCCATGTGGGTAATCCTGACGGCGTCCGCGGCGGTGATCGTCGGCGTTTCATTGGCGCTCCTGACGCCGATCAAGGGCTGGCTGGTGAATTCGCAATACTTCTACAAGGCCGGCGAAGGCGTGCTGGCCACGCCGCTCGCGCACGTTCCGTGCGGTTGCGAAAGCTGCAGGAAGCTCGCCGCGCAAAGCCGCCGCCGCAAGCGCGCCCGTTAGACGCCTTCTCGCCGCCACGCGCTTGCGCTAACTGCAGGCGCCGTGAGCCCCTTTGTTGAATCCATGTTCGATGAGCTCTTCGCCCGCCGCCAGCGGATGCAGAAGAAGCTTGGGCCGCGCCTGGGCGGCTTGATCGAGTTCGTGCTGTTCTCCGGCCTGGTGATGGGCCTGTTCGCGCTTCTGTATGGCGGCTGGTACGGCGTGGCGCCGATTTTGGCGTTCATGGCGGGCTATGCGTTGCTGGATCGCAGCCGCCAGAGCGCGCTGGCCGCCGCCGGGGCGGACGAGCCGGCGATCCGCAAGCGGCACGACCGGCTGGCCTTGATCCTGTTCGCAGCGCTCGCCGTCGCAGGAGCCGCCAGCTTCTATGTGGCGATGGGTGCGCATTACGGGCGGCGCGCGGCGGCGCTCGCGGCGGAGCCTGCGCCTGAGCGTACGCTCGATCTCGACATGGTGCGTTGAACCGCAGGGAGGGGAGTTTTGAATGGCTGAACTGCCGCGCCTGCCCACCCGCTCCGTCGGCCTCAAATTCTTGCTGATCTGCGTGCTCACGTTGGTGATGGCCATCCCGACCTATTCCATCTACCTCGTGCTGCAGGATCGCCTGAACCGCTACGATTCCGTGCGGATCGAGATGTCGAAATACGAAGGCGGGATGCAGACGATCCTCGGGCCCGTATTGCTGGTGCCCTACACGAAGAATGTCCAACGCGACGACAAGGACAAGACGATCGTCACCTTGCGCGGGGAAAGCGTCGTATTTCCCGAAACCGGCGACGCGGACGCGAAACTCGCCGCGGAAGAGCGCAAGCGCTCGATCTACACGATCCCGACCTATCGCAGCCAAATCGCGGTGAAGGCGCGTTTTGATCCCGAACAGGCGGCAGCCGCGCTCGCGGCGTTGGATCCGGCGGCGAAGTACGACTGGCCGAAGGCGCGCCTCGCGATGGGCGTCAGCAACACTGTGGGCCTGCTCAAGGACATTACGCTGACCTTGCCAGCCGGCGAGCGCCGTGTGGTCAAGCCCGCCTCGTTCACGGCCGAGCCCGCGCCGCCGGCCGACGGCGTCTATCGCCCGGCAGGCGTCGATGCGGGCGGGTTTTCGATCGTCTCGGCGCCGGTGGGCGATCTGGTGCAGCCGCGCGCCGCGCTGGACGTGCGCACCAATCTGGAGCTTTCCGGCGCAGAGCGCTTCTCCGTCGCGCCGTTTGCGAAGGACACGACGGCGCGAGTTGCGGCGCAGTGGCCGCATCCGAGCTTCGATGGCGGCTTCCTGCCCACCAAGCGCGAGATCACCGCGGCGGGGTTCACCGCTGAATGGAATGCGCCATCGGTGCGTCGCGGCATCCCCGAGGTGGGCCAGAGTGCGAGCATCCTCGCCCAAATGCCTCAGAAAGATTTCGGGGTGCGGCTGACAGAGCCGACAAATATCTACACCGGCGTGAATCGGGCGCTGAAATACAGCCTCATGTTCATCGGCCTCGTCTTCGTCGTTTATTTCATGTTCGAGGTGGTGAGCGGCGCCCGCGCACACCCGGCGCAATACATCATGGTAGGTCTGGCGCAGGGCGTGTTCTATCTGCTGTTGCTGGCCTTCGCTGAGCAGATCGGCTTCACGCCGGCCTTCGTCGCGGCCGCCGGCGCCACTGTGGCGCTGCTTTCGCTCTATGTGCGCGTGGTGTTCCGGACGGCGAAATATGTCGTCCCGGCGCTGGTCACCTTCACGCTCGTCTACGCGCTCATGTATGTGCTGATGGAGGCGGAGGATTATTCGCTTCTGGTCGGCGCGCTGATGAGCTTCTCGGCGCTGGCGGCGCTCATGTATCTGACGCGGAACGTTGCCTGGTATGGTCCGGGAGACCGGGAGCGCGCGTAGTTTCTAGCCGTGAAATCAAGGCCTCACGCTTGACGGAAAGCGCCGTTTCGGCGCAAGCACGACCGCCCCATGACGGGGCGCGGGGGAAGAGGGCGCAATGGTCCAGCTGACGTTGCCGAAGAATTCCAAGATCGCCAAAGGGCGGCATCACCCGGCGCCGGCGGGCGCGACCCGCACGCGGACCTACAAAGTCTATCGCTACGATCCCGAGAGCGGCGAAAATCCGCGCTGGGACACCTACGAACTCGATCTCGATAATTGCGGGCCGATGGTTCTCGACGCGTTGATCGCCATCAAGAACACGATGGATTCCACCTTGGCGTTCCGCCGCTCGTGCCGGGAGGGCGTGTGCGGCTCCTGCGCCATGAATATCGACGGGCGCAATACGCTGGCCTGCACCAAGGGGATGGACGAACTGCCGGACGGGACGATCAGTGTCGCACCGCTGCCCAGCCAGCCAGTGGTGAAGGACCTTGTGCCCGATCTGACGAATTTCTACGCGCAATACGCTGCGATCGAACCTTGGCTGCAAGCCAAGGGCGACGAGCCGGAACAGGAGCGGCTGCAAAGCGAAAGCGAGCGCAACAAGTTGGACGGGCTCTACGAATGCATCCTGTGCGCGTCGTGCTCGACGTCGTGCCCATCCTATTGGTGGAATCCGGATAAATTCTACGGGCCGGCGGCGCTACTGCAGGCCTATCGCTGGATCGCCGACAGCCGGGACGAGGCGAAGACCGAGCGGCTGGAAGCGTTGGACGACACGTTTAAGCTGTACCGCTGCCACACGATCATGAATTGCGCCCAGGTGTGCCCGAAGGGTCTGAACCCGTCGAAGGCGATCGCCGAGATCAAGAAGGAGCTTGTCGGCGGCAAGGGCTGAGACGCGCGTTCAGGTCCAGTTCAGGCGCGCGCCGGCATACTGAAGGTGCGCTCTTGCGCACGATTGCCCGAGGAAGTCGTCATGAGGAAATTCGTTGTGGGCGCGCTTGGCGCGCTGACCTTGGTCGGGACCACCGCCGCGGCCGCGGGTTCCGCTGAAGCCCGCCCGCACGGCTATTATCGCGGCGGCGCCTATTACGGCTATCACGGGCATTATCGCGGCCGCGGGAACGGCGATGCGGTGGCCGCCGGCGTCGCCGGGCTGGCCATCGGCGCGCTGATCGGTTCAGCCGCCGCTTCGCCACGCTACGCCGCGCCGCCGCCCGCCTATTACCCGCCGCCGGCCTATTACGGCCCACGCGTTTGCCGCGTCGGCGATTGGGTCTGGGATCCCCATCTTGGGCGTCGCGTGTACGTGGAGCGGGAAGTCCGCTGCTAGTACACATTCGGTGCTTGCGCGCTCTCCCTGAAAGCGCTTGGTGAATGCCAAGGCTTGGGGGCCGGGGCGCGGGAGCGCGACAGTGCCGAAGATCGTGGAAGTGAAGCAGCGCGGCATGCTTTCCGCCGCGGTTGCGATCACCATGACCGCCGCGGGGGCGATGGGCTTCGGGTTGTGGGACCTGGGCCAGCGGCGCGCAGCGGCGCCCGCTGTTGTCGCGGTGGACAAGGCGAGCCTCGCCGACGCTTTGGACGATGCGCCCTGGATTTCTTCCGGCGGCGATCGCAATGCGCCCATCCTCTGGCTCGTCACCGCGCCGCATTGTCCCGCCTGCCGCGTCTTCGAACAACGAACCTTGCCCACGCTGCTCGATAAGGGCGTCGAGGTGAGGGTCATCCTGGTGGCCCCGCGCGAAAGCGCGCTGCCCGGCGGCGAGGCGGAAGCCATCGCAGGCATGGCCCGGCGGCGCGATTGGCTGGCGCTGCACACCTGGATGGCTGGCGGCGTCGACCGCAGCGCTATCGCTCTCGAGGCGGCGGCGGCGGAAGGCTATCTCGAATGGGGCCGGGCCTCGTATGACCGCATCAGCCGCGCGGTGGAGCGCAACGGGTTGAAGATGGCGACGCCAGCGGTGTTCTGGCGGATGGGCCTGGAATGGCGCGCCGGCGTGCGCCCCGACGGCCGGGCCGTTGCGCATCTGCGCCGCGATCTGATCCAGGAATGAGCGCCGCCCCCAGCGATTGACGCCAGGCGCGCATCCTTGTTGAACCCCGCCTGTGGCCGATTTGCTGTGGGATTTCCGCGCGCGCGTCGCGTCTGGCGCGCTGGCTGCGGACGCGGGGCAGACAGCGGTTGCGGCGCGCCTCGATGCACTGGCCGCAGCGTTGGCGCGCTGGCGCCCCAACGGGCTGTTCGCAAACCAGCCGCCGCCGGGGATGTATGTCTGGGGCGCGGTGGGCCGCGGCAAATCCATGCTTATGGACATGTTTTTCGCCGCCGCTCCGGTGGAGAAGAAAAAGCGTGTCCACTTCCATGAATTCATGCTCGCACGGCACGCCTTCATGCGCCGGGCGCGCGAGGCGCGCGCCGACGGCGGCGAGCAGGACGAATTGATCGCGCTGACTGCACGGGAGACAGCAGAGGAGGCGCGCCTCCTCTGCCTCGACGAATTGCAGGTCACCGACATCGCCGACGCCATGATTGTGGGCCGATTGTTCGCCCAGCTGTTCGAGCGGCGCGTGGTGATCGTCGCCACCGGCAACCGCGCGCCCGACGATTTCTACAAGAACGGGCTCAACCGGCAGCTCTTCCTGCCGTTCATCGCCCTGTTCAAGGAACGCCTCGACATCGTGGAACTCACGGCCCAGCGCGACTACCGCCTGGAACGGCTAATGGCCGCACCGGTTTATCATGCGCCGTTGGGCCCCGCCGCCGACTGCGCAATGGATGCTGCCTGGGCCGGGTTGACCCATGGGGCTAACCCGCTGCCGGCCGTTTTCGACGTGCAGGGCCGGCGATTGGAAATTCCACGCGCGACGGCCGGCTGCGCGCGTTTTACGTTTGCAGAGTTGTGCGCCCGGCCACTGGGCGCGGCGGATTATCTGGAGATCGCCGAGCAATTCCATACCGTCCTGATCGATCACATCCCTGCGCTCTCGCCGGACCGGAAAGAGGAGGCGGCGCGCTTCCGCGTTCTGATCGACGCGCTGTATGAGGCGAAGACGAAGCTCGTCTGCTCCGCAGCGGCCGAACCCGGCGCGCTCTATCCCGATGGCGCGCAGAGCTTCGAGTTCGAACGGACGGCTTCACGCCTCATGGAGATGCGTTCGGAGGCCTATCTGCGGGCGCCCCGCCGAGACGTGGATTTCAAGCGCGCGCTGACGGAAACCTGAGCAGGCCGGCGCTCGCGGCGGCGCAGGTTCGGCGCTAGGGTGCCCGCGGGAGGCGCCCAGCCATGTCAACCAGTTCAATCGGGCTTTCGGACGCTCTCGTCGCGTATCTCCGCGCACACAATCCGCCGGAACATCCCGTGCTCGCCAAATGCCGGCGGGAAACGGCGGCGATGGGCAGCGTCGCGCAATTGCAGATCAGCGCCGAGCAGGGCTCCATGATGACGCTGCTGGCGCATCTGGTTCGGGCGCGCCGCGCGATCGAGGTGGGCGTGTTCACAGGCTATTCCTCGCTGCTGATCGCCTTGGCGATGCGCGAGATGCACGGGCCGGACGTGCGCCTGCTGGCGTGCGACGTGAGCCCCGATTGGACCGCCAGGGCGCGGAATTATTGGCGCGAGGCGGGCGTCGACCGCATCGTGCACCTGGAGTTGGGTCCCGCGATCGACACGTTGGACGCCCACCTCGCCCACGGCGAAGAGGGAACCTACGATTTCGCCTTCATCGACGCCGATAAGACCGCTTACCCCGGGCTATTATGAGCGGTGCTTCAAGCTGCTGCGGCCCGGCGGCGTGATGCTGTTCGACAACATGCTCTGGGGCGGGGACGTGGCGGATGCCGCGATCCACGATCCGGAAACGGAAGAATTGCGCGCCGTGGCCCGCCGGGCCAATCACGACGAGCGGGTGTTCGAGGCGCTGACCTCGATCGGGGACGGGCTGCTGGTCTGCATGAAGCGCTGACGGCGCCCTCCCGCCGGCGGTTTGACGAACCCGCCCGCGGGTCTCAGAATAGTTGCAGGGAAGGAAAGAGAGCGAGGCGCCGCTTGCGGAACCTGCAACAAATAGACCTGAACCTGCTCGTCGCGCTCGACCTGCTGTTGGAGGAAGAGAACGTTACCCAGGCCGCGCGCCGGTACGGGCGCAGCGTGCCGGCGATGAGCCGTATCCTGATGCGCCTACGGGAGGCGATTGGCGATCCGCTGCTGGTGCGCGTGGGCCGAAGATTGGCCCCGACAGCGCGAGCCAAACTGCTGAAGAACGATCTGGGCCGCTTCATCGCCGATGCGCGTGCGCTGCTGGATCCGCCAAGCTTCGAGCCGGCCGCGCTGACGCGCGATTTCGTGCTGCAATGCAATGAGGACTTCGTCTCCTCCCTCGGCTTGCCGATCCTAAAGGCGATCCAGGCGCAGTCTCCCGGCGTCAGCGTCCGCTTCGCGCCGGAAGGCCGGGAGGGTGAGGACGCGCTGCGCACGGGGCGCATCGATCTGGAGTTGAGTTCGGGCAGCGCCGCGAACAGGGCGCTAGTGAACGAGGAATTGTTCCGCGAGCGCTATGTGGCCGTGGCGCGGCGCGGGCATCCAATATTCCAGCGCCCGATCGATGCGGCCGCCGTCGCGTCCTATCCCCATGTCGTGCGCTCGCGACTGGCCGATCCGCACCAGACGATCGATGAGGCGTTGGCGCGCCATGGGCTTTCGCGCCGCGTCATCATGGTGGTGCCGAGCATGCGCTCCGCGCTGACGATCGCGGCAGGCTCCGATCTGATCGCCGCCGGCCCGTCCACCTTGGTGGCGGGGCTGGCGCGACAGCTGCCGGTGCGTGCTTTCGAACTGCCGTTGCAAATACCGCAAATCACCATCCGGCAAAGCTGGCATCCGCGTTTTCAGTCGGACGTCGAGCATCAATGGTTCCGCGGCGTGGTCGGCGGCATCCTACGCTCGCAGGTGCCGGAAGACGCTGCCGAGAAGCCGATCCCCACGGCGGAGCCGCCGCCGCTGCGCCGGCGCGTGCGGCGCGCCGCAGGCGCGCGCGCGGGGATGTGATCGGCGCGCGTATTTTCAAGCGTGCGGCTCCTTGATACCGGCTTCACAACGCCGGGAGGAAGGCTTGGACGCGCAGACCGCGCCCGTGAGACGGGTACCGCTTCAAACCAAGATCGTCTTCGCGATGGGCTCAGCCGCGGAGATGATCGCGCTGACCTCCGTCGGCGGCTTCGCGCTGTTTTACTACAATCAGGTTCTGGGCATGTCGGCCACGATGGCTGGCCTTGCCATGAGCATCAGCTTGCTCTTCGATGGGTTGGCTGACCCGCTTATCGGCTCTCTCTCTGACCGCACGCGCCACAAACTGGGGCGTCGCCATCCCTATCTTTATATGGCGCCGATCCCGATCGCGATTTCGCTGATCGGCGTATTCAACCCGCCCGCGGGCATGCCGCATCTGTGGCTGTTCTTCTGGTTCACCGCCTTCGTTCTGAGCCTACGCGTGTTCATGGCGATGTACCACACACCGCACCTCGCGATGGTGGCGGAGATGAGCCCGGACTATACCGAGCGCAGCCGCATCCTGAGCTGGAACACGCTGTTCAGCTTCGCCGGGCGTTCCGGCACCACCTTCGTGGCGCTCAGCCTCTTCTTCCACAAGACGGAGGAATATCCCCGCGGTCTGCTAAACCCCGATGCTTACGCGCCGTTCGCCTATACCGGGGCAGGGCTCTGCGTGGCGCTGCTGCTGGCCTCGGCCTGGTTCACGCGCGACCAGATTCCGCGCATGCGCCATGTGCCCGATCACATCAAACCGTTCTCGTTCGTCGAATTCTTCAAGGATGTGGGCGCAGCTGTCTCCAACCGGAATTACTTCTTCCTGCTGATCGGCCTGTTCTTCATCAGTCTGACGACGGGCCTCACCGTCAGCCTCGCGCTCTACATCAACACCTATCTCTGGCAGCTTCCCTCTGAGCAAATCCGCTGGCTGGAGGCAGGGACGCTGATCGGCTTCGTGCTCGGCTTCTTCGTCACCGCGAAATTTCACGATCGCTTCGGTAAGCGCACGGCGCTGGTGGTGTGCTCGTCGGTCTCCTCCGCCAGCTATTCGATCCCGATCGTGCTGTGGCTCACCGGCCTGCTGCCGGTGCAGAGCAATCCCTACCTCATGCCTATCCTGATTGCGTGCGCGGCGCTGACGGCGCTGGCGGGCTGCGGCATGACGATCTCCGGCATGTCGGCGATGGCCGACATCGCGGACGAAAACGAGTTGCGCATCGGGCGCCGCCAGGAGGCATACTTTATTCCACACGCACGCTGTTCGCGAAGCTCGATATTGCGATCGGCCAGTTCGTCGCCGGCGTGGCGCTCGACATCGTACACTTTCCGCGCAAGGCGGCGCCGGGCGCCGTGGAATTCGACACCTTGGTGCAGCTCGCCTGGATCTACGGTCCGATCGCAGCGATCCCAGGCGTGATCTCGGCCATTTTCTACGCGCAGTACCGGATCAGCAAAAAAGTGTTCGCCGAGACGCGCCAAGCGTTGGATGAGCGCCGCCGCGCCGCTGTCGCCGCGGGCATGGCCGAGGCGAAGGCGCCCGCCGGGCCCTGAGGGGCGCGGCTGCGGGCCGTTCGGCGCGGGATAGGGGTGGACGGCCTTCGGGCCGCATTGCGTGCGCGCCGCCCGGGCGGTAGATGACCTGCCTTTCCACGCACCCAGCCCGCAGCTCGGAGATTTCCATGGCCCGCAAGAAAATCGCGCTGATCGGCGCCGGCATGATCGGCGGCACGCTCGCCCATATCTGCGCGCGCGAGGAATTGGGCGACGTGGTGCTGTTCGACATCGCCGAGGGCGTGCCGCAGGGCAAGGCGCTCGACATCGACGAGGCGACGCCGGTGTTCGGCAAAGATTCGGTCCTCAAGGGCGCGAACAGCTACGAAGACATCAAGGGCGCCGACATCTGCATCGTCACCGCCGGCGTACCGCGCAAGCCGGGTATGAGCCGGGACGACCTGCTGGGCATCAATCTCAAGGTCATGAAGGCGGTGGGCGAGGGCATCAAGCAACACGCGCCAAACGCGTTCGTCATCTGCATCACCAACCCGCTGGATGCGATGGTGTGGGCGCTACAGAAATTCTCAGGGCTGCCGACGCACAAGATCGTTGGCATGGCCGGCGTGCTGGATAGCGCGCGATTCCGCTACTTCCTGGCCGAGCGGCTGAAAATCTCCGTCGAGGACATCCACGCCTGGACCTTAGGCGGCCACGGCGACGACATGGTGCCGATGGTGCGTTATTCCAGCGCCGGCGGCTTGCCGCTGCCGGAATTGGTGAAGCAGGGCGCACTTTCCCAGGAAGAACTGGACGGGATCGTGAAGCGCACGCGTGGCGGCGGCGGCGAGATCGTGGCGCTACTCAAGACAGGCTCGGCCTTCTACGCCCCGGCTGAAAGCGCGATCCTGATGGCCAAATCCTATCTGCAGGACAAAAAGCGCGTACTGCCCGTGGCGGCGCACCTCACGGGCCAATACGGCGTGAAGGATATGTATGTCGGCGTGCCGGTGGTGATCGGCGCGGGCGGCGCGGAGCGCATCATCGAGTTCCCGATGGACGAGGGCGAGAAGGCGATGTTCGCCAAGAGCGTCGAATCTGTGCTCGGCCTGGTGAAGGCGTGCAAGGAGATCGACGGCTCCCTGACCTGAGCCGATCGTGGGCTGCGGCGATGGCGGCCGCTCCAGTTCTGGAGACGCTGCGGCTGCGGCTGCGGGAATGGCGCGAGAACGATCTCGATGCGCTGGCGGCGATGCTGGGTGAGCCGGAATCCAATCGCTGGACGACGCTCGACGGCAGGCCGAGCGACCGGATCAGCGCCTGGCGTACGCTGATGCAGATGGCCGGCCAGTGGCGGCTGCAGGGGTTTGGGATGTTCCTGATTGAGGAGCGCGAAACCGGCGCATTCGTGGGCCGGGCGGGCGCGTGGTCGCCTGAGCCCGGCGGCGCGCTCGAATTGGGTTGGGGCCTTTCGCGCATGCATTGGGGTAAGGGCTATGCAACGGAAGCCGCACGCGCGGCGGGCGATTGGACCTTGGCGCGGTTCCAACCGAAGCGCTTCGTGAGCCGCATCCACGCGGAGAACATGCGCTCGCAGAATGTGGCGCGGCGGCTGGGCGAGCGTCCTGAAACGCCGACCTACCACATCGGGCAGCCGCACGTGATCTGGGCGGTGGAGGCGGCAGATTGGCGCGCCAGCGCGCTGCGCGCATGAACGCGATACGCAACGTCGCTTCGCTGATTTTCGCGCTCGGCTTGCTGCAGCTCAGTCAGGGCGCGCTCAACGTGCATTTGCCGCTGGCAATGGCGGCGGAGCATTTTTCCGAAACGGAAATCGGCCTCGTCGGAGCCGCTTATTCGGCGGGTTTTATGGCAGGCGCCTGGCTCGGCCCGCCTTATTTGGCGCGCATCGGCAACACGCGTCTGTTCGCCGCCGGCGCGGCGATCGCCGCCACTAGCACGCTGGCGATCTATTGGTCGCACGGCGCGGTCCCGTGGATGCTGTGTCGCTTCGGCACCGGCGTTGCCGTGGCGCTAATGCTGGCCGCCGGCGAAAGCTGGATGAACAGCGTGATCGCCCCGGGAGAACGCGGCAGCGTGATCGGCTTCAACCAGGTTTGCTACAAGGCAGTACTGGCGCTGGGGCCATTCCTCACCATCGGCCACGGTGCGGCGGCCCCCGATCCGTGGATGATCTCGGCGCTGATCACGGTGACGGCGGTGCTGCCGATTTGCTTCACCAGCCGCGCCCAACCTGCGCCGCCGACGGCCAAGCCGCTGGGCGTGAACGAGCTGTTTGCGATCGCGCCGGCGGCAGTGTTCGGCTGCTTCCTGGCCGGCCTCACCAACGCCGCCGTCACAACGATGGCCCCGATCTATTCGGAAGATCGCTTCGGCCCGTCGACGGCCGCGACCTTCGTGGCGGCGGCCTGGATCGGTTCGCTGATCGTGCAGTGGCCCGCTGGAAAGCTTTCCGACCACATGGACCGCCGCATCGTTTGTGCGGGCCTGCTGGCGCTGGCGGCGTTCGGCTCGTCCTTGTTGATCGTGTTTGATCAGCGTTTGCCGTTTGCGGCGGCTTGTTTCGTGTTCGCCATCTGGGGCGCCGGTTCGCTCAGCTATTATGGTGTCGCCTTCGCGCACATGGCCGATCGCGCCGAACCTTCAAAAATACCTGGCGCGACGGCGGGCTTGTTGTTCGCGTGGGCGGTGGGATCGGTGATCGGCCCGGCGGTGCTCGGCGCCATTGTGGACGCTACCAATCCCGTCGCCATCTTCTGGTATGGCGCGGGGATCGGCGTGGGCGGCGTGCTGTTGATGCTGGTGCGCCGCGGCGCACGACCTGCGCCGGCGCACAAGGCCGACTATGTCGACGTTCCGACGACGAGCGTCTCCACTGTCGAAATCGCCTACGAGCCGGAGGCCGGCGAAAAGCGGCCGAACGGATGACATGCGCGGCGCGGGCGAGGTTCTTTTCGAGTTCCTGCGCCTGGGCTGCACGTCGTTTGGCGGGCCGACGGCGCATCTCGGCTATTTCCGCGAACGTTTCGTCGCGCGGCTGAGCTGGCTGAGCGAGCGCGACTACGCTGATCTAGTGGCCTTGTGTCAATTTCTGCCGGGACCGACATCGAGCCAAGTGGGCTTTGCGCTTGGCCTGCGGCGCGCCGGCGCGCTCGGCGGATTGGCGGCATGGCTCGGCTTCACCGCGCCTTCGGCGCTGCTGATGCTCGCGGTCGCGGGCGGGCTCACCTTCTTCGATACGGCGGCGGGGCGCGCGCTGGCGCACGGACTAGCGCTCGTGTCGGCGGCGATCGTTGCACATGCGCTATTCGGCATGGCGCGCGCGCTATGCACGGACCGGCTCACCGCAGCGCTGGCCGCAGCGTCGATGGCGCTGGCGACGTTTGGCGGCGCGGCGGCCCCAGCGGCGATTGCGCTGGGCGGGGCGGCCGGTCTGATCCTGACGCGCTCAGCGGAGACGCCGCTCGCGCCGGCGCATGCAGCCGCGGGGTGGGGAACGGCCGCAGCGTTGCTAGTGGTTTTCGCAGCGCTGCTGATCGGCCTGCCGCTGGCGGCGGAGGCTTCGCCAGCCTTGGCGCTCGTGGACGCCTTCTACCGCTCCGGCGCGCTGGTGTTCGGCGGCGGCCACGTTGTGCTGCCGCTGCTGCAGGGCGAGGCCGCCGCGCACGCCTGGATGCCGGCGGACCGCTTCATCGCTGGCTACGGCGCGGCGCAGGCTTTGCCGGGGCCACTCTTTTCCTTCGCCGCTTTCGTTGGCGCCGCGGCCGCAACGCCTCTGGCGGGCCCGATCGGCGGGCTCATTGCGCTGGGCTGCATTTTTCTACCCGGCCTGCTGCTGACGGCGGCGATGCTGCCGGTTTGGACGACGCTGAAGGCGAGGCGTGGCGCGACGGGTTTCGTGCGCGGCGCGAACGCCGCTGTCGTCGGCGTGCTGGCGGCGGCGCTTTATCACCCGATCCTGACGGACGCGGTGCGCGCATCGCCCGACGCGGCGGTTGCGGCCGCCGGCTTCGTGTTGCTGCAGGCGTTCCGGGCGCCGGCGCTGCTGGTGGTCTTCGCAGTCGCGGCGGCGGGGGCGGGGCTGGCTTTCCTGCGCTAGACGTTGCGCTCCGAGCGGGGCGTGGCCTATGACCGCGCCGGCGAGTTGCACTCCGGGGGCGACATGAACATTCACGAGTACCAGGCCAAGGCTGTGCTGGCGCAATTCGGCGCGCCCACCCCTCGCGGCTTCCCGGCGTTCACGCCGGAAGAGGCGGTGGACGCGGCGGCGAAGCTCGGCGGCGGCGTCTGGGTCGTGAAAGCACAGATCCATGCCGGCGGGCGCGGCAAGGGAACGTTCAAGGAGACGGCCGCGGGCGACAAGGGCGGCGTGCGGTTGGCGAGAACGCCGGAAGACGTGGGCGTGTTCGCCCAGCAGATGCTGAATCATACGCTGGTGACGCTGCAGACAGGCCCCGCCGGGCGCGTCGTGAAGCGGCTCTATGTGGAAGAGGGCGCTGACATCGCCCGCGAACTCTATCTCTCGGCGTTGGTGGACCGTGAAGTCGGCCAAGTGGCGTTCGTCGCCAGCGAAGCCGGCGGCATGAATATCGAGGAAGTGGCGCACGATACGCCGGA
>JBFWWB010000048.1:0-18564 GCA_050246435.1 Hyphomonadaceae bacterium
TCCATCTCCGGCCCGTGGAAGGCGCGCCGCACCTCCAGGGTCGCGTTGAGGAAGAAGAGCAGCGTGGCGACGCCGCCGGCGGCCGTCGCCCGCAGGCGGAATCCTTGCCGCCCCTTGATCACAGCGTAGAGCGCCAGCAGCGCCGCCGGCAATCCGATACCGGCGAGCAGCCCGTTCAGCACCGGCCAACCGTAGGCCGCCGCCGGATGCGCGCCCCACCATGGGTTGGCGAACACGCCGCCGAACGTCGCCGCCATGCCCGCCGCCGCGCACACCGCGCACAACTCCGCCATGAACAGCACGAAGCGCGGGCGCTCGCCGTAGCGCGCGGCGATGGCGATCGCGATCGCGATCCACGCCATGGCGTGTGCGCCGACCTCGAAGAGAGTGAAATACGGGGCGATCATGTTGCCGCCGGTGGCGAGATGGCGGATCTGCATCGAAACCGCCGCTGCGCCGACGATGATCGCAGCCGCCTCCAGCGCTTGGGAAAGACGCAGCGCCGCGCCGGCGCGGCGCTGCATCGCTGCGGCAAGCCAGAACGCCGCCGCCGGCACGCCGTAGGCCGGCAGCAATTCGTTCAGCAGCGGCGTGCGGCTGATCGGTTCGCTGAACGCATCGAAGCCGAACAGAAGCCGCGCTGTCACCGCACCGGAAACGATCGCGATCGCCAGCCGCAGCGCCGGCAAGCGGAAGCGCAGATCGAGATACGCCATTGTCGGCGCGAGGATCGCCAGCGCTGCCGCCAGCCACAGGAAGCGCTCGCGCAGCAGGAAGAACAACGCGAACACGACGGCCGCCGCGGCGCCCAGCGCGAACGCCGCCGCGGGGCCAGGCGAACGGTCCAGCCCGCCGGGCGCCCGCGCCATCCGCTCAAGCGCGAAAATGTTGATCGCAGCCAGCATGAGGGCGGCCGCACTCCACAGGATCGGCGCGCGAAGATCCGCGCCGCTATGATGCGTCGCGATCACGATCGCGATTGGCCCTAGCGCGGCGAGCGTCGCGCCGAATGCCGGCGTAGCGCTGCGCGCCATCATCAGCCATCCGCCGGCGCTGAACACGAAGCCCAAAGCCCCCGCGGCGCGCAGATCCGGTGCGCCCTCGGGCCAGAAATAGATCATCCCAGCGCCCGCCAGCGCCGCCGCCAACGGCGCCGCGGCGAAGCTGTCGCGCAGGCAAGCGGCGATCGTCGCCAGCGCGCAAAGGCTCACCATCGCGCCCACCACGCCGGGCGTGTAGCGCTGCTGCAGCATCGCCAGCAGCACCAGCGCCGCCGCCGTCGCGAGCGCGTGCGCCGCCAGCACGGATTCCGTCCATCCAGCGCGCGCGCGCCAGCCGGGGCCGAACGCCATCGCCCTGCCGGCGTCGCCCCAAGCGAAGGCCGCGCCCAGCGCCGCCAGCGCTACGAAAAAGAACGCCGCCGCATCGCGCGCCAGCATGGCGAACGGGATGCTGAGCCACAGCACGCCCCAAGCCAGCGCGCCGCCGCTCGCCAGCCACACGAAGCCGCGCCAGCCGCGGATGCGGATGACGGCCAGCGCAGCCGCCGTCAGCGCCAGTACATAGCCGAAAAGGGCGGCGGGCTGCGCATGCTCGAAGCGCATCAGCAGCGGCGCCGCGTAACCCGCGCTCAGGCCCAGCGCCGCCAGCCAGCGCCCGTAGCGCAGCGAAAGCAAAATCGCGCCCAGCGCCGAAAGCGCCATCAGCGTGAACGCGATTGGCGCGGTCAGTATGGCGAAATTCGCATAGCCGACATAGGTGGCGCCGAAGAAGGCGAACAAGGATGCCGCCGCGAGGATCGCCGGCAGCTGATGGAATTGTGTGAGGTTCCAGAATTCGTCCGGCTCCATGCGCCGCACGCATTCGGCGGCGGAATAGAGCAGCACGCCCAGCATGTAGGCCGCGGCAAGCTGCATCGGCGGACCGAACCATCCTTGGTCGATCGCGAAGCGCAGCAGAAACACGATCGCCAGCGCGATGAGGGCGCCGCCGATCCACACAAGCCAGTTCCCGGCGATCGCGCGTTCCAGTCGCGCGGACAGCGAAAGCCGCGGCGATGCGGTGACGACGATTTCCTCCGCCACGCCGGCTCCAACGGGCGCCGGCTCCGGCGCTGGCGGCGCTTCGCCGATCGAAGCCTCTTCCTGATGATCGTTTGCGGCTGGCGCGGCGGCTGGTCCGGCTGCGCCCAACGCGCCGCGGGCTAGCCGCGCCTCAAGGGCGGCGATGCGCGCCTCAGCGCGCTGCAGGCCTTCACGGAGCGCCGCCGTGCGCCGCTGGGCCCCATAGGCAAGGATCACCGCTACGGCGAGCAGCACGAATCCGAGGAAGTTTTCCAGCGGCTTGGCCCTGTTGCGAGGACCTTCTGCCCTCCACCGCGCACTGTGACGCCCGGGTGTTCGGCGTCAACTTTTTTGCTTGCTGCCGTGGAAGATGCGTTTCGTGAGGTCGCGGAATCCGTGGCTCTGCGGATGCGAATCGTCGCCGCACAGGCCGGCGAATTCCTGCAGCAGTTTCTTCTGTTTGGCGTTCAGCTTGACCGGCGTCTCCACCGCAAGCTCGACATGCAGATCGCCGCGATCGCGGTTCTGCACGCTCGACATCCCCATGCCTTTCACGCGAATCCGCCGCCCGGTTTGCGCGCCCTCGGGGATCGCCACCTTCGCGTTGGCGCCGCAGATCGTGGGAATTTCCACTTCACCGCCGAGGGCGGCCGTCGTCATCGGCACGGTAGCGCGGCAGAACAATTCCGAGCCGTTGCGCTCGAAGAGCTGGTGCGGGCGCACGCTGAGGAAAATGTAAAGATCGCCGGGGTGGCCGCCGCGCGGCGCCGCATCGCCTTCGCCGGCCAGGCGTATGCGCATGCCGTCTTCTACGCCGGGCGGGATTTTCACCGAAAGCTTGCGCCGCTTCTCCATCACGCCGCGCCCCCCGCAGCTGCGGCAGGGATTGCGGATCGCTTGTCCGGCGCCGCCGCAGCCGGGGCAGGTGCGCATCACGCGGAACATGCCGCCACTGGTGATGTGGCCAGCGCCGCCGCAGGTGGGGCAGGTCTCTGGTCGTGCGCCTTCGGCGGCGCCGCTGCCCTCGCACTTCTCGCACAGGGCCGCGCCTGGCGCCTCGAATTCCCGTTCCACGCCCAGGAACGCCTGCTCCAGCGTGATTTCCATGTCATAGCGGAGATCGGCGCCGCGCGGCGGGCCGCGCCGGCCGCGCGCGCCGAAGAAATCACCGAACGCGTCGCCGAACACTTCGCTGAAGATGTCGGAAAAGTCGGTGAAGCCGGCGCCTGCGCCGCCATTGACGCCGGCCTTGCCGAAGCGGTCGTACGCCGAGCGCTTCTCTGGATCGGAGAGGATCGCGTAGGCTTCGTTCAGTTCCTTGAACTTTTCCTCGCAACCGCCTTCGCGGTCGGGATGATATTCCTTGGCGAGCTTGCGGTAGGCATTTTTCAGCGCGGCTGGGTCGGCGCCGCGCGGCACTCCCAGCACGTCGTAATAGTCCCTGTCCGTCGTCATCGCTGATCCCCACGGCGGCAGACGTGATCCATCATGCGAACCTCAGCCGGCGTGTCGGCTCGCCTTGCGGGCAAACGTCGACGGCGATGGCGGACAGCATCGCGCGGCGCGTTTCGAAGCGGACGCGGCGAAAGCTTTGCTCAGGGATGAATTCCCACACCGGCGGCTGTTCCCCTGGCTCGTACACGAGGACGTCGGCGGGCGCATCGCGATTATTCCGAATGGAGAGGACCACGCGAACGCGATCCCCCTCCAATGCGACAATGTCCTGCGCCACGCCGAAACCCTGCGCATTCACGTCGAGCATCAGGCGCTCTTTTTGTTCTGGCCGTCCACTTCTTCGAACTCGGCGTCGACGACGCCGGGCTCGCCGCCGCCGGTTTCATCCGGCCCGGTCGATCCCTGCTGGGCATAGATCGCTTCGCCGATCTTCATCGCGGCCTGCACCAGCGCCTGTGTTTTGGCGGCGATCTCGGCGGGATTGTCCGAGTCGACGACGGCCCGCAGCGCGGCGATCGCGCTTTCGACATTGGCCTTGTCGGCGGCTGGGATTTTCGCGCCGTGCTCCTCCACCTGCTTTTCGGTCTGATGAATGAGCGCCTCGGCCTGGTTCTTCGCTTCCGCGGATTCACGGCGCTTCTTGTCGTCGCCAGCGTGTTCTTCCGCCTCGCGCACCATGCGCTTGATGTCGTCCTCGGAAAGGCCGCCAGAGGGCTGAATGCGCATCGTCTGTTCTTTATTGGTGGCCTTGTCCTTCGCGCTCACCGAAACGATGCCGTTGGCGTCGATGTCGAACGTCACCTCGATCTGCGGCATGCCGCGCGGAGCCGGCGGAATGCCCATCAAGTCGAACTGGCCTTGCAGCTTGTTGTCGTTCGCCATCTCCCGTTCGCCCTGGAAGACGCGGATGGTTACGGCGTTCTGATTGTCTTCCGCGGTCGAGAAGATCTGGCTCTTCTTCGTGGGGATCGTGGTGTTGCGTTCGATAAGGCGCGTGAACACGCCGCCCAGCGTCTCGATGCCCAGCGAAAGCGGCGTCACGTCGAGCAGCACGACGTTCTTCACATCGCCCTGCAGCACGCCCGCCTGAATGGCCGCGCCGATCGCGACGACTTCGTCGGGGTTGACGCCCTTGTGCGGCTCGCGCCCGAAGAATTCCTTCACGACCTGCTGGATTTTCGGCATCCGTGTCATGCCGCCCACAAGGACGACTTCCTGGATGTCTCCCGCGCTCAGGCCGGCGTCCTTCAGCGCGGCTTTGCACGGGCCCAGCGTGCGCTGCACAAGATCTTCGACCAAGCTTTCATACTTGGCGCGCGTGATCTTCATGTTGAGATGCAGCGGGTTGCGGTTCGCGTCCATCGAGATGAACGGAATCGAGACGTCGAAATCCGAGCGCGAGGAAAGCTCCTTCTTCGCCTGCTCGGAAACCTCTTTCAGGCGCTGCAGCGCCAGCTTGTCCTGCCGCAGATCGACGCCGTTCGATTTTTTGAATTCGTCGGCCAGGTAGTTGAGGATCCGCAGGTCGAAATCTTCGCCGCCGAGGAACGTGTCCCCATTCGTGGAGCGCACTTCGAACACGCCGTCGCCGATCTCCAGGATCGAGATGTCGAACGTGCCGCCGCCAAGGTCGTAGACTGCGATCGTCTTGTTGCCGCCAGCCTTGTCGAGCCCGTAAGCGAGCGCCGCGGCCGTCGGCTCGTTGATGATGCGCAACACGTCGAGGCCGGCGATGCGGCCTGCATCCTTCGTGGCTTGGCGCTGGGCGTCGTTGAAGTAGGCGGGGACGGTGATGACCGCCTTGTCGACCTTCTCGCCGAGATAGGCTTCCGCCGTTTCCTTCATCTTCTGCAGCACGAAGGCCGAGATTTCGGAGGGCGCATATTGCTTGTCGCGGCCCTGGATCCAGGCGTCGCCGTTCGGCCCCTTCACGATGTGGTAGGGCACGATGCCGATGTCCTTCTTGGTGATCGGATCGTCGAACGTGCGCCCGATGAGGCGCTTCACCGCGTAATACGTGTGTTCGGGGTTGGTGATCGCCTGGCGCACGGCCTGGATGCCGATCAGGCGCTCGCTGTCTTCCTTGAAGGCGACTACGGAGGGCGTGGTGCGCGCCCCTTCGGAATTCTCCAAGACCTTCGGCGTGGCGCCTTCCATGATGGCGACGCACGAATTGGTCGTCCCTAAATCGATGCCGATGACTTTGCTCATAATCCTACGTCCTCATCCCTTTGCGGCGACGCACCGCCGTTTGAAGCGACCCTAAACGGCGTCAGCCAGCGTATGCGTCCCAAGACTTGGCGGCGATCGGGCGGCGTTCGCACCGCGCTTTCGCTCTCCTGGGCGCTGATATGGGAAGCCCCCTCCGGCTCACAAGTCTGCGATCTTCATTGAGCGATTTCGCCGCGCAATCAATGCAGCGGCTACCCTTAACTCACCGGCTGCGGCCAGAACAAAGCGAGATCGGACGGCGGAAGCCGCTGGTGGGGCGGCGGGCGGCGGCCCCGCGCTTGGCGCTGGGGGGCGGGGAGGGGTAGCCTGCCCTTGTGATCGGCCCCGAATTGAGCGCGAGTGACGGCCTGCGGCTTTATCCCGCCCGCTTGGACCGGGCGGCCCAGGAGGCGCTTGTCACGGCGGTTCTGGCGGGCGCCGCCGCCGCGCCCTTCTACACGCCGTGGGTTAAGAACGGCGCGGCGATGAGCGTGCGGCAGACGAACTTTGGCGCTCTCGGCTGGGTGACGGATCAGGCCGGCGGCTATCGCTACCAGGCGCATCATCCCGAAACCGGTGCGCCCTGGCCCGCCATGCCGGAAGCGTTGCTGCAGTTGTGGGAGGAGGTGGCGGCATGGCCGGCGCCGCCAGAGGCGTGCCTGGTCAATCTCTATCGCGGCGCCGCGCGCATGGGCCTGCATGTCGATGCGGATGAAGAAGCACGAGATGCGCCGGTGCTGTCGGTGTCTCTGGGCGATGCAGCGCTGTTCCGCGTCGGCGGGCCGTCGCGCCGCGATCCCACGCGCGCGATGAAGCTTGCTTCCGGCGACGTGGTGGTGCTGTCGGGCGCGTCGCGGCGCTTCTATCACGGCGTCGACCGCATCCTGCCCGGCACCTCGACCCTGATCCCTGGCGGCGGTCGCCTCAATCTCACGCTGCGGCGTGTTTCGGCCTAGCCTCGCCGCTTTAGTATTGCCGCGCCGGTGGTGAGCGCGACGACGGGGATGCTCGTCGCAGCGCGGAATATTTCCAGCGCCGTGCGCTTGCTGTCCATCACGTCCTGCCGGTCGATCCCGATGACCACCGCCGCCACCCGCGCGCCCAGCGCCTGCAGCTTCGCGGCGGTTTCGTGCTTGGTGGAGCCGTCGGCGATCACGTCGTCGAGCATCAGCACGGATTTGCCGGCGAGATCGGCGCCGATGATGTCGCCGCCTTCGCCGTGCTGTTTCGTCTCCTTGCGGTTGTAGGCGATTGGAATGTCGACGCGGTGATCGCGCCAGAGCGCCTGGCTCGTCGCCGCGGCGATGACGATGCCCTTATACGCCGGCCCGTAGAGCACGTCGGCTTCCGTCAGCCCGTTCTCCACGATCCCGCGCGCGAAGAAGCTGCCCATCGCCGCCAGATGCGCGCCCGAGCAGAGATCGCCGAAATTGAAGAACACCGGCGTCTTCATGCCGGAGCGCAAGGTGAAATCACCAAAGCGCACCGCCGGCGTTCCCGCCATGAACGCCGCGAAATCTTCGCTGAGGGACATGCGCGGGCCTCGCAGGATTGTGATGGTCGGCGCATGCGCTGGCGCGGCTATTCCGTCAAGCGCAAGCGGGCCGTTTCTGTGCGCCGGCGTTGGTGCGCCGCGGCCTTGCGCGCTAGCATGCCGAAAACCAGGGAGGATGCGCCGATGTCCATCGCCGAAGGCCCGATCAATCTGGATACGCCCGAAGGGCCCGCGCCAAAGCGCCTGCCCAGCCGGCGGCGCGTGCTCGCCGCCTCGATGTTCACAGTCGGCTACGCCGCCGCGATCCGCCCGGTGAATGCGCAAGCGATCACCACCGATGCGGCGGGCCTCACGATTGAGGAAGTGAAGATTCCGGCCTTCGGCGGTTATGCGTTGCCGGCCTATGTCGCGCGCCCAGCGGGCAAGACGAAAGCGCCTGCCGTGATCGTCGTGAACGAAATTTTCGGCGTGCACGCCTACATCAAGGATGTCTGCCGCCGGCTGGCGAAGCTCGGCTATCTGGCCGTCGCGCCGGATTATTTCGACCGCGCCGGCGATCCTTCGGTGCTGTCCGATATGGCCGCCATTCGCCCCATCGTGGAGAAGGCGGGCCAGCAGCAGGTGCTGGGCGATACTGGCGCAATCGTCGCATGGCTGCAAAAGCACAAGGCGGCGGATGCGCAGAAAATCGGGATCACCGGTTTTTGCTGGGGCGGCAATGTCGTTTGGATGGCGGCGGCGAAAACGCCGGGGATCAAAGCTGGCGTCGCCTGGTATGGCCGTCTGAAGAAGCCGGCGCAGCCGATGTTCAGCGGTGCGGCCGATCAATTTCCGCTGGACGTGGTGGGCGAGATCAAGGCGCCGGTGCTCGGCCTCTATGGCGGTAAGGATCAGGGCATTCCTGTCGCCGATGTCGAAGCGATGCGCGCCGCGCTTGCTGCCGCCGGCAATCCGCAGAAGTGCGAGATCGTCCTGTACCCCGAAGCGCAGCACGGCTTTCACGCCGATTTCCGCCCCTCATACGACAAATCGTCCGCGATGGACGGTTGGGCCCGTCTCGAGGCGTGGTTCAAAACCCATGGCGTCGTCTGATCGCGGCGCCGGGAAATTGCGCGAACGCGGGAAGGCGGTGTAAGCTACGCCGTCTTCGCCGCGCGCGTCCGGCGCGGCCCCCACATTCGGAACAGCTCCATGCCGAACGATCGCGGTGCGCCGGCGGGCGCCATCAATGTGCTTGCGCTGATGAATCTGAGCGATACGCAGGCCGCCCAGGTCCGCGCCGTCGATCCGCGCGTCAATCTCACGCTCGGCTACGCCGATTTCCTGCCCGAGATGGCGCGCGACTGGAACCGGGACGGCGCGGTGCCTGCCGATGCGGAGCCGCCGGACGCAGCCGATCGCCGGGCCGCTTTGCTGCGCGAGG
The DNA here is from genome assembly GCA_050246435.1 of Hyphomonadaceae bacterium. GTDB lineage: Bacteria > Pseudomonadota > Alphaproteobacteria > Caulobacterales > Aquidulcibacteraceae > JAKFWI01. The sequence continues at coordinate 8,648 of JBFWWB010000048.1, forward strand.
CGGACGTCATGCTGATGAGCCTTCCTTATCCCCGCGCTATGAAGGGCCGCGCGCCGAAGGTGCAATGGGGCCATTTCGGCTTCGCCGGCGTTTCGAACCTTATGGGCTCGGATTGGTGGGGCGGGGCGCCCGTCGTCACCAGTTCGCGCGGGCACACGCGGGCGCTGCCGATCGCGGAAGCGGTGATGGGCGCGATCTATCTGTTCGCGCGCCGCTGGGATTACGCAGTGGAGGCGACGCGCCGGGGCGAGATGAACCCGCGCACGTTCCCGCGCATGAAGGCCGTCGGCGGCAAAACGCTTGGCGTCGTGGGCCTCGGCGGCATCGGCGGGGAAGCCGCGCGTTTGGCCAGGGGCAATGGTATGCGCGTCGTGGCGACGCGGCGCTCGGCGCTTGCTCGCCAGGAGAATGTCGACGGCGTCGACGTGCTCTATCCCGCCGCCGATCTGCACGCGATGCTGGCGGAGAGCGATTTCGTCGCCGTCTGCACGATGTGGACGCCGGAAACGGAAGGCATGATCGACAAGGCAGCGTTCGCCGCAATGAAGGACGGCGCCTACCTGATCAATATTGCGCGCGGTGAGGTAATCGACGAACCGGCGATGATCGAGGCGCTGCGTTCGGGCAAGATCGCCGGCGCGCAGCTCGATGTCTGGAAGGACGATCTACGCCGCATGCCGCCGTCGCCGGATTTACTGGCGTTGCCGAACGTCGTGCTCACGCCGCACGTTTCCGGCCTGACGGACGATCCCTCAGCGCGCGGGGTGGATTTGTTCTGCGATAATCTGCGCCGCTTCCTCGATGGGAAGCCGCTGGTCAATACGATCGATTGGTCGCGCGGGTATTGAGGTCCGCGCGTCGGGCCGCCACGGAGGGATGATCGCATGCGCTACAAGAAACTCGGCCGCACCGGCCTGCTCGTTTCCGAGCTTTGCTTCGGCACGATGACGTTCGGCGGCGGCTCTCGCGGCGGCATATGGGCGAACATGGGCGCGCTGGAGCAGAAGGCGGCGAATGATCTGATGAAGGGCTCGTTCGATGCGGGCGTGAACTTCTTCGACACCGCGAACGTCTACGCCAGCGGCGAATCTGAAACGATCGTCGGCCAGGCGATCCGCGATTTGGGCCTGCCCCGCGATGAGATCGTCATCGCCACCAAGGCGTTTGGCCGCTTTCAGTTCTGGCCCGGCGCCAGCGAGGCCGACGCCAAGCGCCGCGCCACGGCGCGCAACATTAGCGGGTTGTCGCGCAAGCACCTGATGGATGCGATCGACGCCAGCCTGCTGCGCCTGGGCCTCGATCACGTCGATCTCTATCAGATCCATGGAAGCGACCCGCTGACGCCGCTGGAGGAAACGCTCGATGCGCTGGATGTGATCGTCCGCGCCGGCAAGGTCCGCTATATCGGCTTCTGCAATCTCGCGGCCTGGCAGGCGGCGAAGGCGAACGGCATCGCCGAGCGCAAGAATCTCGCGCGCTTCGAATCCGCGCAGGTTTATTATTCGATCGGCGGGCGCGACATCGAGCGCGAGATCGTGCCGCTGGCGCTGGAAGAGAACATGGCGATCCTGCCGTGGAGTCCGCTTGCGGGGGGCTTCTTCTCCGGCAAGTTCGCCCGCCAGGGCGGCGGCCCGAACGATGCGCGCCGCGCCGCGTTCGATTTCCCGCCAGTGAACCGCGAGCGCGGCTTCGACATCATCGATGTGATTCGCGCCATCGCAGATGAGAAAGGCGTGTCCGTCGCCACGATCGCGCTCGCCTGGATGCTGCACAAGCCCGGCGTCACCAGCATCATCATCGGCGCCAAGACGGTCGAACAGTTGAAGCAGAACATCGCGTCCACCGAGGTGCGTCTCTCCGCACAGGAGATGGCGAAACTCGACGAGGTGTCCGCGCTGCCGGTGGAATATCCCGGCTGGATGCTGGATCGCCAAGGCGGCGATCGCCGCAGCCAGGTGAACTGACGGATGCTGGGCTGGGCTCCAGCGGAAGCGGGAGCCCAGCCTGCGCCGCGCTTCACACTTTGATGTCGATGCGGCCTTCGCGCGGCGGCTCGTCATTCGCGGCCGTCGCGCCGCCGCCAGCCCCTGCGCCAAGACTCACGGCCACCATCGCCGGGCGCAATGTCCGGTCGGCCAGCATGAAACCTATCTGGAACACCTCGGCCACGGCGCCGGCCGGCGCGTCCGAAGGGATTTGCGCCACCGCCTGGTGCAGGTTCGCGTCGAACGCTTCGCCCTTCGCGCCCACCGGCTTCAAGCCGTGCCGGCCGAACGCTTCGATCAGCGTCTTTTCGGTCAGCGCGACGCCCTCCAGCAGCTTCAGCGCCGCTTCGCCGCTTTCGCCCGGGGGCAGCGCATCCTGCGCGCGCGCCAGCGCGTCCGCTACCGGCAGCAGATCGCGCGCGAAGCGGTCGATCGCATAAACGCGCGCATCCGCGGCCGCGCGCTCGCCGCGGCGGCGCGTGTTTTCCGTCTCGGCCAGCGCACGCAGCAGGTCGTCCTTGAGCTTGGCGATCTCGGCTTGCGCCGTGGCGAGGGGATCGGCCTCGGTGGCTTCTTCAGCCGGATCGGTGTTGGCGGTATCGTCCGTCATCCTGTCCTCTCGATCGCATCGCCGCGCTTCTCGAGCACCCGGCCCAGGACGCGCGCGGTATAATCAATCACCGGGATCACCCGGGCGTAGTTGAGCCTAGTCGGGCCGATGACGCCAAGCGCGCCGACGACCCGCCGTTGCCCGTTCATATAGGGGGCGACTACCAGGGAAGAACCCGAAAGCGAAAACAGCGGGTTCTCGGAGCCGATGAAGATGCGCACCGATTCGGCCTGCCGCGCGATGTCCAGCAGCTGCACGAGATCGGCGCCCTTCTCCAGGTCGTCGAACAGCCGGCGTACCCGCTCCAGGTCGCCCAGCGCCTGCGCATCGGACAGCAGGTTGGCGCGCCCGCGCACGATGAGCGAGCGCTTGCCCATCGCGCCGGAGGCGGCCGGGTCCTCGCCGGACCATTCCGCCAGCCCGCCCTCCACCAGGGAAGCGGCCGCCCGATCCAGCTCGGCGCGGTCCCGCACCAGCGCCTCGGCGGCCTCCGCACGCGCCTGCGCCAGGGTTTTCCCCTTGAACCGCGCGTTCAGATAATTCGTCGCCTCCACGAGGGCTGCAGGCGTCAGTCCGGGCGGCGTGGCCAACAGGCGGTTTTCCACGCCGCCGTCCTCGAACACCAGCACTGCCAGCGCCTGATCGCCGCCGATGGCCACCAGCTCGGCGTGTTTCACCGGCGCTTCGTGCGCGGGGGTGACGACCAGGCCCGCTCCGCCGGCTAGCCCGCCCAGCAGTTCGGAGGCGCGGTTCAGCGTTTCCTCGAAATCACCGGGACCGGCCAGGCGCGCGTCGATCTCATGGCGCTCGTCCTCGGAGAGGTCGCCCAGCTCCAACAGGCTGTCGACGAAGAAGCGCAAGCCTTGCTGCGTCGGTCGCCGGCCGGCCATGGCGTGCGGCGCATCCAGCAGTCCCAACGCCTCCAGGTCGGCCATGGTATTGCGGATCGAGGCTGGCGACAGCGAAAGCGCGCCGCGCTTGGATAGCGTGCGCGAACCGATCGGCTCGCCGGTGGCCAGATAGGCTTCCACGATATCGCGGAACACCTCGCGCGCCCGCGCGTCGAGGCCGGCCAACGTACTGCCATGGGCGCCGCCATGGGCGCTGGTTAGGGGGTTGGGCGGTGCGGCGTCCGGCATGGGCAGGCAAATTTAGCGTCCACGCTCTGGCTTGCAAACGCCGCTATGTCCGTGCGCCCAGGGCTGGACGCCGCCCGCCGCCCGCGCCATACGCGACGGCTTCGCGAAGGAAGCCCTCAATGAGACCATCCGGCCGCGCGCCCGATCAGCTGCGCGACATCGTCCTGGAGCTTGGCGGCTCGCGCTACGCCGAGGGCGCCTGCCTCGCGCGCTTCGGCCATACCCATGTGCTGTGCGCCGCCAGCGTCGAAAACACGGTGCCCGCCTGGATGAAGGGGCGCGGGCGCGGCTGGATCACCGCCGAATACGGCATGCTGCCGCGCGCCACGCATACGCGCGGGCGGCGCGAAGCCGCGCAGGGCAAGCAATCCGGGCGCACGCAGGAAATCCAGCGACTGATCGGGCGGGCTTTGCGCTCCGTCGCCGATCTCACCGCGCTGGGCGAACGCACCATCACCCTCGACTGCGACGTCCTGCAGGCCGATGGCGGCACGCGCACCGCCGCGATCACCGGCGCCTGGGTCGCGCTGCATCGCGCCTGCGCGTACCTGCGGGAAGAGGGCGTGCTGAAAGCCAACCCGATCACCGGCCAGGTCGCCGCCATTTCCTGCGGGATCTACAAGAACGCCCCCGCGCTCGATCTCGATTACGCCGAGGATAGCGACGCCGAGGTCGACGCCAACTTCATCTTGGCCGGAGATGGCCGCCTCATTGAGATCCAGGCGACCGGCGAGAAGCGCCCGTTCAGCGAGGAGGAATTCGCCGAGCTGGCGCGTCTGGCGCGGCATGGCTGCGGGCAATTGTTCGAGATGCAGCGCGCTGTCGCGAAACCGTAACCTAAAACCCGTCGCCGCTCCGCCGTTCCGCTGTTAATAAAGCAGTAACAAATGGTGGGGAGGCCGCAATGCTCGGCCGCATATTGGCGCCGCTGGTGGTGATCGCGGCGTGGCTCAGCGGGTGGATCGTGGGCAGCGTGCGCCCCGCGCCGGCGACTTTGATCGCGCGCCTCGATCCATCGGCGCTGGAGTCGCAAACGATGGAGCGCTTGCGCCTGCTCGATTTCGGCGCGCTTCAACGCGCGATGGGCGAGGCGCAATATAGCGAGCTGAAAAGCAGCATCGTCTATTCCGCGACGCGCGCCGGCGATCTCATGGTCATTGAGCGGAACGATGCGCACGCCGACGGCGCCGATGCGCCCGATGCGGCGCTCGCGCCGCTGCCATCCGTTGCGCCTGCGGCCGCGCCGCGCGCCGGCGCGCCGCAGAAAATCCTGCTCTGTCCGCGAATGACAGTCAGCAACGCGCCGAAGGCCGATGCGGCGGGAATCGTCGCTGCGCCGGCGACGGTCGATGTGAATGGTGTGGCGCTTGCGGTAGATCCCACGCAGGGCGCGTGCCTTTCCTCCGGCTTCGGCGCGCGCAGCGGGCGCACGCACAAGGGCGTCGATTATTATTCCGCCGATGGCGGGCCGATCCTCGCCGCGGCGGACGGCGTGATCCTCGAAATGAAATACAGAGACGATTACGGCAACATGCTGCTGATCGATCACGGCGAGGGCGTCTATACGCGCTACGCCCACCTATCCTCCTTCCAGAAGGGCGTCGGGGTCGGCGTGCGGGTGCGCGCGGGCGATCAGCTGGGCCTGATGGGCAACACCGCCGGCTATCGCGTGCCCGTGCATCTGCATTACGAGGTGCTGCTCGGCGATTATTCCAATCCGAAGGCCTCCTTCGGACTCACGCCGGAGAACCCGTTTCAATTCCCCGCGCGGAAGGCGGGTTAGCGCGCGGCTTTGCGTTTCACCGCCGCCGGCGCTAACCCGCTTCCGTCACAGGAGCGTTTGTGCATGGCTCGCTTGAGCGGCCGTCTCGTCGTCGCCAGTCACAATGCCGGCAAGGTCGTGGAGATTCGCGCCTTGCTCGCGCCGTTTGGCGTTGAGCCGATTTCCGCAGCCGATCTCGGCCTGCCTGAGCCTGAAGAAACCGGCGCCACCTTCACGGCGAACGCCGTGCTGAAGGCGCGTGCGGCGGCTGAGGCGGTGAACCTGCCGGCCCTGGCCGACGATTCCGGCCTCGCGGTCGCCGCACTCGACGGCGCGCCCGGAATCTATTCCGCGCGCTGGGGCGGCCCGCAGCGCGATTTCGCGATGGCGATGGAAAAAGTGCAGCGCGCGCTTCAGGAAAGGGGCGCCGTGGACCGCGCAGCGAAATTCATCTGCGCGCTGGCGCTCGCGCATCCCGGCGGCGAGGTGGAGATCTTCGAAGCCGAAACCGCGGGCGTGCTCGTCTGGCCGCCGCGCGGTGATAACGGCTTCGGCTACGATCCGATGTTCCAGCCCGAAGGCCGCACGGAAACCTTCGGCGAGATGTCCGGGGCGGAGAAGCTACCGCTCACCCATCGCGCACGCGCCTTTGCGAAGCTGGTGCGGGCGCTTTCGTGAACGCTGGCCTAGGCCTTTACATCCATTGGCCGTATTGCGCGCGCGTCTGCCCGTATTGCGATTTCAACGTCTATCGCCAGCGCGGACGCGACACCGCGCCCTTGCTGCAGGCCATCGCAGATGATCTGCGTGCGCACGCCGCGCTGATGGGCCGCCGCCGGCTGGACACGATCTTCTTCGGCGGCGGCACGCCATCCTTGTTGGCGCCGCAGGTCGTCGCCGCGCTGATCGAAACCGCCGCCCATTGCTTCACGCTCGCGCCCGATGCGGAGATCAGCCTGGAAGCCAACCCGGAGGATCGCGCGCAGTTTGCGGCGCTCATCGCCGCCGGGATCAACCGGCTCTCCATCGGCGCCCAAGCGCTGGACGATGCGGCGCTGCGCGCGCTGGGTCGTAATCACGATGCCGCCGGCGCGATCGCCGCGATCGAGGCGGCGGCGCGAACCGGCGCCCGCGTCTCCGCCGATTTCATCTATGCCCGCGGCGGGCAGGACGTGGCGTCCTGGCGGGAGGAGCTCGCGCGCATCGTGCGCCTGCCAGTGGAGCATCTATCCCTCTACGAACTCACCGTCGCGGAAGGCACCGCTTTCGCGCGCGCCGCCGCGCGCGGCCGCCTCGCCGCGCCGGATGATGCACTGGCCGCGGATTTTTATCTGGCGACGCAGGGGATGTGCGAGGCGGCGGGTTTTCCCGCCTATGAGGTTTCCAATCATGCGCGCCGCACTGAGGCGCAGGCGCGGCATAACCTGATCTATTGGCGCTGCGGCGAGTGGCTCGGCCTCGGCCCCGGCGCGCATGGCCGCATCGTGCGCGATGGCGTGCGCGTCGCCACCAAGGCGTTCGATGCGGTCGATGCGTACGCCGCTGCCGTCGCCGCGCAAGGAACAGGCTGGGAAAGCGAAACACCGGTCACCGCGGAAGCAGAAGCGGAGGAGGCCGTCATCATGGGCCTGCGCGTGGTCGAGGGGTTCGACCGGGCCGCTGTCGAGCGTGCGCGCGCCGCACCGTTGAATGAGAGCTTGCTGGCCGATCTCGCGCGCGAAGGCTTGCTCGTACAGCGCGGCGGGCGCGTCGCGCTCACCGCACGCGGGCGCCTGCTCGCCGATCGGATCGCGCAAATGCTAGCTTAGGAGCCCGCGCCCGTCGTGAACGGCTTCGGCGCATCGATCACCACGGCGCCGCCGGCGCGCACCTCCAGGATCGCCAGCGCCCGTTCGGCCACGCCGGTGCTGCGGAAGCGGAATGCGCCGTCCGCGCCGCGGAAGCCTTCCGGCCGCTCCAGCGCCGCGCGCGTGAGGCCGGCGCCGCCCAATTCGCGCGTCAGTCCGGCGGCCACTGTCACCGCGTCATAGGCGAGGCTGGCGAGCCGCGTCGGCGCGCGGCCATAGGCGGCGCGGTAACTCTGATCGAAGGCGGCGCGCGCGGCTGGATCGGGCGCGGCGTACCATGCGCCCGCCAGGGTTGGTTCCCGATGCGCGTCCGCGCCTGCCCAGCCGACGCCAAGCAGCCGCACCTGCTGCGGGTTCACCCCCGCCTGGAACAGCGCCGGGCCGATAGAGCGCAGCGGCGCGCCCGTCTCGGCGATCAGGATCGCTTGCGCGCCGCCTGCGCGCGCTGCGTTTGCAAGCAATTGCGCCGCTGCGCCCGCCTCGCGTTCGCCACGCTGATAGAATTGCGCGGCCACTACCGCCCCTCCACGGCCCGCAGCCTCGCGCCGCACCGCCGCATCCACCCGCCTGCCGTACTCGCCCTCCGGCGCTAGGATCGCGAGACGCGAAACGCCGTGCGCGGCGGCATAGGCCATTGTGCGCGCGATCTCTTCTTCCAACGGAAAACTGAGCAGATAGACGCCGCTTCCGGCCACCGCCGTATCCGTCGAGAAGGCGATGATCGGCGTTTGCGCTGCGCGCGCCGGGCCGGCGGCGCCGGCCACGCCGTCGCGCAGCAGCGGGCCGACGATCACATCCGCCCCGTTCTTGATTTCGGTCTGCGCCGCATTGGCCCCGCCATTGGCGTCGCCGCCGGAATCGCTGGGCAGCAGCAGCAGGTTCGGATCGTTCGCCTCGAACAGCGCCAGCTCGGCCGCCTCGTAGAAGGATTGCGCTTCCGCCGGCACGCCGGCGAACGGCAGCAGCAGGCCGACGCGGGCGAGCGGCCGGTTGGCCAGGAAGGGCGGGGTGAGACCGGGCTTGGTGGTCCGCTGCTGGGCGAAGCCGGGCGGGACGGGCGCCGGACGCGGGGCGGAGGGCGTGCTGGCGCATGCCGCCAGGGCGGCGGCCAGCGCCAAAGCGGCAAACGGCTTCCAACCAGGTTGCGCGCGGCTGCCGGACGATGATCCAATCTCCAGCATGCGGCGGCGCTCCATCACTACCCCTCACGGTCAAAAGGCGGCGGACCCTAACGGCGGGCGCCCGTCGCGTCCATCGTCGGGCGCCGCGCCCGTTTACGGGCATCAAGAACTGGAACCGGGCCTTTATGTGGTCGCCACGCCCATCGGCAATCTGCGCGACATCACCTTGCGCGCGCTGGACATTCTGGCCGGCGCCGACCTTCTGTTGGCGGAGGATACCCGCGTCGCGCGCAAGTTGCTGGACGCATATGGCATAGCCGCCCGCCCGGAGGCCTATCACGAGCACAACGCCGTGGCGGCGGGCGCCCGCGCACTGGCGGCGCTGGGCGAGGGCCGCGCCGTGGCGCTGGTCAGCGACGCGGGCACCCCGTTGGTGTCCGATCCTGGCGCGCGGCTGGTGCGCGATGCGATCGCCGCCGGGCATCGCGTGATCCCAATTCCGGGCGCCTCGGCGCCGTTGGCGGCGCTGGCGGCCGCGGGCCTGCCGGCCGAACGCTTCCTGTTCGCGGGCTTCCCGCCGCCCAAATCCGTCGCGCGCCGGCGATTCTTCGAGGAATTCGCCGAAGCGCCCGCCACCTTGGCCTTTTTTGAAACTGGGCCGCGCCTCGCCGAAAGCCTGGCGGATATGGCCGCCGTGCTGGGCGATCGCGAAGCCGTCGTCGGGCGCGAGCTCACGAAATTGTTCGAGGAATTCCGCCGTGGGCCGCTGGGTGAATTGGCGAAGCAATACGCGGTGGAGCCGCAGCCGAAAGGTGAGTTGGTGGTGATGGTGGCGCCGCCGCCAGAAGCGGTTGGCATGAGCGAGGCGGAAATTGAAGCGGGCGCTGCCGACCTGGACTTGCGCGCTGCGCTGAAAACCTTGTCGGTGAAAGAAGCTGCGCAACAAGTTGCCGTGTTGCGCGATGCGCCGCGCCGCGCGCTTTATCGCCGCGCGCTGTCGCTGCAAGCAGAGGCGTGATACCTGCTTCCACAAACGGAGCGTGCAGAATGAAGGCCGTCGTCCTGGGAGAGAGCTCGGGTGCGTCCATGGACGAGATCATGGCCGTCTATCCGCGGCACAAGGCGGTGCTGGATCGGTATGTCGCGAAAGGAGACGTGCTTGGCGCGGGCCCGTTCGCCGACTTGGGAAATATGGCGATCTTCGCGACACGCACCGCGGCGGAAGCGTCCGTGAAGGAAGATCCGTACATACTCGACGGGCTCGTGAAATCGTTCGTCAATCGCGACTGGAACGACACGATGCTGCCATCGGGAAAGTGACCACGCAGAGCCTTGCGTCGCGGCGCAAGGCCGAGCGGCGCGGACGTTTTGCCGAAACCTTTGCGGCCTTGTGGCTGATGGCCAAGGGCTACCGCATCGTCGCCCGCCGCGCCCGCACCCCCTTTGGCGAGAT
>JBFWWB010000049.1:0-18040 GCA_050246435.1 Hyphomonadaceae bacterium
TCACCCGCGGCCTCGTCCGTGCGTTGAACAAGCAGGAGATGGAGGCGGTGCTCGCCCACGAGTTAACCCATATCCGCAATGCCGATGTGCGCTTGCTGGTGATTGCGGTGATCTTCGTGGGCATCTTCTCCTTCGTCGCGGAGATCGTGTTCCGCGGGCTTATGCAGGGCGGCTTTTCGAGCGGGCGCTCGCAGCGGCGGTCGTCGTCATCGGAATCGGACTCGCCAGGACGCAGCGGCGGCGGAGCCTTCCTCGTCGCCATCGTGGTGGCGCTGGTGCTGATCGCGCTGGCTTATGCGCTGGCGATCGTGATCCGTTTCTCGCTGTCGCGCCGGCGTGAATTCCTGGCCGACGCGGGCTCCGTCGAACTCACAAAGAATCCTGACGCGCTGATCTCCGCCTTGCGCAAGATTTCCGGCAACGCGGCGCTGCCGAACGCGCCGGCGGAAGTGCGCGAAATGTTCATCGAGAACGAGCACGCGCGCTTCAGCGGCATATTCGACACCCATCCCCCGATCGAGAAGCGCATCGAGGCGCTGATGCGGTATGCCGGCGGCCGCGATTCCGCGCCTACGCCGGCGGCGCCGTCGGGCCCGTGGGGATCGCTCCCGGCCTAGCCGGTCTGGTTGGCGTAGCCGGTATGCTCGATCGGCGTCCATGCGCCGGCGCGCAGCAACTCGAGCGGGCGGAAGCGCGCCTTGTAGCTCATCTTGTCGCTGCCCGGCACCCAATAGCCGAGATAGACATAATCGAGGCCGACCGCTTCGGCCTGCGCCACATGATCGAGGATCGTGTACACGCCGAGGGAGCGGCGCTCGGCGCGGGGATCGAAGAAGGAATAGACCAGGCTCAGCCCGTCGCGCAGCAGATCGACGATCACCGCGGCGGCGAGTTCGCCTGCCTCCGGGCCTTCGGTGTAGCGATACTCCACGACATGGGTGTGGACGGCGGTGTCCTCCACCATCGCTGCGTAATCCATGAGGCCCATGTCGGCCATGCCGCCTTCGGCGTGACGCGCGGCGAGATAGCGCCGCAGCAGCCAGAATTGCTCCTCCGTCGCTTCTGGCGGCCGGCGCTTGCGCGCGAGGTCTGCGTTGCGGTTGAGAACGCGCCGCCAGGATCGGCCGAGCGCGAAGCGGCGCACGGGGATGCGCGCCGAAATGCACAGATCGCAGCCCTCGCAGGCCGGCCTATAGGCGATGTTCTGCGAGCGGCGGAACCCGGCGTGCGTCAGCGCCTCGTTCAGCGCCAGCGCGTCCCCGCCGTCGAGTCCGGTGAAGACTTTGCGTTCCTTACGGTCGTCCAGATACGGGCAGGGCTGCGGCGACGTCAGATAGAAGCGCAGCGGCTTGGACTGGAACTGACGCGTCATGACGGGCGGCGGCTCGCAAGCATAGCTGATGGTTCTTCGCGACCGGCCCAGCCGTCAAGCGGCGTGCGCGTTCAGAGCGAATGGCCCGGCGGCAAGACAGGCGCTTCGCGCAACAACGTGATCGAGATGCGGCGGTTGCCGGGCAGGGTGGGATCGTCCGGAAAGAGCGGCTCGGAGGACGCCTTGCCCGCCACGGAAGAGACCCGGTCGGTCGGCACGCCGGAGGCCTGCAGGATGCGCCGCGCGGCTTCCGCGCGATCCGCCGAAAGGCTCCAATTCGATTGGCCGGCGCGCGCGGGCGGGCTGTCGTCGGTGTGGCCGGCGATGGCCAGGCGGTTGGGCATCTCGAGGATCACGCCGCTGATGGCGGCGATCAGGCGCTGCGTGCGCTCGTACGGGCGCGCATCGCCCGGCGGGAACATCGAGCGGCCCTCCTGGTCGATGATCTGGATCCGCAGGCCTTCGGGCGTGATCTCCATGATCACCTGTTTGGAGAGTTCGGCGATCTCGGGCATGTCCTGCATGGCTTGGCGGATCGACATCTCGGCCTTCTCGAATTCGGCGTCCTGGATGCGCGTCTTGGCCAATTCGCCGGCTTCCGATTGCAGGCCCGTCTGCGTGTTGGGGGCGGAATTGGGATTGTCGTGGCTGGGGTCGAGGGAGGATTCCGGGCTCATCTTGTCCATGAGCGGGGCGCCCTTGTCGTGGCGCACGCCGGACTCCGAAAGCGCCGTGCCGGCCAGCATGCCGCCCGAACCGCTGGTCGTCTGAGAGACGCTGGCCGGAGCGAAATAATCGGCGATGCCGCGCTTCTGCTCGGGCGTGGTCGTGTTGATCAGCCACATCAGCAGGAAGAAAGCCATCATCGCGGTGACGAAGTCGGCGTAGGCGACCTTCCACGCGCCGCCATGATGGCCGTGCCCGCCCCCGCGCTTGATCTTGCGGATGATGATGGGCTGCTGGTTCGTCGCTGCGGCCATGAATGCGCCCCCGCGCGTCCGTTCTGGACTTCGGCGGGCAAACATGGCGGATGCCGTCTTAACAAGGAGTGTGCGGGGCGGCATGGCGGACGCGATGGAAGAAGGCCTGGCTTTCCGCCGGACGATGAGCCGCCTCGCTACTGGCGTGGCGGTGATCACCGTCGAGGCGGCGCAGGGCGTGTGGGCGATCACCATCAATTCATTGGCGTCGGTTTCGCTGCGCCCGCCGCTAATCCTCTGGCTGCTGGACAACGGATCGGACCGCTACGCCGCGTTCGCCGGCGCGCCCCGGTTCGGCGTCAGCGTGCTGGGCGCCGAACAGATGGATCTGGCGGCACGCTTCGCCACGACGGGGCTCGCCCCGGTGGACGATGTGGAGTTCGAACGGATCGCGCCCGGCGGCATACCGCTGGTGCGCAAGGCGCTGGCGCGCTTCGATTGCAGCGTGTTCGAGCGCCGCCATGTCGGCGATCATCTGCTCATCGTCGGCGAGGTGGCCCGCCATGACGCCCGCGACGGCGACGGCTTGCTGTATTTCCGCAGCCGCTACGGCGTCGCCCCGCAGGAGCAGCCCTAACGCCTAGCGCGGCAAGGCCAGATTGCGCGGCTCCTTCACGAGCCAGATGAGCATCGCGAGCGAAAGCGCCAGGAACATCAGCGCCACGGCGAAAAGCGCCTGATAGCCCATCGCCGTGGCCAGCAGGCCGCCGAGCGGCGGCCCCAGGCAGGCGACGATTCCCTCCGCCGTCGTCGACAGGCCGAGGCGCATCGGAATTTCATCGCGCGCGCCGAACTCAAGCACGATGGTGGAGGCGCTGAGCATGTAGCCGGAGCCCGCAGCGCCCAACAGGAAGAACGCCAGCGCGAGCGATGGCGTATCGTGCGCGGCCAGCAGCGCGATCAGCCCCGCGATCCACACCGCCACCGCGCCCAGCATCACCATGCGGAACCCGAAGCGATCCCCGATGGAGCCCCAAGGCAGATTGGAGATCGTATCCGCGCCGAGGAAAGCAAGCGAGAGCAGCCCCAGCGTCTCGCCCCCGACATGCATCTTGCTGCTGGCGTAGAGCACATAGAACGGCGCCGCCACGCGCGCGCCGACGCACAACATCTGTGCGCCGAGGAAGTTGCGGAAGTGTGGCGCCGCGGCCAGCTGGGCGGGCATGCTGCGCAGCCGGTCGCGCAGGCGCACCGCGGCGCGTTCGCTCGGTGAATCCGGCTCGCGCTGGAGCAGCGCGATCGCCGAAATGCCGAGGCTCGTCAGCACGAACGCCAACAGGAAGGTCGTCGAATAGCCATTGCCGAACGTGTTGTGCTCGAGGAAGTACTTTCCCGCGAAATAGGCGAGCACGGCGGCGATCGCGCCGCCCACCATGTTGCGGTAGGCCTGCAGGCGGCCGCGCAGGCGGATCGGCGTGACCTTCGACAGCAAAACCTGATTGACGACTCGGCCCGCGCCGATCGTGAAGCCGAAGCAGAACAGGATCGCCAGCAACGCGAAGACCAGCGCCGGCCCATGCAGCAGCCAGCCCGCGATCGCGATGGCGATGATGCAGAAGCGGTTGATCCAGCCGGTAAGCATCACCGCCGGCAGCACGCGCTTGCGGTGTTCGACGCGCGAAGCGCCGATGATGGGCGCGATGACGCCGCCGAATTGCTGCAGACCCTGCGCGAGCCCTACGATCGCGTTCGATCCTGAGATCGCGAAAATGTAGGTCGGCAGGAACGTGGGAGCCATGATCAGGCGGAAGCCCGTCATGCCGAGCATGCCGTTCAGGAACGTCGCGATGTAATTGCGCTTGAGGTTCGCGTTGACGAAGCGATCGAATTCCGCCTCGCGCTGGGCCGCGCCGGCCGGTTCCGCTGCTTGATCCACCCCAACCCTCGCTGCCTGCGCCGGCGGCTATTCGCCGTTCTGGCGCGGCAGGGGTTCCTAGCAGAGGGCGCCGTGGGCGAAAAGAGCGCGGGAGGCCGCCTTAGCCCGCCGCGGTGGCGCGCATCTTCTTCTGAACGACCGCCTCAAGACCATCGGCCACCATCTCGCGCGCCTTGCCCTGGCCGTTCGGCAGCGTGATGAGCTGGCTCAGCGCATCGACATGGGTTTGCACGATTTCCGGATCGAGGCGTTCTGTGGCGCCCATGCCTTCGATGTAGCGCACCAGGGAGTCCGCCGAGCGGTCGAGCGGATGATCGCCGACCTCCTGGGCCACGGCCTTGGCGTCCTTGGCGGAGGAAAACACCGCGCGCACCTGGTTGCGGTCGCCGGGGTCGAAATTCTTGCTGAGTTCGGCGATGCGCAGCACGCTCGCGCTCGCCATCGCACGCTGCGTCTCCTCGCCGACCGGATCGGCCAGCCGGCGCTTCGGGCCGGAATAATTCTCGATCATTTTGCGCCGGCGGCAGGGGCCGACATAAACCGGGCTGTCCACGAAGCGGCGCGGCTTCAACGCCGAGGCTTCGATGCGCGCGAGCAGGCCGCCGGAAGACACCGGCTTGATCGCGTATTCATGCACGCCCGCCTGGCGCGCCACTTCCACATCGGCCACCGTGTTGCGGGTGGTCAGCATCACGATCGGCAACGTGCGGTCGATCCCCGCCTCGCCGCGCCGGATGCGCTTGGTGAGTTCGATGCCGTCGACCGATTCCAAATTCCATTCCACGATCATCACCAGCGGATGCCACATCCGCAGCTCTTGCAGCGCTTCTTCGCTGGTCTGCGCCGTGAAGATGCGCGTGACGCCGGCGGCGCGCAGGATTTCCGAAACGATCGAGCGGTGATGCGGGTTGGGATCGACGATAAGGGCCGTGACGCGGGCGAACTTGGAAGTGATCATCGCTGGGCCGCCGGAAAAAACCAGACGGCACAATAGGGGCGAGAGGGTTAGTAAACCCTGAAGCGGGTTTCAGGCGCTGCGGCGGCTGTCGGCGGCGTCGCTCACGGCGTCGGCGAGGGCTTCGCGCATGGCGTGGCGGGCGGGGCCCGCGGACAGCACCGCGCGCGCCGCCGTCAGGCTCATAGCGACGATGTCGGGATCGGCGCGGCCCATGGCGGCGGCCTCCGCCAGCCGCAACGCGCCCGTCAGCGCCTGGGTGAGGGCAGGGTCGGCGCCGCCAGTCCAAGCCGCATCCGAGGCGCGCTCGATCGCGGCGCGTGCGCCCTCGATAAGCGTCGTATCGCCGACATCAGCCCAGCGTTGCACCAGTGCGCGCGCTTCATCGATGGCGGCGAGCATCCGGGTGCGGGCGGCGCGTTCCAGCGCGATGCGCGGTTCGTGGTCGTTGCGCCGGCGCAGCGGCGTTTCGTGATCCAAATGGCGCACGCGCCGGTCGCCGCCGCGATGGCGCGAAGTGGGGAACTCACGCGGCTGCGTCATCGCCTGCTCCAGGCAATGGCGCAGGGCGTCCGCGGAGACAGGCTTGGCGATCACTTCGTGGGCGCCCGCCTCGCGCGCGGCGGCAGCGAAATCCGGCGAGGTCTCGGCGGTGAACAGCACCAGCGGCACAGTGCGCGCCGCGAAAGCGGCGTTGCGGATTTCGCGGGCCAGCATGAAGCCGCTGAACGGGCGCATCTCGGCGTCTGCGATGACCAGATGGGGCTTACGCAAGGTTAGTTGCGCGAAGGCGGCGATCGCATCGTCGGCGAGAATGATCTCGCGCACGCCCAGCGCGATCAGCAGGTCATGCACGAGGCGCCGCTCGAAGGCATTGTCGCCCACGATCAGCGTACGGACGCCAGCAGGGTCGAACGGCGGAGCAGCGCGCGCGGAATCCATCGAGGAATTATCCGCGGACATGGTTGCGTAAAGGTGAAGACGGCCGCTCAGGGCGTCCGCTGCGCCCGGTCCTTCTGGTTGGCGGACTGGATCGCCGTGCGCGCCTCGGCCCATTGCGCATCCGTCCAGTCCATCAGCCGCGCGAAGGTGCCGGCCCCGGCTTGCAAGGCCGCCCCGTCGATCGCGATGGTCTGCCCGGTCAGATAGTCGGCGCCCGGAGCCACGAGGAACACCGCGAGATTGCAGAGTTCCTCCATCCGCCCGACGCGCCCCATCGGGTTGCCCGCGCCCACGCCCGCCCCGCCCGAGCCGTCGCCTGGATTGAGCCGCGCCCAGGCGCCCTCCGTCGGGAACGGGCCGGGCGCGATGGCGTTGAGGCGGATGCCGTATCGGCCCCATTCCACCGCCAGCGATTGCGTCATGGCGTGCAGCGCCGTCTTCGACATGGCGGAGGGCACCGTGAAGGCCGATCCCGTCCACACCCAAGTCGCCAGCATGGAAACGACCGAGCCGGGACGCTTCTCCGCGATCCAGCGTTTGCCGACGTCGAGCGTCACATAGAAGGAGCCGTGGAACACGATATTGGCGATCGCATCGAACGCGCGCGTGGAAAGATCCTCCGTGCGTGCGATGAAATTGCCCGCCGCATTGTTGATGAGCGCATCGAGAGGGCCCAATTCGCTCCAGATGCGGTCGATGGCGTCATGCACCGCATCCGGCTGCCGGATGTCGCATGGGAACGCGCGCACCACGCCGCCATGCTTGGCCATGAGGGCGGCGGCCGTCTCCTCCAGCACGCCGCCGCGGCGGCCGAGGATGGCCACCTCCGCGCCCAACGCCAGATAGGCCTCCGTCATTTCCTTGCCGAGGCCCGTGCCCCCGCCGGTCACGAGGATGCGCTTGCCGTTGAGCAAGCCGGGTTTGAACATGAGTTGCGCGGGGTCCATCGCTTCCTCCTCAAGCTTGCGCCGCCGCCGCGGGCGCGGGCGCGCGCACGCCGGCCTTTTGCAACGCCTGTTTGCCGGCCTGCAGCGCAGCGGCGCGCACGCGCTCATAGTCGGCGGTCAGCGCCCAGAAGCGCGCGACCAGATCGACGGCGTTGTCGACCAGGGCGGCGACCATGATTTCCGGCGCGTCGGGTTTCGCCAGGATGCGCGCGTCCGCCGCGATCACGCCGCGCAGCGCCTCGACCGCGCGGTCAATGTCCTCGCCATAGGCGATGCGGAACGTCACCTCCACGCGGCGCTCGGGATGGGCGGTGAAATTCACCATCGGCGCGCCCCAGCACTGGCCGTTGGGCAGCACGATCTTCACGTTGTCGCCGCGGGTGAGTTCGGTGGTGAACAGCGACATCTCCCGCACCACGCCCTGGCGGCCGGCGAGCTCCACTGCATCGCCAATGCGGTACGGCCTGAAGATCACCAGCATCACGCCGGCGGCGAGATTGGACAGCGTGCCCTGCAGCGCCAATCCGATCGCCAGGGTCGCCGCGCCCAGCACCGCCACGATCGAGGCTGTCTGAATGCCGAAGCGCTGCAGCACCGCCACCACGACGATCGCCATAATTGTGTAGCGCGCCACCGAAGCGAGGATCGACCCAAGGGTCAGGTCGAACCGCGGGGATCGCCGCGCCCAACGCTTGATCCCGCGTGAAGCCAGCCCCGCGAACCAGAATCCGACCAGCAGGATGGCGATCGCTGCGGCGATGTTGAAGCCCGTCGCGATCAGCTGCTCTCCGTAATGGAGCCAGAGCTGTTCCGCGCTGAGCCGCGAGAGCGGCGCTTGAGGCGGCATGGCTTTCGCGCGTCAGCTTTTGTCCGCCGGCGGGGTCGCGGCGGGCGGCTTTTCACCGGCCTCTTCAGGCTTCGGCTTCACGGGCTGCTTCTTCTTGCCCTTAAGCAGCGCGTTGAACACGGCGAGCGCATGGATCATGTGCGCAAGGGTAAGCGCTCCCGCGCGCCTGCGCCACCCTCAGAGCAACGCTTCGAGGCTCGCCAGCGTATCAGCTTCGCGCGCCGGCTTGTCCCAGCGGATGCGCTTGACGCGGGGGAAGCGCATCGCCACGCCGGACTTGTGGCGCGTGGAGCGCTGCAGCCCATCGAACGCGATCTCAAGCACCAGTCCGAAATCCGCACTTGCGCGCACCACGCGCACCGGCCCGAAACGCTCGACCGTGTTCTCGCGCACGAATTTGTCGATCTGCAGCAATTCCTCGTCGGTGAAGCCGAAATAGGCTTTGCCGACGGGCGTCAACGCGTCGGCGCCGTTTTCACGCCGCCAGACGCCGAAGGTGTAGTCGGAATAAAGCGAGCTGCGCTTGCCGTGCCCGCGCTGGGCGTACATCAGCACGGCGTCCACTGTGTAGGGGTCGCGTTTCCATTTGAACCAGAGCCCGCGCGGGCGCCCGCTCTCATAGAGCGAATCCCAGCGTTTCAGCATCAGGCCCTCGATCGCCGCCTCCGGCGGATTGGCGCGGGCCTGGGCGAGGGCGTCCCAGCCGCTGGCGTCCACCAAGGGCGAAAGATCGATCCGCGGCGAGGCCGATTGCGCGACGAAGCGCTCCAGCCGCCGGCGGCGTTCGGCGAACGGCAGAGGGCGCATGTCCCCTTCCGGCGTCGCCAAAATGTCGTAGGCGCGAATGAAAGCGGGATAGCGCGCGATCACATCGCGCGAGACCTTCTTGCGGTTCAGCCGCTGCTGCAGATCGTTGAAGGAAGCGGCTGCGCCATCCTGCGCGCGCACCAGCAGTTCGCCGTCGATCGCGCCCTCGAACGACAGGTGCGCCGCCACATCCGGGAACGCATCGGTGATGTCCTCTCCCGCGCGCGAATAGAGCCGGCGCACGCCGGCGTCGCACACTGCCTGCACGCGCACGCCGTCCCATTTCCATTCCGCCGCGAAATCCCGCGGATCAAGCTTGGCCTGATCGGCCTCCTCCAGCGCGTGCGCCAGCATCACCGGGCGGAACGGCGCCGTCGTGCGCGCGCGGGGGCGCTCCGCATCGGCGAGCAGCCAGGCGAACAGCGCGGTGTAGGGGGGCGTAAGGCCGTGCCAGATATCGTCGATTTCGCCGGCGTCCTTCCCGCCCAGCCGCGCCAGCGCTTCTTTCGCCAGCCGCGCGCCGGCCCCGATGCGCAGCCCTCCGGTGACGAGCTTCACCAAGGCCCAGCGGCCATCCGCGTCCAGCGCATCGAGCCAGCCTGCGATCAGCAGCGGCGCTTCGGCCCGGCTGGCGGCGGCCAGGGTCTCGGCCACCTCGCCCAGGCTCGGCTCCCGGTTGGCCCCCGGCCGTTGCGGCCAGATCAGCGCGATGGTTTCGGCGAGGTCGCCCACATAGTCGTAGGACAGCGCGAACAGCACGGAATCGACGCGCGCTTCGGTCATCGCGCGCAAGGCGGCGGGCTTGGCGGCGGCGAAGGAAAGCTCCCCCGCGATGGCGGCCAAGGCGTAGCCGCGGTCCGGGTCGGGGGCGGACTTGAAATAGTCCTGCAGCAAGGTGAGCTTGCCGTTCCGGGCGGGCGTGAGGATCAGCCGGTCGAGGAGCTGGGCGAAGGCGCGCATGAAGGCTCAACGCTTCATGTAGGGCGTGGGCGCGCGGCTGGCCAGGAAATGGGGGCGCTGGCGATGGGCTATGTCATACGCATCGTGTTGGGGGCGGCGCTCCTTTTGGCGCTGGGTTTCGGCGGCTGGTTCGCCTTCCAGGCCGTGTTCGGCGGCGGCAAGAACAAACAGCCCGCGGCGATCGCGGCATTGCGCTGCCCGCCCTTCGTGACCGTGCCGCCTGCGCCGGCGGGGACCGCCCCCATCGAACTCGACGGGCTGCGCCTGGGTTTCAGCGTCGCCGACGTCGAAAACACCGTGAAGTGCCGCGGCAAGGATTACAAAATCGCCTTCCAGCCGATCTGGCATACGCCGGTGGAGGACGCGCGCGGCGTGCGCCAGCTGATGTATGCGCGGCGCGGCTATGAAGTGTTCACCGCAGGCCTTGCCGGCGCGCCGAACGAAGAGCGCGTCGTCGCGCTGTGGCGCGAGATCGGTTATCCGCCGGATGCGCCTGCGCCGCAGACGCAAAGCGTCATCGACGGGCTCACCGCCCTCTACGGCCCCGCGCACGAAAGCAAGGTCGCCGGCCTGAAGCGCGAGCTTTGGTGGCTCTATGACAGCCAGGGCGCGCCGCTCAAATCCACGGCGACGGAAAACAATCCTTTCACGGCCTTCGGCCGCTGGGCGACGGAGTCTATCGCGATCGGCGCCTGCAAGGGCCATGTGGCGCTGGATTCGATGGAGGCGCCGACATGGAACGGCGCGTGCGGAACGACGATTCTGGTGGAGATTGAATCGCGCGACGATGGAACGACTGCGCTGCGCATGCGCGCAGCCTTGATGGATCAGGCGAAGCTCGGCGGCGCCGTCACGCGTTACCGCGCCGCGCGCGACGCCGCACGCAGCACAGCCCCCAGCGCCGCCGCGCCGTAGTCACGCATTTTCATCGTCATAGCCCACGAGATCGAGCCGCCGCGCGTTCACGCCCTCGATCTGCGCCCAGCGCGCGAGTGCGTCGTCGCGCCCATGCGTGATCCACAATTCCTGCGGGCGCAGCTCGCGCACGGTGGCGGTCAGTTCGTCCCAATCGGCGTGATCGGAAATCACCAGCGGCAGCTCCACGCCGCGCTGCTTCGCCCGCTGGCGCACGCCCATCCAGCCGGAGGCGAAGCAGTCCAACGGCTCGGCGAAGCGGCGCGCCCAGCGCTCCTGCAGCGCCGCCGGCGGCGCGATCACGATCTGCCCGGCGAAATCATGCTTGGCGCCTTTCTCCAGGGTCGCCGGCGCCAGCGCGCCCAGATCGACGCCGTGATCGCGGTAGAGCGCGCAGAGCCGCTCCATCGCGCCGTGCAGATAGATCGGCGCCGCCCACCCCGCTTCGCGCAGCAATGCGATGACGCGCTGCGCCTTGCCGAGCGCATAGGCGCCGACGACATGGGTGCGCTCCGGGAATTGCGCGACGGAGCGCAACAATTTCGCGATTTCGCCTTTGTCGTCGGGATGGCGGAACACCGGCAGCGCAAATGTCGCCTCGGAGATGAACACGTCGCACGCGATCGGCTCGAACGCGGCGCATGTGGGATCGCGTCTGCGCTTGTAGTCGCCGGAGACGACCATGCGCATGCCGCGCCACGACGCCAGCACCTGCGCTGAGCCCAGCACATGGCCCGCCGGGACCAACGCCACCGCGACGCCGTTCAACGTCACGCGATCGCCATAGCGGGCCGCCTGCGTTTCGCCCGCGAAGTCCGGCCCGTAGCGCGCCGCCATGATCGCCAAGGTCTCTGCGGTGGCGAGTACGCGGCCGTGGCCGGCGCGCGCGTGATCGGAATGGCCGTGCGTGATCACCGCGCGATCCACCGGGCGCACAGGGTCGACATAGAAATCGCCCGGCTCGCAATAGAGCCCGGCGGGCGTCGGACGCAGAAGATCGGTGAAGCGCACGCCCGCTACATGGGCGCGAGGGCCGTGCTAGAGAAGCCCGCGTGACCGCCTCCGCGCGCCCCGAAGTCATGCTGCCCGAGCCCTTCGCCGGCTGGTTCGCGGCGCGCGGATGGAAGCCGCGGCCGCATCAGCTGGCGC
Organism: Hyphomonadaceae bacterium; assembly: GCA_050246435.1. Lineage (GTDB taxonomy): Bacteria > Pseudomonadota > Alphaproteobacteria > Caulobacterales > Aquidulcibacteraceae > JAKFWI01. The sequence goes on from JBFWWB010000049.1 coordinate 11,751, forward strand.
TGCTTGCGGCGGCGCGCGCGGGCAAATCGGCGCTGCTGATCGCGCCGACCGGCGGCGGTAAAACCCTGGCCGGTTTTCTGCCCAGCCTGACGGAACTGGCCGCGGCGCTGGCCGGTGCGCCGAAGCGCCGCCCGCACGCCCTGCACACGCTCTATGTTTCGCCGCTCAAGGCGCTGACGACGGACGTGGCGCGCAACATCCTGACGCCGGCGCAGGAGATGAATCTTCCGCTGCGGATCGAAACGCGCACCGGCGACACGAGCCCCGCGCGCCGCCAGCGCCAGCGCGCTTTCCCGCCGGACATCCTGCTCACCACGCCGGAACAGCTGTGCCTGCTGATCGCCTCGGAACATGCGCGTGTGTTCTTCGCCGATCTGAAGGCGGTGATCGTCGATGAAATCCACGCCATCGCGCCCACGAAGCGCGGCGACCTTCTGGCGTTGGCGATGGAAAGACTGGAGACGTGGACCCCGGGCTATCGCCGCATCGGTCTTTCCGCCACCGTGCCCGATCCCGAAGCGCTGGCCGGATGGCTGGGCGGGCGTGAGCCGGAAATCATCCGCGGCGCGCCAGGCGCGCAACCGGATGTCCGCGTGCTCGCGTCGGAAGATCGCATTCCGTGGGCGGGCCATATGGGCCGCCACGCCATGGCCGACGTGTACGCCGCCATCCGCCGCGCCGGCGTGACCTTGGTGTTCGTCAACACCCGCGCGCAGGCTGAATTCACGTTCCAGGAACTCTGGCGCATCAACGAAGACAATCTGGCGATCGCGCTGCATCACGGTTCGCTCGACGTGCAGCAGCGGCGCAAGGTGGAAGCCGCGATGGCGCGCGGCGACCTGCGTGCGGTGGTGTGCACCTCAACGCTCGATCTGGGCGTCGACTGGGGCGACGTCGATCTCGTCATCCAGCTTGGCGCGCCGAAAGGAAGTTCGCGGCTGGTGCAGCGCATCGGGCGCGCCAATCACCGCCTGGACGAGCCCTCGCATGCGCTGCTCGTGCCGAACAACCGCTTCGAAGTGCTGGAGTGCCGCGCCGCAAAGGACGCGGTGGACGAAGGCGCGCTCGATGGCAAAACCACCAAGCAAGGCGGTCTCGACGTGCTGGCCCAGCACATCCTGGGCTGCGCCTGCGGTGAAGCGTTTGCGGCGGACGATCTCTACGCGGAGGTGACGCGCGCCGCGCCCTACGCCGGATTGGCGCGCACGCAATTCGACCGTGTGCTCGATGTGGCGGCCAGCGGCGGCTATGCGCTGCGCGCCTATGACCGATATCGACGGATCATTCAGGGCGAGGACGGACGCTGGCGCGTGCGCAACCGCGAGATCGCCACGCAACATCGCCTGAATGTCGGCGCGATCATCGAGGCGGAAATGTTGAACGTCCGTCTTGTGAACCGCGTGCGCGAGCGCCGGCGCGTGAACGGCGATCCCGGCGCAGGGCCAGCGCTGGCGGGGCGCCGGTTGGGCCAAATCGAAGAATACTTCATTGAAGGCCTTTCCCCGGGCGACACGTTCCTCTTCGCCGGCCAGGTGCTGCGCTACGAAACCTTGGTCGAAACGGATGTGCTCGTCAGCCGAGCGCGCGAGAATAGCGAGCCGAAAGTGCCCTCCTATGCGGGCGGCAAATTTCCGTTGTCGACCTATTTGGCCGAACGCGTGCGCCAGATGATTCATTCTCCGGCGCAATGGCGGGGGCTGCCGGCGCCGGTGTCGGAATGGCTGCATTTGCAGCGCGAGCGCTCGAAAATCCCCGCGGCCGATCACTTGCTGGTGGAAACGTTTCCGCGCGGCGGGCGCTTTTATCTTGTCTGCTATCCGTTCGAGGGCCGCCTCGCGCATCAGACATTGGGCATGCTGCTTACCCGCCGCCTGGAGCGAATGCGCAAGCGCCCGATTGGCTTCGTCGCCAGCGAATATGCGTTGGCCGTTTGGGGCCTCATGGATCTTTCCCGCCTCGATATGGACGATCTGTTCGATGAGGACATGCTGGGCGACGATCTCGACGCCTGGCTCGCGGAAAGCAATCTGATGAAGCGCACGTTCCGCAATTGCGCCACCATCGCCGGCCTCATCACGCGCAAGCATCCGAACCAGGAAAAGACCGGCCGGCAGGTGAATTTCTCCGCCGATCTCATCTATGACGTGCTGCGCCGCCACGAGCCCGATCATGTGCTGATGGAGGCGGCGTTCCAGGATGCGGGCGAAGGTCTGCTCGATATCCGCCGCCTTGGCGATCTGCTCCGCCGCGCGCGCGGCAAGATCGACCATGCGCGGTTGGATCATGTCTCCCCTTTCGCGGCGCCGGTGATGATGGAGATCGGCCGCGAAGCGGTGGACGGCGAAGCCCGCGAAGCGGTGCTCCTGGAGGCCTCGGAAGACTTGGTGCGCGAGGCGATGGGCTGAAGGCTCTGAGCGCCCCTGTGCAAAACGCATCGCCCCGCTTGGCGCGGGCGCGAAGCGCGCTAGAAGCTCCCCCATGCCCCTGATGCACGACGCAGCCCTTCGCGCCCGCAAGCCGCGCCGGGCGAAAACCGCCGCGCCGCGCCTGGCGATGGCGGCGCGCGGCGGCGGGGTGGCGATGCGGCTGGCGGGGGCCGAAGCGCTGATGCTGCCGGAGGGCGCGCTGTGGCTGGAAGGCGCGCGCACCTTGGTCGTTTCCGACCTCCACTTCGAAAAGGCCACCGCCTACGCGATGCGCGGCCATCTGCTGCCGCCTTACGATACGCGCGCGACGTTGGAGCGGCTGGCGGCGCTGGCCGGCGCGCTGCAGCCGGCGCGCATCGTCTCGCTCGGCGACGCGTTCCATGATCGCGGCGGCCCGGCGCGGCTCTGCGCGGAGGATCGTGCGGCGCTTTCGGCTCTGATGAGCGCGGCCGAGTGGATTTGGATCGAAGGCAATCATGATGGCGCGGCGCCTGCCGCACTGGGCGGCTGCGTCCTCGAGACGCTCGAGTTAGAGGGCTTGGTGTTTCGCCACGAGCCGCGCGCGGGGCCTGCGGAAGGCGAAGTGAGCGGCCATCTGCACCCCTGCGCGCGCGTGGCTTCGCCTAGCGGCTCGGTGCGGCGGCGCTGCTTCGCAACGGACGGCGCACGTTTAGTGATGCCGGCTTTCGGCGCCTATGCCGGCGGCCTCAATGTCCGCGACGAGGCGTTCACGGCGATCTTTCCGCAAGGGTGCTACGCTATGGCCCTGGGCAAGGAGCGCGTCTATCCCGCGGCGCCCGAACGCCTGCTGCCCGACGCTTAGGGCCGCCGGAACAGCAACGACGCAAGCCAGCCCGCGCCCAGCGCGATCGCCACTGCGGCAAGCCCGTAGAGCAAGGGCTGTTCGCGCGCCATGACGCGCACGAAATGCTCGAAGCCGACAGTGGAGACGAGCACCGCGGCGGTCTCGCTGTCGATCATCCGCCCGTCGCGGAAGAAATACACTTGCGCCACATAGGCGCCGACGGGCGCGTTCGCGGGCAAGTGCACCGCGGCTTTGAAGAGGCCGCCCGGCAGGCGCTTTATCAGCGTGTCGGATTCCATATAGAGGCCCTCGTCCTGCCGCAGGCGCACCAGCGCCGCGCGATAGGCGCCGGCGTCCAGTTCGGCGGGCAGCGGGCCCGCGGTGCGCAGGTCGGCGGCGAGATCGAGGCCGAGACGCGCGCGCGTGCGCGCATCGGCAATCTCGCTCAGCGGGCGGTTCGCCAGCAGCGCAAAGAATACGGGCGACGCGGTGAACACGACGCGATCGCCCGCGATCCATAGGCCCAGGATGCGCTGCTTGCGCAAAACGGCCGCTTCCTCCGCCGGCCCGCGCACGGCGATCACCACGTCGCCGCGGCCGCGACGGTCGGGCAGAGCGCCGAAGATCGTCACCCGGGCGCCGCGAAAATCCGAAGTGACGGAGACGACATCGTCGGACACCGCGGCGGCGAGCGGATTTTGCGCGCGCACCGGCGCGCCCGCCAGCAGCAGCGCCAGCGTGCAGAAGGCGAGGGCGGTTCTCATCGTTGCGCCGCCAGCACGAACAATTCGCCCGGCGTCGCGATCAGGTCCCACAGGATTTTCAGCGCCGTGCCGAGCACGATCACGCCCAGAACCGCGCGCAAGGTCTCGCCCTGCATGCGCACGCCGGCGCGCGCGCCCCACTGCGCGCCGACCACGCCGCCGGCGATGAGCAACGCCGCCAGCATGAGGTCCACCGTTTTCGTCTGCACCGATTGCAGCACCGTGACGAGCGCGGTGACAAAGACGATCTGCAACAACGACGTGCCGATCACTACATTCGTCGGCATGCGGAGCATGTAGATCATCGCCGGCACGATGATGAAGCCGCCGCCCACCCCCATCACCGCCGAAAGCACGCCGACGAGCGCGCCGATCACCAGTGGCGGGATGATGCTGATATAGAGGCCCGAGCGCGGAAACCGCATCCGCAACGGCAATATATGCGCCAGCGTGCGCTGGCGCTTCCGGCGCGGCGGCGTGCGCCCCAACCGGCGGCGGCGCAACGCGGCGAAGCTCTCCACCACCATCAGCCCGCCGATGAGACCGAGGAAAAACACGTAGAACAGCGCGATCAGCACGTCGACCTGACCAAGCCGACGCAGATAGGCGAATAGCTGTACGCCGAAGACGCTGCCGATCACGCCCCCGATCGACAGCAGCGCCGCCATGCGCAAATCCACCGAGCGCCTGCGCCAGTGCGCCAATGCGCCGGACACGGAGCTTGCGGTGATCTGGCTCGCCTCGGTCGCCACTGCGACGGCCGGCGGCACGCCGACGAGAAACAGAAGCGGCGTCATGATGAAGCCGCCGCCCACGCCCACCATGCCCGACAGAAATCCCACGGCCGCGCTCATCATCAGAATGACGAGGACGTTCACCGGCATTTCGGCGATCGGCAGATAAATCGACATGCAGAGGCCGCGTGGATGGCGAAGACCGGCACTATCCCAACGCTGCCGCGCGCCTTCAAGCGCGGCGGGCTGCGGCGTGTTCGATCAGGTGCGCGGCGGGGTCGTCGCCTGGGCTTGCAGCGCCTCGCTGGCCCATGGCCGCGCGCCCAGCGCTCCGTTCGCCTGCGCGATCTCCGGCTTGGCGTGGAACGCGCGGGCGCGTGCGCGCAGGGTGGCTACGGCATCGGCGCCCAATTGTTTTTCGAGCGCCGTCGCGCGGCTGCGCGCATCGCCGTCTCCGCCGGCGGCGGCGACGGCGAACCAATAGAACGCCTCGCGCGAGTCCGCGTCCGCGCCGCGGCCCTGCAGATAGAGAACGCCGAGATTGAATTGTGAATCGACGACGCCGTGCTCGGCCGCATCCAGGAACCACCGAAACGCCGCCGGCTCATCCAACGGCGCGCCTTCGCCGCGCGCAAGATAGACGCCCAGATCGTGCATGGCCTTCACATTGCCGCTCTTCGCGGCGCGCTCCACCCAGCGGCGCGCTTCGACGGCGTTCGGCGTGAGGCCCTCGCCGCGCTCATAGGCTTTGCCGAGGCGATACTGCGCGACGGCCAAATTCTGCGCCGCCGAGAGGCGCAGCAACCGTGCGCCTTCCGCGCGGTCTCCGGCGGCGTAGCGCGCGAGGGCCAGATCGTATTGCGCGAGCGCATCGCCCTTGGCGGCGGCCTGCTCCAGCGTGACGGAAGACGCGGCCGGCGCCGGGGCGGCGGTCGGGTGCAGCGGGCCGGCGCGCGCCGGCTTGGGCGCGCTTTCGGCGGCAGGCGGCGCGGCCGCGCTTGCGGGCGGCGCGGCGGGCGCATCCGCGTGCGGCTCGGTTTCCTGGGCCGCTTCCGCGATTGATCCGGGCGGCGGGTTCACGAGGGCGGCGGAAGGATTGTGCAGCGAAGGTCGCGGCGTGGCGGCGTGGCCTTCGCGGCTGGCGGCGCGCTTCTCGCCCGCCATTTGATAATAGATCGCGCCGCCCGCGAGGGCCGCTGCAAGCGCAGCGCCCCAGGCGACGACGCGCACCGCGCCGCGCAGTTTGGGGCCGTCGCCGGCGTGGTCCTGCTTGCCTGCGGGCGTCGCCTGCGCGGCGCGGCGGGCGGCGGCGAGATAATCGCCAGCTGGGCCCGGCGCCGGGTTCAGGGTTTCAAGCGAAGCGCGCTCCACCGCGCGCGCATAGTCGTCTTCGGCTTCGATCGGATCATCGAACAGCGGGCCGCCAAGGGGTTCTTCGCCGCGCGCTTGCGCGTCCTCGAGTGGATCGTGCTCCGCCCCGTATGGTTCGGCTTAATCGCGCGACTCGGCCACATCGCCGAGCGGCTCGGCGCCCGCCGGCGCCTTTTCCGTCGCCCAGAAG
>JBFWWB010000050.1:0-18019 GCA_050246435.1 Hyphomonadaceae bacterium
TCTGCGGCGCGCAGCAGCCCTGCGCCGGCTTGCGCAGTGGCGCAGCCTGGATCGCACGCCCCTCGCCGCCGGCGAGCGCACGACCTACGACGCGCTTGACGCCTATCTCGCAGCGCTCGCCGCCGGCGCGCGCTTCGGCTACGGCCGCTTTTCCGCGGCGGACGGCTTCTCGCCTTACGCGCTCGGCCCCGAAGACAGCGCGACCATCCGCGCGCAATATCTGCTCGCGCTGGCGCCGGCGCCCAAAACCTTGGACGAGGCGTCGCGCGATTTGGCGTTGCTGCGCGCAATTCCTGCAGCGCTCGACGCGGAGGCGGCGCTCGCCCGCGCCGACGCGCAACAAGGCGTGACGCCGCCGGATTTTGTGCTCGACCGCGCGCTCGCCGCCGTCGCCAGCGTCATCGAGGCGCCGCCGGAAAGTTTGCGCCTGCTTGTCGACTTTCGGCGCCGGCTCGAGGCGATCGCTGGTCCCATCGCGCCCGAGGCGGGTCCCGATACGCCCCCACGCGCCCGTGCGCGCACCCTATTCGCTGAGGCGCTGGCGGCGACGGCCCAGCAGATCCAGCCCGCCTACCGGCGCACCTGGGGCGCGCTCGCGGCGCTGCGCGAGCGCGCAGGATCCGCTCCAGGGATCGCCCGCCTGCCGCAGGGCGCCGCGGCCTACCGCGCGCGGCTGGCGTTTCATGCCTCGACCAACGCGGCGCCGGAGGAAATCCACGCCATCGGCCTTGCGCGCGTGCAGGCCGCTGCCGGCCAACTGGACATGATGTTGCGCTCGCAAGGCTTGGCCGAAGGCACGCCTGGCGCACGGCTCGCGCAACTCGCCGCCGATCCGCGCTTCCGCTACCCCGACGACCCGGTCAATCGCGCGCTCGCCGACATCGCGGTCTATCAGCGCCGCGTGCTTTCCCAGCTGCCGCGCTGGTTTTCTGGGCCGTATCCGGATTTGCCGCCGATGCGCGCCGACGCAGCGCCCGGCCAGCTGGGCGCTTATGAGCCGCCGTCGCTCGATAATCGCCGCGGCGGAGCGGTATATTTCGCCGCCGCAATGCTGGCCGCGCGCCCGCGCTTCGATCTGGCGACGATCTCGCACCACATTGCGCTGCCGGGCCACCATTTGCAGGCGAGTGCGGCGCTCGCACGCGCTGAGCTTCCCGCGCTGCGCCGGTTGCTGCGTTTCGGCGCCTACAGCGAGGGCTGGGCGACGTATGGCGAGCAATTGGCCGACGAGATGGGCCTCTACGAAGGCGATCCGCTATCGCGCATCGGCTATTTGCGGTTTCAAGCTTGGCGCGCCGCGCAGCTCGTCGTCGACACCGGCATCCATGCGATGGATTGGAGCCGCGAGCAGGCCTCCGCCTACCTCACCTCGGTCACCGGCGAGAGCGCCGCGATCGTCGATGCGGAGATCGCCCGTCACGCCGCCTCGCCAGGCGCGGCGTGCGCCTACGAATTGGGCCGCCTTGCGTTGCTGCAGCAGCGCGAACGCGCCCGCGCCGCCCTCGGCCAGGCGTTCGACAGCCGCGCGTTCCACGCCGCCGTTCTGAATGAGGCGGAATTGCCGCCGGGCGTGTTGGCCGATTGCGTCAGCAGCTGGATCGCGAAACGCGGCGGCGGCTAGCAGCGCACGCCGCATCGCGCCGGAATTCCGCCGCGTTTCGGGCGTGAGCGCGCCTGTTTCCCGCGCTGTTCTCATCATGCGTCGGCGTGAGGAGGATCGCATGGGGCTCGCGCGCATAATGGCGGCGGTCGCCGCGGCGGCTTTGATCTGGGGTTGCGCTGGTTCGCAACGCAGCGAGGATCGCGCCGCCGATCAAGCGGGCGAAATAGCGGTCACCGGCGCCCCTCCGCCGCCCAGTCCGCCGCCGCCCGCGCCCTACCCCAGGTCGCCGCTGCGCGTCATGGGCTTGCGCGGCGCCGCCGCGACAACGGCCGCGCCCAGCGCCGGCAATAATTACGCCCCCACGCTGGCGCCGCGCATGCGCGGCGCCGACACCGAGAAATATCCCGACGCGAAGGCCAATCCGGTGAAGTCCGTGAAGGCCGAACCGGTTTCCACGTTCTCCATAGATGTCGACACCGCCTCCTATTCCAATGCGCGCCGGTACCTGAACGACGGCGAACTGCCGCCGCGAGACGCCGTGCGCGTGGAGGAGATGATCAATTATTTCGACTATGACTATCCGCTGCCGAAATCGCAGACGCGCCCGTTCGAGCCGTCGGTGGCGTTGGCGCCTTCGCCCTGGAATCCCGGCAAGACGCTGCTGCACATCGGCATCCAAGGGTACGACATTCGCCCCGCCGCGCGCCCGCCGCTCAATCTCACTCTATTGATCGACGTATCGGGCTCGATGCAGCCGGACGACCGCTTGCCCTTGGCCAAGAAGATCTTTCGCCAACTGACGGACGATCTCGGCCCGAAGGACCGCGTGTCGATCGTCGTCTACGCCTCGGCCACCGGCGCCGTGCTGGAGCCCACGTCGGATAAAGCCAAGATGCTTTCCGCGCTCGACCGCTTGAGCGCCGGCGGATCGACGGCGGGCGGTGAGGGATTGGCGCTCGCCTATGCGCTCGCCGAACGCAACTTCTCGAAATCCGCCATCAATCGCGTGATCATCGCAACGGATGGGGATTTCAATGTCGGCATCGTCGATCCCGCGCGGCTCGAGGATTTCGTCGCGCAGAAGCGCGCAAGCGGCATCTATCTTTCCGTTCTCGGCTTCGGCCGCGGCAACTACAACGACGCACTGATGCAGAAGATCGCGCAGGCCGGCAATGGCGCGGCCGCCTACATCGACACCCTCGCCGAGGGGCGCAAAGTGCTGCACGATCAGATGCAATCGGCCCTTCTGCCGATCGCCGACGATGTGAAGCTCCAGTTGGAGTTCAATCCCGCGCGCGTCGCCGAATATCGCCTCATCGGCTACGAAACGCGCCTGCTCAATCAAGAAGATTTCAGCAACGATCGCGTCGATGCGGGCGATATCGGCGCGGGCGCGAACGTCACTGCAATTTATGAGTTAACGCCAGCCGGCGGCAAAACCGCGATCGATCCCTTGCGCTATCAGAGCGCATCGCCGCCGCCCGGCGACAAAACCGGCGAGATCGCGTTCCTGCGCATCCGCTACAAGCCGCCTGGCGCAAAAGATTCAATCCTCATCGAGCGCGCGATCACCAGCACCGACGCTTATGCGAGCCTAGCCGCGGCGCCCGAAGCCACGCGCTTCGCGACGGCCGTTGCGGGTTTCGGCCAATTGCTCGCCGGCGATACGCATCTTGCGCGTCAGTACGGCTATGACGACGTCATCGCCCTGGCGAACGCCGCGAAGGGCGCCGATCCGTTCGGCTGGCGCGCGGAATTCGTGCAGCTGGCGCGCGCTGCGAAAACCGCCGCGCCGCTGCCCGAGCCGGAACCGCTGACGGAGGCGCCCGAGCGCCGTCCGCCGCGCGGATACATTCCGCTGAAGCCGCGAACCAATTAGAAGCCGGCGGCGCGGCGCATCGTAGCGCCGAGCGAAGGCAGGCCAATCACCTGCGCCGAGGCCGGGGCAGCGGCGCGACCGCCATCATAGGGCTCGTTCAGCACGGGGCGCAGCACGGCGAGCAGATCGGCCTCCACCGCTTCGCGCGCATCCCGCGCCTGACTTTGGTGGATCAGCACGTGCGTCGCGCCCAAGCGCAGCGCCTCGTCCCAAATTTCATGGCTCGCCATGCGCTGCGCGAGGTTCGCGGTGCGCGACAGGAAGAGCGGCACCCATCCGCGTCCGCCGACGCCCGGACGGGCGAACGCATAGACCGCCGGCCCCGCCGGCAGCGCCGCGCGCGGATCGCAGGCCCAGAAACGATGCAGCCGGCCACTCGCCCCTTTGAAGATCGCTTCCATCGCACCGCCCTCCGTTCGCTCTATGTTCCATTATGTGACACAAGCGAATGTTCTTGTAAAGTTCCCTGTGAAGAACTTTGCGTCCGAAGGTCCTCCAGCCTCTTTGGTCGGACCTTTTCTTCGCCGTCGGCGGCTTTACAATGACCGGCAAACGCGGCGCGCGGCGATCCCGCGCGCAATAGGGGATGGCCGCTGCGCGGCGAAGGGGAACGCCCGCATGACCGCCGTCGCCGCCCCGCCCGAACCGAAACTCAACCCGCTGGCCTTGCCGGCGCTCGCCGCGGCCTATTTCACGCTCGGCATCAGCACCATGGCGCCGATCGGCCTCATCCCGGAAATGTCGCACGATCTGCAAGTGACGCCGGGCGCCATCGCCTTCCTGCTGACCGCGCTCGCCTTCACCTACACGCTGATCGCGCTGCCGTTGCAGATGGCGTTCGGCGATTGGGACCGCAAAACCCTGGTGCTGATCGGCGTCGGCGGCGTGGCCGTCGGCCAGGTGATCTGCGCGATCGCGCCCAATTACGCCGTCGCCGTTTTCTCGCGCATGGTGATGGCGTTCGGCTGTTCGCTCATCGGCCCGATGGTGAACGCCGCCGCCGCCAGCATCGTGCCGCCGCACCGCGCCGGGCAGGCTGTCGGCTTTGTTTTGATCGGCACCAGTCTTTCTTCGGTGATCGGGGTGCCGCTTGCGAGTTTGATGGGCCAATTGGTGGGCTGGCGTTACGCGATGGCCGGCATCGCCGTGCTCTGCGTGCTGATCATGGCCGCAGTCTATTATTCCGTGCCCGCGGGTTCGCACGGGCGCAAGACGACGGCGTCGGCGATGCTGTCGACATTCAAGGATCCGGTGCTCGCGCCCGGCCTCGCGGTCACGTTCTTCCAGATGGCGGCGACCTTCTGCACCACGGCGCTCGTCGGCGTTTTTCTCATCCAGTATTTCCACGTGCCCGAGCACGGCGTGCCGCTGGCGCTGCTCGCGAACGGCATCGCCGGCATCATCGGCACCTCGATCGCCGCGCACCTTCTGGGCCGCGTCGGGCATGACCGGCTGCTGCGGGTGACGCTGCCGGCCGTGTGCGTGGTGTTTCTGATCCTGCAATTTCCGCCGCCTCCCGGCGTCATCGCGATCGCGCTTTTCCTGCTTTGGAGCATTGTCGGCTCCACGATGATGGGCCCGCAGGGCGCTCGGCTCGTGGCGCTCGCGGGGGAGTCGCGCAACATGGTGCTGGCGCTCAACGCCGCGCTGCTGCAGTGCGGGATCGCCGCAGGGGCGGCGCTGGCCGGCTATCTTTACGATCATTTCGGCGTGCGCAGCCTGCCCCACGCCTCGCTCGCGATCAGCCTCATCACCTTGGCGATGTATTGGTTGTCGTACACCAACTGGAAGCGCCGTAACGACGCCTCTTAGGCGCGCCGGCGGCCGGGCCTATATGCGGGGAAGCTTTTATCCGTGCGCGGCGTGGCGATTCTTGCCATGATGGCGGCCGCGAGCAGGCGTTTGGAGAAAGCCGTGTCGACCACCCTCGCCGCCGATCGCCGGGCCCAGCTGGCCGCCGCCGAGGCCGCATGCGCCGCCGCGAACGAAACGCTGACGCCGCTGCGCCGGCGCGTGTTCGAATTGCTGCTCGACCGAAACGCCCCCGCGAAAGCCTACGACCTGCTGGACGATCTGCGTCCGGAGCATGGCGGCGTCGCCAAGCCGCCGACGATCTATCGCGCGCTCGAGTTTCTCGTCCGCATGGGCCTCGCCCATCGCATCGAAAGCCAGAATGCGTTCGTGGCGTGCGAGGTCGGCGCCTGCGAGCGGTCGACGCTGTTTCTCATCTGCGAGAAATGCGGCGCGGCGATCGAGGCGGATTCCGGCCACGCCCTGGCCGATATCGCGGAAGCAGCCGCGCGCGCCGGCTTCGCCTTGAAGCGCACGATGCTGGAGGCAGTGGGCTTTTGCGCAGCGTGCCGCGCGGCCTGATGGCGAAGGCGCCGCAATCCCAGCCGGCGCCGCCTCCCTTGCTGGCCTATCGCGGCTCAGTCAACGCCTGGGAATGCGACGAGAACGATCACCTCAACATCCGTTTCTTCGTGCAAAAGGCGTGGCAATGCGCGGGCGCGCTCGCCGCGGCGATCGCCCTGCCGCATGCGTTCCAGCGCAACGCCGCAGCCACCCTCGTTCCGCGCGACATCCACATCCGTTTCCTGCGTGAGGCGCGCAACGCCGATGCGCTGTCCGGCTATGCGGGCGTCCTCGCCATATCGGAAACCGCCGCGCGGATACTCGTTGAGCTGCGCCATGCCGACGGCGCGCCGGCCGCCGCGCTCACGCTCGCGGTGGAGCACGTCGCGGTGCGCACGCAGGAGCCGTTCGCCTGGTCGCGCCGCGCCCACGCAGCTTTGGAGGCGCTGCAGTGCGCGCCGCCGCCGCATGCGGCCGCGCGCGGCATCGACGCTGAACGCGCGCCCGGACCGGCGTCGCTGGAGGCGGCGGATAGGTTCGGCGCGGCGCTGATCGGCGCCGGCGCGTTCGGTGCGGAGGAATGCGACGTCTTCGGGCGCATGCGCCCGGAGATCGCGATCGGACGCATTTCCGATTCCATTCCGAACCTGCTGCGGCCGCGCATGCTCGCCGCCATCGGGCCGGATGTCGGCGTCGTGGCGGTGGAATACCGCTTGGCGTTTCGCGCCTGGCCCGCGGCAGGCGATCTCTTCCATATCCGCTCGGCGACGGCCGCCTTTGACGGCAAGGCGCGGCTGATGACGCACTGGCTGCTCGATCCCGTTTCCGGCGCGCCATGGGTCACGGCGCAAGGCGTCGGCCTGCTCTTCGATCGTGCGGCGCGCAAGGCGATCGCGCTGGACCGCACGCAGGCTGATGCCGCGCGCGGCGTCTTCGCGCCGGAAATGGCGCTCTAGCGCTCGCCGCGCGCCGCGAGCGCCACAGCCTCGATCGCCGCGCGCACGCGTTCAAGATTTTCAAACGGCGCCGCCGCGCCGGCGCCTTCCACGATCGCGATGCGCGCGTCGGGTCGCAACAGCGCCGCGCGCTTCGCGGCGGCGTCGCCGAAGCCGCCGCGCCGTTCGGGCCGCAGGATCGTGATCGGTCCCGGCGCTTGCGCCAACGCGCGCCACACGCGCCCGCGCGGCGCGCGCACGGCGTGCGCCGCGTCCGACCGCAAGCGAAAGCGCCCGTCGCGCAGCAATTGGCAGGCGTCTTCGGCGTAATCGGCCAGCATGTCGGCGGGCCAGGACGCGAAATATTCGTGTGCGGAGAGGGCGCTCTGCGCCGCCTCGCGGGTGTCGAAGCGCCCGGCGATCACGGGCGGCCGCGCCGGCGCAAAGTCCAATGCCGGATCGATGGCGCAGACGCCGCGCGCCAAATCGGCGCGCCGGCCCGCCACCAGCAGCGCGATCGCCGCGCCCAGGCCATGCCCCGCCAAGGTGGGCGCATTCGTGAAGTGCGCGAGCATAAGCTCGATAATATCGGCGCTCAGCCGACTCCAGGACGAGAACAGCGAAGACCGCAGCGTAGTGCGCCCGTGGCCGCGCAAATCCACAGCCACGACATGAAAGCGCGCACCGAGCGGGGCGAGCATCTCGCGATAGGCCAGCGCGTTCAGGCCGGCGTCGTGCAGGAACAGGATGTCCGGCGGGCGCGCAGCGGCGCCGAAAGCGGCGGCGGCCATCTGTCCCCCCGCGACAGCGAAGCTGACGCGCCTGCCCGACTCATATGGATCGCCCATGCCGCCGCGATGCTACCGGCGCCCGCGCCGCGATCAACCGCCCCCGCGTGCGAGGCGTGAAATCGGCGCGGCGCTGAACACCTGTTCCAGCAGCGGCGACCCGCGCCCGGCAGGCTCCGCCCGCAGGCCCTGCTCGTTGCGCCCGATTTCCTCGAACAAGGCGTCGAGTACGCCGGTGAGCGTGCGCTGGGTCACAGGATCGCGATATCCGTTCGCCTTGTCGGCTTGGCCCACCGCTTCGCCCGCCTCAGTCAGCGCAGCGAACGCACCGGATTGCGCGAGCGCCGCCACCACCACAGGGCGCAGGTCGCGCTCGAGATCGGCCCGCGTGCGCAGCGCGAGGAACTGGCTGGCGGCGCGGTCGCCACTTAACACGATGCCGGCGGGATCGAAGAAATCGACCGTGGCGATGGCCTGCTTGAGCGGCGCCCCGGCGCTGGCTACGGAAACCGCCGCGGCCGCATTCATCGCCGTTTGCAGCCGTTCCAGCGCGCCGGAACGGCCCACCGAATTCCAATCGCCGCGCATGGCCTCGAGCGTTTCGGGCAGCGCGATGCGCCGGTTCGGCGCATCGAAAGCGCCCTGCGCCTCCAATTCGCGCACAGCGCCGTTGGCGGAAATGAGCAACGCCTCGCGCAGCGCTAGATCGGCATCCTTCTGGCGGAGGCTTTTGCCGCTGCGCCAACTGAGTTCGTAGCGCCCCGCCGGGTCGGCCGCCGCTGCGCCCCCGGCCGACGCCGCTACGAGCGCGCCAGCGCAGATCTTGAGGATGAGCTTGCCGTGGGCCACGTGGCGCCGCCTGTTCCGTCCCCAAAGAAGTATTGACGCCTTTTAATCAGAGTCCGGGTCCGGCTTGAAGCCCAAGGCGCAGCAATGGGCTTGGGTCCTTTCTTTACGCCTTGGCTTTAGAAGAAGCGGTCAGGCGCGGCCGCGAGGCCGCAGGAGGGGAAAACGTGACCCAAGATCATGCCGGTGCGCGCGTGCTCGTCGTCGACGACAGCGAATTGACCTTGCTGACCTTGGCCGCCGTGCTCGACCATCTGGGATTCGCCACCGAGACCGCCGATTGCGGCTTGGCCGGTCTGGCCGCCGCCGAACAGGCGCCGTTCGACGTGCTGCTGCTCGACGTGCGGATGGCCGATCTCGACGGCCTGGCCCTCACCCGCGCGATCCGCAATGGCGACGGCCCCAATCGCGAAGTCCCGATCATCGCGGTCACCGGCGATTGCAGCCCGGCGCAAATCCAGATTCAACGCGCCGCCGGCATGACGACCCATATCTCCAAGCCGTTCAACATCACCGGGCTCGCCGCCGCGCTCTCCGATGCGATGGCGCTGCCGCGCACCGCGCATTGACGCGCTAAGAAACCTGGCTTTGGGCGGCCGCCGGATCGTGCGGGCCGCCTTGCGGATTGATCGGACCGAACAATCCCTTGCGCGGAGGCCGGTGGAACGCCGCTTTGACCGTGCCCGCCGCAACATGCGCGGCGGCGCCTGCCCCATCGAGCGCGGCGCCGGCGCCCGCATAGAGAAAGGCGCCGCGCTGAAACACCCATTGCGCCACACGATCCGACAACAAGCCGGCGACGATGCCGAGGCCCGAGACCGTGAATGGATTGAGGCTGGGCGCCGACGCATCGAGTGCGGAGGCGCCGAACGCCGCGATCAGGGAATTGACCAGCAGGAAGAAGCTGAAGGCGGTCATCATGCCGAACGCCATGCGCACAACGATGATGACGAACGTCACGCGCCATTCCGGCGTGTTGGTCATGAAGGCGGGAAAAAGGAACAGAATGGCGCCCAGCGCGCCCATGGAACAGACGAGCAGCGCGGAGAGAAACGTCGGATGGGCTTGCGCCAAGGTCAGCCCGAGGCCGAACGGCCCGGTGTTCTCGAGTGAATCGATCTCTGCTTTGATCTGGTTGAAATCGCCCTTGTAGAGGCCGCGCGCATCGAGGCGGGCGCGTTGCTCGGCGAGCTGGCGGCCCAGAGTTTGCGCTTCCGTCTGGCGGGCGTCGCGGTCGGCGGCGGCGGCGGTGATTTCGCTTTGCGCGCTTTGCAGCGATGCAAGCGCGGTGCGCAACGCTGCTGTGGCGGCGCGGTCGCGCGTTGCGCGGTCGAGCCGGGCGATGCGGCTTTGCAGGGCCGGTAGGCTGGCATCCGCCGGATCGGCGGCGAGGTTGGCGCGCCGCTCGGCTTCGCCGACCTGCTGCGCCAAGCGCACGCCGCCCTGATCCAACTGCCGGATGAGCGCGTCCATCCGCGCGTTCGCCGCCTCGATGGCGCGTTGGGTGTCGGCCAGGCGCGCTTCGAGCGGCGCCGCCTCCGCCTCGAACACGGCCACCGCGCGCGCCGTCTCGCGCACCATCGCCATAGACACGATCCCAGATGGCGAGCCGGAGAGCTGCGCAAAATTGTGCTGGAAAGCCCGCGCGCTGAAAATCAACGCGTTGGCGAACAGCACGATGGCCATCACGATCAGCAGGAAGGCGCCGATGAACGCGCGATGGATGCTGGAAAGCAGCCCGCGCCGCATCGGCAATGTCTGTTCCGCCATCGGCGTCCTGCTTCCGCTTTCAACGGGCGCGATCTTGGCGCCGATCGCCGGGCTTTTCCAAGCGCTGCGCGCTGTGCGCGCATAGCGCCTCAATGGATCGCCCAGAGAATTGAGTCTTCTGCGCTTTTGAGGGCTAGGCGCGCGGCGCTTCGGCGGGCGAGGCGTCGCGCGGGCACAACCCGAGATTCAACATGTCGTCGAGCGGGCCCGGAGCGAGACGCGCATGCGCCGCGCCCGTCTGCAGATCGGTGAACCAGCCGGCGACCGGGCGCAGCCGTCCAGCCGGCGACCTCTCGAGTTCAATGACGCCGCGGCCCAGATCGGCGCGCACGCCGCCCGGCGTGTGCGGGAGCGAGTAATAGATGCGCACCCGCGACCCCGCGCCTTCAGGGCGCGCCTCGTAGCGCGGCGTCGTCAACAGCACCAAGGTCTCGTCGCCGAAGCGCGCTCGCACCGCATCGGCGCGGAAAGTGACGCCCAAGCCCGCAGCGCACGCCGCCAAACTGCGGCTCCAAAGACCGCTCAGCTCGCTGGGGGGCGCGGCCGGCCCACAGGCGGCGAGCCAACCCGTTGCCAAAAGAACGCTACCGAAAGGATTCTTTCGGAAGATGCCGGAAACGGGCTGACTTTGCCTGCGCGCACGCCATTTCCTGGCGGGACGCTGAACACTCACGAGAGCCCGGCGTAGTCTCATCAGGCCTTTTTGAATGGATTCGCCGATTCAAGCCCCTGCCCTCGACGACGACGCCGCGGACGATAAGCCCGCCTCGGCGTTGCTGGAGGAGCTTGTCGGCGTGTTCCCTGAAGAGCGCGTCACAATCGGCGAGATCCTCGACCGGCTCGACGGGCGCGCCGTGGGGGTTCTGCTGCTCCTGTTGGCGCTGCCGATGTGCATTCCGAACATCCCCGGCGTGTCCACCCTGTTCGGCCTGCTGCTGATCGCGCCCGCCCTGCAGCTCACCTTCGCGAACGACAAAGCCTGGCTGCCGCGGCGCGCGAAGCGCTGGACGGTGCCGCGCCAAGCGCTGGAGCGGGCGATCCAGGGCGGCGCGCCCTTGCTGCGGAAGATCGAGCGGGTGGTCCGCCCCAGCTGGACAGTATTCGTGCGCCGCCCGGCCACGCAGCTTCTGGGGCTGCAAACCTTGGCGATGGCGCTGGTGCTGTTGCTGCCGATTCCCGGCGGCAACTGGCCGCCCGGCATGACGGTGGCGGCGACCGGGCTTGCGCTGGTGCAGCGCGACGGCCGTCTGGCGCTGCTCACGGTGCCGATGGGCCTCGTCTCCATCGGCGTGGCTTGGGTCGGCTATCGCTTGGGCTTGGCGGTGCTTACCGAATCCGGGCGGATCATCAACGAGGCCTTCGGCGTCAGTTGGTTCTGAGCGGGCTCAGCAGCTCGTCGTCGAATACCACCCGATCGCGCCGCCTGCGGCGTTCTTTGCCGCTTCATTGTGCACGCACGGCCCCTTCGGCGCCGGCGCCGGCGCGCGGACGAACAGCGGATCGCGCTCGCCCTGCAGCACGTCGCGATCGGCGAGGCTGCCCCAATAATCGACCGCGCCGCCGCCGTTCGGCGCGCTGCATTCGTAGCGACCGCCTTCGGCGTCCAGCAGGCGCACGCTCGTCTGTTCGCCGTTCACGTATGCAATGGTGACGCCCGCGGGCTTGTTGTCGACGCGCGCGAGGCACGCGTCGATCGCCGGCAACAACTCCGCGATGCGCGCGATCCAACGCTCGGACGCAGCGGAGGCGGAAGAGGCGCGCCGCGCGCAGCCGTCATATTCCACGCCGTCGAAACTCACCTGCGCCTTGTAGGGAAATTTTTCCGCCGGCTGCTCGTCGTCATACACGCACTCGCCGGCGGACAACGTCACGATGACAGGCCCGGCGACGATGCGCGCGCCCTTTTCGCCCACATCTTTCCGCCCGGGCACGCCGCCAACTTCCTGCAGGCCGGGCCGGCTGAACGACACCCATTCCCGGAATAGGCCGAGCCGCCAATCCGGCTCCTGGCCGACCGCCTCGAAATCCCCCTCATAGAGGGCGCGCGTTTCCGGCGAAGCCGGCGCGCCCAGGGCGGCGATCTCTTTCTTTTCATCGATCGGCGGGGGCCCTGCGCCGCCGGCGCCGCTCGCGCCGCCGCCGCTTCCAGCCGTCCCGCCGGGCTCGGCGCCGCACGCCGCCAGCACGACCAGGAGACCCGCCGCGCAAGCCTGGCGCATGGAAAACCGCATGCGGAACACTCCTGACCCCGCACCGAGCCTTCTCGGTCTATCGAGGCGTCCCCAAGAACACTCTATCATACCGGAATGCGCCCTGATTCAACTTCCCAGTGGACGTTCTACGAATTCTTCGCCGGCGGCGGCCTCGCGCGTCTCGGCCTCGGTGATTCGTGGCGGTGCGTTTTCGCCAACGATTATGATCCCGCGAAGGCGGCCGCGTATGCGCGCGCGTTCGGCGCCGAGGCGCTTCATGTGGGCGATGTGTGGAACGTGGCGCCCGCCGCGTTGCCCGCAGGCGCCGACCTCGCCTGGGCCTCCTTTCCTTGTCAGGATTTATCGCTGGCTGGGGAACGCGGCGGGCTCGCCGCGCCCCGCTCCGGCGCGTTCTGGGGATTCTGGCGGCTGATCGAGGCGCAAGGCGAAGCTGCCCCGCCGGTTATCGCGCTGGAGAATGTCGCGGGGCTGGTGAGTTCGCACGGCGGCGCGGATTTTCGCGCGCTGGCGGGGGCGCTGGCGCGCGCGGGCTATCGCGTCGGCGCGCTCAGCATCGACGCCGCGCATTTCACGCCGCAATCGCGACCGCGCATCTTCATCGTCGCGGCGCGGGGGCCGGTGGCGGCGCATCTCGTTGCGGCGGCGCCTTGCGCGCCGTTTCATTCCGAAGCGCTGATTGCGGCCGCTGCGAGCCTGCCCGCGGAAACGAAGCGCCCCTGGACATGGTGGCGCGCGCCAACCCCGCCGTTGCGAAACCTTTCCCTCGCCGACGTGCTGGAGGACGACGCCGCCGTGGCGTGGCGCAGCACGGAAGACACGGATCGGCTGCTTGCGCTGATGGCCCCGCGCCAGCGCGCGCACGTGGAGATGCTGCGCGCCGCCGGCGGGCGCGCCATCGGCGCCGCGTTCCGGCGCATCCGCAGCGAAGGCGGCGTCAAGGTGCAGCGCGTCGAAGCGCGCTTCGATGGAATCGCCGGCTGCCTGCGCACCCCCGCCGGCGGATCGAGCCGCCAGATGCTGTTGGTGATCGAGAACGGCGACGTGAAAAGCCGCTTGATGAGCGCGCGCGAATGCGCCCGCCTCATGGGCGCGCCGGATGAGTATCCGCTGCCCACGACCACCACGGCCGCCCTGCATCTGATGGGCGACGCGGTGGCTGCGCCCGTCGTGCGCTGGCTGGGCGAGCATTTGCTGGCGCCGCTGGCGGCCGGCGCACGCTCGCGCCGGCGGGTGGCGTGAACGGCGATGTCTTCTCCGCGCAAAAGCGCGCCGCGATCATGCGCGCAGTGCGCGCCGCCGGCACCGGCCCTGAACGCATCGTGCGCCAAGCGCTGACGCGCGCGGGCTACCGCTATCGCCTGCAAGCGCGCGATCTGCCGGGCAAACCGGACGTGGTGTTCCGCGGCCGCAAGAAGGCGATCTTCGTGCACGGCTGCTTCTGGCACGGGCACGCGTGCAAACGCGGCGCGCGCGCGCCCAAAGCAAACGCTGCGTATTGGCGCGCCAAGATCGCCCGAAATGTCGAGCGCGATGGGGCGAACGAAGCGGCTCTCGCCGCACTGGGCTGGGAAACGTTGGCGCTGTGGGAATGCGAACTCCGCAGCGCGTCTGGGCTCGACGCGCGCCTGCGCGCCTTCCTCGGCTGACAGCGCGTGAAGATCGCCATCGTCGGCTGCGGCGTCGGCGGCATGGCCGCCGCCATAGCGCTCGCGCGTGACGGCCACGCCGTTTCCGTGTTCGAGCGTTTCGCGCAACCCCAGCCCCTCGGCGCCGGGCTGCTGCTGCAACCTTCCGGGCTTGAAGCGCTGCAGGCGCTGGGCCTGCGCGAAGCGGTGGAGGCCAAAGGCGCCCGCGTGCATGCGCTGCGCGGCGAAAAGCCCAGCGGCGCGCGCGTGCTCGATATCACCTACGCGCATTGGCGCCCGGGCGCGTACGGCCTCGGCGTGCACCGCGCCAGCCTGTTCGACGCGCTCTATCGCACGCTGGGCGAAACTGATGCGGCGCTGCATGCGGGCGTGGAGATGGTCAGCGTGGAAAATCCCGCCACGCCCATGCTGTTCGATGCGCAAGGCCGCGCATACGGTCCGTTCGATTTAGCGATCGCCGCAGACGGCGCGGCGTCCAGCTTGCGCGCCGCCATCGCGCCGTATGCGCGAGCGCCGGTCTATCCGTGGGGCGCGATCTGGACGATCCGTCCGGATACGGAGGATCGCTGGGACGGCGTGTTGGCGCAGCGTTACGCATCCGCCGCGGTGATGATCGGCGTGCTGCCGGTGGGCGCCGCGCCAGGTGCGGCGGGCAAGCATGTGGCGGTGTTCTGGTCGCTTCGCGAGGACCGTTACGAGGCCTGGCGCGCGGCGGGCGCGGAGGCCTGGCGCGGCGAGGTCGCGCGCCATTGGCCGGAAGCCGCCCGCCTGCTGGAGGGCCCGCTGGATTTCGCCGCCTTGCCGTTCGCGCGCTATCGCGACGTGCGCGCCTGGCCTTGGGGCCATGGGCGAACGCTGCTCATCGGCGACGCCGCGCACGCCACCAGCCCGCAGCTCGGCCAAGGCGCCAATCTGGCCTTGGCGGACGCCGTGGCGCTCGCTGCCGCACTGCGCGGCCGCGGCGGCCTTCAAGTTTATCGCAGCGCGCGGTTCGCGAAGACGGCTTGGGTTCAGTTCATGTCCGCTGCGCTGACGCCGTTGTTTCAATCGCGCTCGCGTCTCCTAGGCTGGGCGCGCGATCTCGCCATGCCGCTGGCGCGCCGCTTGTGGCCGTTCAATCGGTTGATCCTGGCGACCTTGACGGGGGCCGGGGCTTTTCCTTGGCGCACACCGCTTTGGCGATCATCCGCCGCGCCGCCGACGCCGCCCGATCAGCGGCCATAAGCGCGGCAATCATCTGTGGGGGTCCAAGCACCTGCATGGCGCGCCTTTGTTGCGATTCATTCGCAACTGTGGCGTATCGCCCAAGTGGGGTCAATCGTTTTTGCGAATGCCTCGCAACTAATCGAGATCGCGCGCCAGCGCCGCCCGCGTCGCTTCCGGCACGATGGCGATATGGCCGTAGCGCTCGTGTTCGATGGACAGCGTGACGCGCGCGCCGGGTTGTTTCAGCGCCTCTCCCGCCGCCGCCGGCAGCCTGAAATGCACGAAATGCACGGCGGAGGTCTTGCCGTCGGCCTTGGTGCGCTCAATGTCGCGTTCGGCTTCAGCCGCGACGCGATGGCCGGCGATATCGAGGAACAGGAACGCCTCCACGCCGCCGAGCGCGCGCAGCAGCCGGTCGCGCTCGCGTTCGTCAGGTATCTCGAACATCAAGGTGGCGCTCAGATCGCCGCCCTGTGGAATCATCGGATTGTAGGCGGCGAGTTCGTCGGCGATCTGCTCCTCGCCGCCCTTCTCGATGTGCAGCATCTCCATCACCTGCTGCAGCATCGTGTCGAAATTCTCGAAATAGAACGTCGCGAACGGCCCCACGGGAACGCGGCGCAGCCGCTTCAGCTCGACGATCGCCTGGCGGCGCGCCTTGCGTTCCGCCGCATATTGCGCCGCAGGGAGGATGTCTTCGCGGGTGATGATGCGTTGCGCGGCGGGCATCTCAATCCTCCACCAATCCATAGGCGCGGGCGAAAATTTCGACCGGATGAAGATTGCGCGCGGGGGCGGCCCCTTGCGCCTCCATCCCTTGTGCGATGTGCTTAGCGGCCAGCGGGCAATCGGAAGCGACGAATGCGGCGTTCGCGTTCTTCGCTGCGCGCGCGGCGGGCCGGCCCACTTTCATCGCCACCTCGTGCGTACCCTTCATCACGCCGAACGTGCCGCCATGGCCCGAGCAGCGCTCGATCAAGGTGATCTGCTGATCCGGGATCAGCTTCAGCATTTCCTGCGCCTTCGGCCCCATGTTCTGCGCGCGCGCATGGCAGGCGTGGTGCAACGCCACGCCACCCTCCACCGCCTGCAAGCCCGGCGGCAGGCCATCCTTCTTCGCGATGTCCACGATGTACTCGTCGATGTCGCGCGTCGCGGCGGCGAGCGCTTTCACATCGGGATCATCGGGCAGAATGAGACTCCATTCGAATTTGAGCATCAGCCCGCACGAGGCGATCAGCGTGATCACGTCACGGCCTTCCTCGATATAGGGCTTCAGCGCGGCCGAAACCGCTCGCGCCTGCGCCGCCACCTGCGCGATATTGGCTTGTTCCAGCTGCGGCATGCCGCAGCAACCGGGATAGGCGACGGCGGCGTCCACGCCCAGGTGGGCTAGCACCTTGCGCGCCGCCTCGCCGATTTGCGGATTATTGTACTGGCCGAAGCACGTCGCGAAGATCACGGCCTTGCGCCCGAAGCCGGGCGCGGCGCTGTTCGGCGCAGCCTCATTCAGCGCATCCTGATCGCGCGCGCGATCGGTAAAGGTGCGCGCGTGATATTTCGGAAGAACGGCGTGGGGATCCACGTCCATCGCCGCCGCGAGCATGGCGCGGCCGAATCCGTTCTTGACGTCTGACCCCCAATTCGCGAGCGGCGCGACCAGCTGCGCCAGTTTGCCGTTTCGGTCCGTCTTCGCCAATTCTTTCTGGCGCTGCTCAACGGCCTTCTTCGGTGCGCCCTGCGCTTCCTGCGCCGCGCGATAGCGCAGCATGAGGTGCGGAAAATCTAGGTCGAAGCTGTGCGGCGGCACATACGGGCACTTCGTCATGAAGCACATGTCGCAAAGCGTGCACGCCTCGACGATGGGCGCGAAATCCGCGCTTTTCACCTCGTCCAACTCGCCGGTGGGCGAGGCGTCCACCAGATCGAACAGACGCGGGAAGCTGTCGCACAGATTGAAGCAACGCCGGCAGCCGTGGCAGATGTCGAACACCCGGCGCATCTCCGCGTCGAGCTTTTCGGGATCCGTCCAATCGGGATCGTTCCACGGAAGGGGATGGCGCACGGGCGCTTCGAGGCTGCCTTCGGACATGCTCGCTCGGCTCTAAATGAAGTCGGCGGCCGGCTTGGAAAGCCGAGCCGCCGACAATGGTGAGGCGCGTGGCTGTTAGGCCAGCGTATCGAGGGCTTTCTGGAAACGCCCGGCGTGGGATTTCTCAGCCTTCGCCAAGGTTTCGAACCATTCGGCGATTTCCTCGAAGCCTTCCTCGCGCGCGGTGCGCGCCATGCCCGGATACATGTCCGTGTATTCGTGCGTTTCCCCGGCGATCGCCGCTTTCAGGTTCTTGTCGGTCGAGCCGATCGGCTCGCCGGTGGCCGGATCGCCGACTTCTTCCATGAATTCCAGATGGCCGTGCGCGTGGCCCGTTTCGCCTTCCGCTGTCGAGCGGAATACCGCCGCCACGTCATTGAAGCCCTCGACGTCCGCCTTCTGGGCGAAATACAGGTAGCGCCGGTTCGCTTGGCTTTCGCCGGCGAAGGCGGCCTTCAGGTTGTCCAACGTCTTCGAGCTTTTCAGTGCGGCCATGGGCGTCTCCCTGCGGGGCGGCGTTCGCTTACGCCCCAAGTGAAAGGAACCGCTGCCTAAGGCGCCCCGCCTACCCTGTCAAGGAGATTAGAATTATTCTAAATTATGCCGCAGCAGTCATGAAATGACTGCTTATTTACGCGGCGCCTGCTCGCGCACCCGCACCACGACGTCCACGCCCTCAATCTCGA
>JBFWWB010000051.1:0-17834 GCA_050246435.1 Hyphomonadaceae bacterium
TGGATGACGAGCCAGCGCTAAACCAGCGCTTCGTCAACCGGTACGGGTTCTCCAACCAGAAGACGTATGACGGGCTCGACGTGCTGATGCCGCGTTTGTCCTTCAAGTACGATCCGCAGGAATGGATTTCGATCGGCGGCGGTATTGGTCTGTTCTCCGGCGGTATTCCGGACGTTTTCATTTCGAACCGCTTCTCGAACACCGGCGTGCTCACGAACGCGATCGATCTGCAACGTCGCGGTACGCTGGGGACAGCCACAGAGGCCTGCATCGATGCAGGTTCCAACACATTCTACTCGCTCGCCACCTGCGACGCTTTGCTGAACATCAATAAGGCGGACGCGACGTTCAATGTCGGCGTTCCGGCCGCCGCTACGCCGCTTCTGGCTGTCGACAGCCCGGCGCGGCGCACGGCCGAAACCAATTCGTTGGCGCAGAACTTCGAGATGCCGTCTGATTGGAAGGGCAACCTGTCCTTCAAGTTGGATGCGCCGAGCGGCTGGCGCTTCGGGGTCGATATTGTGGCCTCGCAATCGAACGAAGCGGTGGCTTTCCGCGATATTCGCGCGCGCCCGCTCACCGTCAACGGCGTGCAACAATACACGCCGGATGGGCGCATACGCTACGATGGCCTGGTGATTTCCGGCGCCAGCGCGGCGGCCATTCGGTCGAACCGGATCACAGCCGGCCTGCCGACATCCGCCGAGGACGATCTGCTGAACCTCGGCAATTCGCGCGACATCCAGGCCTACAATCCGGGTGAAACGAGCTGGAGCCGCACCCTGGCCCTCTCCGCCAGCAAAACGTTCGAGAGCATCAATTTCGATCTCTCCGCCGCGCTGATCCTCCAGGATGCGTCGAACTTCGGGACGATCACAGAATTCGCCACCACCGACAGCGGCTTCTACGGCGACCAATTCAGCGCCTACGATCCGAATACGTCGGTGAAGGGGCGCGCCAGCAACGAAATCGAGAACCAATTCAAGTTAAGCGGAACCTGGACGCAGAATTTCTTCGGAGAACTGGCCTCGCGCTTCACGCTGTTTGCGGAAAGCCGCGCGGGCAGGCCGTTCAGCTTCGTAATGACGGATGCCGCCGGCAGCAGCCGGGGGCCGGTGTTTGGCGTCAATCGCGGCGACCAATTACTGTACGTTCCGAACGTAGACGCGCCGGACGCGGGCAATCCGCTGAAATTCGTGTCGCCGCAAGGCGCCACGGTGTTCTTCGCCGATGCCGCCACCTTGGCGAACTTCACCAGCATCGTGCGCGAATGGGGGCTCCCGGCGAACCAGATTACGCCGAAGGGTTACGGCGACAATCCCCGAATCAACCAGGTCGACTTCCAGTTCGATCAGGAGCTGCCAGGGTTCCTGAGCGGTCACCGCACACACCTGACGTTCGACGTGAAAAATCTCTTGAACCTCGTCAACGACAACTGGGGCCTGGTGCGCGAATACGGCGACAGCCGCGGCGGCACGGGAAACCGCGTGGTCAGCGTGCAATGCGCCGACGCGAGCGGAACGGCGCTGGACGCTTCGAATGCGCTGTCTTGCCCGGCCTACCGCTATTCGAGCTTCAACTCGGGGGCGGGCGCGGTCGGCAGCAACGCGCCGAATATCGACACATCCTCGCGCTGGTACGTGCAGGTCGGCCTAAAGTACCAGTTCTAAATTCCCTCCTCCCTCAAGCAGGGCTGGGGCGGCTTCCTCACGGAGGCCGCCCCCTTTTTTCTGTGCGAACGCCGTCGCGGCGTGCTTAGTGCGCGGCGGAAATGCCGCGCCAGGAAGCCGCCCGGAGGAAAGCATGCGTGAAGCGGTGATCGTGTCCTACGCCCGCACGGGTCTGGCCAAGGCCGACCGCGGGGGATTCAACATCACGCCCACGGTATCGATGGCGGCGCACGCCATCCAGAACGCGGTGGCGCGCGCCGGTGTGGAGGGGGAGGCCGTCGAGGATTGCTTCCTCGGCAACGCGGCGCACGGCTCCTCCAACGTGGCGCGCCAGGCGGCGCTGCTCGCCGGCCTGCCGATCACTACCTGCGGCGTGACGCTCAACCGCTTTTGTTCTTCCGGGCTGCAGGCGATTGCGATGGCCGCGGATTATATTCGCAACAATGGCGCGGCATGCGTCGTCGCCGGCGGCGTGGAGACGTTGTCCTTTCCCGGGCGCGGCGCGAAGCTCGCCAACAACAATTTCGATCCGCGCCTGGAAGAGATGTATCCCGACATCTACATCCCGATGATCGACACGGCCGATATCGTGGCCCAACGGTATGGCGTCTCCCGCGAAGCGCAGGACGCTTACGCGCTGGAATCCCAGCGGCGCACCGCCGCCGCACAACAGGCCGGCTATTTCAAGGATGAAATCGTGCCGATGCGCTCGAAGATGCGCGTTGTCGATCGCGAAACGAAGGCGGAAAGCATCGTCGATTACGTAGTAGAGCGCGACGAGTGCAATCGCCCCGACACCACGATCGAAGGGCTCGCCAAGCTGCAGCCCGTGCGCGGTCCCGGCAATTTCGTCACTGCGGGCAACGCGAGCCAGCTGTCCGATGGGGCGGCGGCCGTCGTGCTGATGGAGGCCAAGGAAGCCGAACGCCGAGGGCTTTCGCCGCTGGGCCGTTTCGCAGGTTTCAACGTCGCCGGCTGCCGGCCCGATGAGATGGGCGTCGGACCGGTGTTTGCGATTCCGCGCCTGCTCGAGCGCCAGGGCCTCACGGTCTCCGATATCGATCTGTGGGAGATCAACGAGGCCTTCGCCAGCCAATGCGTCTATTCCCGCGATACGCTGGGCGTCGATCCAGAACTTTGCAACGTCAATGGCGGTTCGATCGCAATTGGCCACCCCTTCGGGATGACTGGCGTGCGCATGGCTGGCCATGCGCTTCTGGAGGCGCGCCGGCGCAAGGCCAAACGCATCGTCATTTCGATGTGCATCGCCGGCGGCATGGGCGCTGCAGGGCTGATCGAAGCTTTCTGAAATCAGAAGCCCTCGATTTTTAGATGCCTTGCGCGGCGAAGATCGGCGCGGGCTCGCCGTGATCGTTCGCCGCCGCGGTCGCGTACATCGCCGCTTGCGCGCGCAGCCAGTCGAGAAAGGTTTGCTGCGCTGGGGTAAAGGCGCGCGCACGCGGCCAGACGATATGATATGCGAACGCCGTCGGCGCGCCCGGGCCGCTGAACGGCGCGATGAGCCGGCCGGAGACGAGATCGGCCTCCGCGATCGCGCGCTTGGCCAGCGCCACGCCGCGCCCGGCGACGGCTGCCTCGATGACGAGGCTCGATTGGTTGAAGCGCGGCCCGCGCGCCGCATCCACGCCGTCTACGCCGTGCGCCTTGAGCCACATCGCCCAGTCCGGGCAGGAGGCGTCGATCTCCGGGCCACTGTCGTGCAGCAGCGTGTGGTGGGCGAGGTCTTCCGGCTGGCGGATCGGCGCCTGCTCCATCAGCAGCGGCGAGCACACTGGCAGCACGGCTTCTTCCAGCATCTTCTCCGAAGCCAGCCCTTCATACCGGCCGGAGCCGTACCGGATCGCGAGGTCGACATCGGTGGCGCTGAAATCCACGGGCGTCATGTCCGCCGAAACCCAGACGTCGATATCGGGGCGCTCCGCGGTGAACAATTGCAGCCGCGGCAGCAGCCATTTCGCGGCGAAAGAGGGCGTCACTGAAACCGTCACCCGGCTGCGCCGCACGGGCTGGCGCATTTGGCGCGCCGCCTCGTGCAGCTGCGCGAACCCCGCCTGCAACGCCGGCAGCGCCGCCTGCGCGGAATCCGTCAGGGTGACGCGGCGGCCTTCGCGGTGGAAAAGCTGCACGCCGACATGATCCTCCAGCAGGCGGATCTGCTGGCTCACCGCTCCCGGCGTGACGAACAATTCCTCCGCCGCCTTCCGAAAGCTTAGATGGCGGGCGGCCGCTTCGAAGACGCGAAGGGCGATCAGGGGAGGCAGGCGATCTGCGGCCATCGGTTTAGCTGCACTTCAGGTTGAGCCGGCGCTCCATATAGGTGGCCCGGCGCAGGATCAGTAGCGCTAATTGCGGGCGCCAGCGGTTCTCGTTTGCGCAAGCGGGGTCGGCTATGGTGAAAGGCGGCGTTTCCGGAAACATTTTGGGTTCGACATGGCCGATACCGCCGCGCAGGCGCCGCTTTATTCGCAGCTTCCGCCCGGCGGGCGGCACGAAACCGACGTCATCATCATCGGCGCTGGCCCGGTCGGCTTGTTTGCGGTGTTCGAACTCGGTCTCCTCGATCTCAAGGCGCACGTCGTCGACGTACTGGATCGCCCCGGCGGGCAATGCGCTGAATTATATCCGGAAAAGCCGATCTATGACATTCCGGGCCTACCCATCGTCACCGGCCAGGAGCTGACAGACAGGTTGCTCGAACAGGTCCGCCCGTTCGGGCCGCAATTCCATTTCGGCGAGATGGTCGAAAAGCTGGATCGCCTGGAGGGCGGCAAGTTCAAGATCACCACTGAGCTCGGCACGGAGATCACAGCCGCCGTGTTGGTTATCGCGGCGGGCGGCGGCAGCTTCGTGCCGCGCAAGCCCAAGATCGCCGGAATTGAAGAATACGAAGGAAAATCAGTATTTTACGCCGTGCGAAAGATGGAGCAATTCCGCGACAAGAACATTGTGATCGCAGGCGGCGGCGATAGCGCGCTGGACTGGACGCTGAACCTCCAGCCGATCGCCAAGTCGCTCATTCTGAATCACCGGCGCGATGATTTCCGCGCCGCCCCACATTCGGTGGCGCGCATGCGAGCGCTGCAGGCGGAAGGCAAGGTCCAGCTCGACATTTCCGATATCAAGGAGCTGAAGGGTTCGAACGGCCAACTCGCGTCCATCGTCGTCGAGAACAAAGCCAACGGCCGCTACGAGCTGCCGTGCGACACGCTGCTGCCCTTCTACGGGCTGACGATGAAGCTCGGCCCCATCGCCGATTTCGGCCTGAACTTCGCGGAAAACCTGATCCCCGTGGATACGGCGACGTTCCAAACCTCCGAAACGGGGGTCTTCGCCATCGGCGACATCAACACGTATCCTGGTAAGCTGAAGCTGATCCTCTCGGGCTTTCATGAAGCGGCGCTGATGAGTCAGGCTGCGTTCAAGATCGCTCGGCCCGGCGAGCGGTTGGTTTTCCTGTACACGACCTCGTCGTCCGATCTGCAAAAAAAGCTGGGCGTCGCCTGAGCGGCGAAACTCGGTGCGCCCGGCTGGCGTTAACGGGATGGAAAAGGCGGCGGCGTTCCTGTGCCGCCGCAGCCCTTGCCTCAGCCGGAGCCGTTGGATGAAGAAGCTCGTTCTCGTTCTCGCCGCCTGCGCGACGCTTTCGGCCTGCGGCCACCAATTCGCGGATCGGACCCTGTCTGGCGCGGGCATTGGCGCAGGCGCAGGCGCCGTGCTGGGGCCTGTCGGCGTCGGCGCCGGCGCGGTCATCGGCGGCGCTGTTGGCGCGGTGACGCCGGCAAAGAACGTCAATCTCGGCAAGCCGATCTGGAAGAAGTAAAAGCGGATCGGATTGTTTAGCGGTTCTGTGTAGGCGGCTCAGAAGCTTTCGGTTGCTTCGTCGCCGCGCTAGGGCCATCAGGCTGCAGCTTAATGGAAGCGTTTCCCTTGTCCTGGCCGCTCGCCGGCCGGCGGGTCGTCCTGTTCGGGGACGGGCCGTTCGCGGCGCGCAAGCGCGCGCTTCTGGAGAAGACGCCGGCGGAGATCGCGGCGTTCCCACGCGCCGGCGCAGGGGCCGCCGCCGCCTTGCGCGGGGCCGCGTTCGCCGTCGTCGCGATCGAGGATGCAGGCGAAGCGGAAGCCGCCGCCGCACTGGCGCGCGCGGCTGGCGCGCCAGTGAATGTGGTCGACCGGCCCGATCTTTCCGATTTTCACATCCCCGCCATCGTCGATCGCGGCGAGCTGATCATCGCGGTGGCCAGCGGCGGAATCGCGCCCGCCTTGGTGCGGGACGTGCGCGCCCGCATCGAGTCCGCCGTCCCGGCCAGCACGACGGCGCTCGCCGCCTTCGCCAAGGCGATCCGCCCTCTCGTGCGCGTAATCCGTGATTATGACGCGCGTCGGAAAGTGTGGGAGTGCATTTTGCGCGGCCGCGCTGGCGAAGCCGCGCGCCACGGTGATTTCGCCGCCGCCGAGGCGTTCGCCAAGGCGGAAATCGCGAGCCCCGGCGCAGCGGGCGT
This sequence comes from Hyphomonadaceae bacterium, assembly GCA_050246435.1. Lineage (GTDB taxonomy): Bacteria > Pseudomonadota > Alphaproteobacteria > Caulobacterales > Aquidulcibacteraceae > JAKFWI01. The sequence continues at coordinate 6,191 of JBFWWB010000051.1, forward strand.
GGTGCACATCGTGGGGGCAGGGCCCGGCGATCCCGAACTCCTCACGCTGAAAGCTTTGCGTTTGCTACAGGACGCTGACGTCATCGTGCATGACCGCCTGGTGGATCGCCGCATCCTCGACATGGCGCGGCGGGACGCGGATTTCGTCTATGTTGGTAAGGAGGGCGCGCGGGAGCGCGCGAAGCATTCCGTGCCGCAGGATCAGATCAACGCGCTGCTGATCGCGGAAGCGCGCGCCGGCCGGCGCGTCGTGCGGTTGAAGGGCGGCGACCCGTTCGTGTTCGGCCGCGGGGGTGAGGAATTGGACGCGCTGCGCGCAGCCGGCGTCACCGCGCTGGTGACGCCGGGAATCACCGCGGCGCTCGGCGTGGCTGCGCAGGCGCTGGCGCCGCTCACGCATCGCGATTACGCCCAGGCGGTCACGTTCATCACCGGCCATGCGCAAACCGGCGGCGCGCCGGCGATCGATTGGCGCGCGCTCGCCGCGGCCAATCACACCCTGGTGGTCTATATGGGCGCGGCGAACGCCGCCGAGGTTGCAGAGCGCCTGATCGCTGCCGGGCGCGCCGCGGATACGCCCGCGCTCGTCGTTGAAAACGGCACCCGGCCGGAGGAGCGCCGCTTCGCCACCCGTCTCGATCGCCTGGCGGCCGATATTGCGCGGCTCGATCTCAAAAGCCCGTCGCTGCTGATCGTGGGCGAGGCGGCGAAACAGGCGGGCGCGGCGGCCGCCATCCTCGCGAAGGCGGAGCAGGCAGGAGCATGAAAGCGATCACGGCGAACCGGTTGATCGACGGCCGTCCCGTCTATCGGGATGCGGACGGGGGCTGGACGGAAGACATCCTGGGCGCCTTCCTCATGGAAGACGGCGAGGAGGCGGAATCCGCCCTCGCTGAAGCGCGCGGCGAGGAGACTGTCGTGGTCGGCGCCTATCTCATTTCCGTGACGGCGCCTGGTGCGCCGGCGCAACGTGAAAAGCTTCGCGAAGATATTCGCGCGCTGGGCCCGACGGTGCCTGCCGGCAGTCAGGCGGAGGAGGGCTGATGCCCCACCGCGCCGCGCCTGGAATCCTCACGCTCTATGGCGATAGCCGCAGCGGCAATTGTCTGAAGGTGAAATGGGTGGCCGAACGGCGCGGCATCGCGTTCCGTTGGATCGAGGTCGACATCGTCACCGGGGAATCGCGCACCGAAGCGTTCCTGACGATCAACCCCTCAGGCCAGGTTCCCGTGGCGATCTTGCCGGACGGGCGCCCCCTCGCGCAGTCGAACGCCATCATCCTCTATCTCGCCGAGGGGTCGGACCTCATTCCCGAGGACCGTTACGAGCGCGGCAGGATGTTTCAGTGGCTGTTCTGGGAACAGCACAGCCACGAACCCTATGTCGCCGCGCGGCGCTGGCGGTTGAGCTACGCTGGTGTTCCGGAAGACGAGCTGGACGAGCAATTGCTGCCCAAGGGCCGTCGTGCGCTGGGCGTGATGGAGTTGGCGCTGCTCGAAAGTGAATTCCTCGTCGGCGGCGCGGTGACGCTCGCCGATATCGCGCTCGTCGCGTATACCCGCGTGGCGCACGAAGGTGGCTTCGATTTGAGTGAATTTCCCGCAGTGCGCGCCTGGGTTCATCGCGTCGAGCGCGAATTGGGCCTGGCGCCGGCGCAGGAGGCGGCGTGATGTACAGATACGACGAATTCGACGAAACCATCGTGCGCGAGCGCGTGGCGCAATTCCGCGATCAAGTCGATCGCCGCATCCGCGGCGAGATGACGGAGGATCAGTTCAAGCAGCTGCGGCTGATGAACGGCCTCTATCTCCAGCTGCACGCCTACATGCTGCGTATCGCCGTGCCCTACGGCACGCTGAACGCCCGCCAGCTCGAGCAGCTTGCGATGATCGCGCGCAAGTATGATCGCGGCTACGGCCATTTCACTACGCGCCAGAACATCCAGTTCAACTGGGTGAAGCTGATCGATGCGCCCGATATCCTGAGCGATCTGGCCGACGTGGAGATGCACGCGATCCAGACGTCGGGGAATTGCATCCGCAACACCACCTCCGATCAGTTCGCCGGCGCGGCTGCCGATGAGGTCGAAGATCCCCGCGTTTGGTGCGAGATCATTCGCCAATGGAGCACCTTCCATCCGGAATTCTCGTTCCTGCCGCGCAAGTTCAAGATCGCCGTCGTCGCCAGTGAGGAAGATCGCACGGCGATGCGCACGCATGACATCGGGCTGCGTCTACGCAAGAACGCCGCCGGCGAAATCGTGTTCGATGTGTATGTCGGCGGCGGGCAAGGCCGCACGCCGTTCATCGCGCCGCTCATCAAGCAGGATCTATCCAGCGCGCATCTGCTCTCGTATCTTGAGGCGTGTCTGCGCGTGTACAACCGCTACGGTCGGCGGGACAATTCCTTCAAGGCGCGCATCAAAATCCTCGTTTCTTCGCTAGGCCCGGAAGAATATGGCCGCCAGGTTGAAGCGGAATGGGAAGAGATGCGCGAGGGCGTGTTGAAGCTTCCGGACGCCGAGATCGCCGCGATCCGCGCTTATTTCACACCCCCCGCGTTCGCCGCCAAGCGCGAGAGCGAAGCCTACGCCCGCGCCCGCATCGCGGATGCCGCTTTCGACCGCTGGGCGCGCACCAATGTGCGCGCGCACAAGCAGCCGGGTTATGCGAGTGCGACCATTTCGCTGAAGCCCATCGGCGGCGTGCCGGGGGATGCCTCCGCCGGCCAGATGGAGGCGGTCGCCGCCATCGCGCGGCGCTATGCGTTTGACGATGTGCGCGTCAGCCACGAGCAGAATCTCGTGCTGCCGCACGTCGCGCAGGACGATCTCTATGCAGTCTATCAGGCGCTCGACGAAGCAGGCCTCGCCACGCCGAACGCCGGCTTGATCTCCGACATCATCGCCTGCCCGGGCCTGGATTATTGCGACCTGGCGAACGCGCGCGCGATTCCGGTGGCGCAGGAAATCTCCAAGCGTTTCGCCAATCTCGATGCGCAGGAAAAGATCGGCGATCTGGAGATCAAGATTTCCGGCTGCATCAACGCCTGCGGCCACCACCATGTCGGCCATATCGGCATCCTGGGCGTTGATAAGCACGGCGAGGAATTCTACCAGATCCTGCTGGGCGGCCGCGCCGACGAGAAGGCCAAGCTCGGTAAGATCTACGGCAAGGGCATGCCCGGAGACGCCGTGCCCGGCGCGATCGAACGGGTCGTCGCGAAATATCTGGAATTGCGGAAGGACCAGGGCGAGCGCTTCATCGAAGCATTCGAGCGCATCGGCCCTCAGCCATTCGAGGAGGCGCTCTATGGCGCGTGAGCAGGTTCGCCGCAAACCCAGCGTCGTCGTCAAGGTCGCGCCGAAGCCGCCGATCGAGGGCGTGTTGCTGCGCGAGGGCCGCGCCGCGGCGAACGACCCTTGGATCACCTTGGCGGACGATCAGTCCGCGCCGGGCGATGGCGCGGTGATCGTGTCGCTGAAGCGCCTGCTGGCGGAAGGTGAGGCGCTGGCGCGCCGCCCCGGCGGCAAGCTTGGCGTGTTGATCGCCGCCGGCGATTCCATAGAGGAGGCGGCGCCCTATCTGCCGCAGCTTGCCCTGGTCGCGGTCGACTTCCCGATTTGGCGCGACGGGCGCGGCTTCACCACCGCGCGTCTGCTGCGCGAGCGCTACCACTTCAAGGGCACGGTGCGCGCGGTGGGCGACGTGCTGCAGGATCTCTTGTTCTTCATGCTGCGCTGCGGTTTCGACGAGTTCGTTCTGAAGGCGAAAGATCCTGAGGCCGCTTATGCGCGCGCCGTGAAGGCGTTCAGCCAAGTGTATCAGCCGTCCACCGATGCGCGCGCACCCGCGCCGCTGCAGCGCCTGCGCCGGGCCGGAGCGGGGCGGTGATCCGCACTGCACGCTGTGTCTGCGGCGCGCTTTCCGTGCGCACGGAGGGGGAGCCGGAGGCGGTCGTCGCCTGCCATTGCACAGAGTGTCAACGCCGCACCGGCTCGGTGTTCGGCGTCGGTGCGTATTTCGCGCACGGACAAGTGGCGATCAGCGGCGCGGCGAGCAGCTTCCTGCGAGAGGTTGAAGGCCGGCCCTTCCGCACCTTCTTCTGCCCGACATGTGGAACTTCCGTGTACTGGGAGACGGCGAAGCATCCCGGCGGCGTCGGCGTCGCGGTCGGGGCGTTCGCCGATCCCTGCTTCCCGCCGCCCTCCCGCTCGGTGTGGGAGCAATCCGCCCACGCCTGGGTGGCCATCGCGCCCGCGGCGCAACATTTACCCCGCGGCCGCGGGGGCTGATTCGCGTAGCATTTGCCGGCCTGGGCGACGCTCGCTAACCTATCCTGGCGTTAAAGGCAGGCCCGCGGGGCCGCATCCGGCCAGGAGATGACATGACCGACGTTCCCGCTTCGGGCCCTGCCTCGGGTCCCACACCGCCGCGCGCTGGCGGCCTCGGTCGCTTGTTCATCCGCAAATCCGTGGATCAGATGCATGCTGAGCATGCGGCGGGCGAACTCAAGAAATCTCTCGGCGCGCTGAACCTCGTTCTGCTGGGCATCGGTTGCATCATCGGCACCGGCATCTTCGTGTTGACAGGGCGGGCGGCGGCGAATTTCGCCGGGCCGGGGATCGTCATTTCCTTCGTGATCACCGGGCTGCTCTGCGCGTTCGTCGCGCTCTGTTACGCGGAGCTGGCCTCGGCCATCCCGGTTTCAGGTTCGGCCTATTCCTATTCCTACGCATCGATGGGCGAGATCGTCGCCTGGGTGATGGGGTTGTTGCTGGTGCTCGAATATGGGCTCGCGGCCTCCACCGTCGCAGTCGGCTGGTCGGGCTATATGGTGAGCCTGCTGCACGATCTCGGGGTAGATTTGCCGGCCGCCTTGCTCGCGGCCCCGGGTGTCGAGGTGAAGGACCACGCCACCGGCGCGGTGATCGGCGTCGGCGCGGTCAACTTGCCGGCGCTGCTCGCGATCGGAGCGGTCGCGGCGCTGCTCGTCGTCGGCGTTTCGGAATCCGCGACGGTCAACAATGTCGTCGTCGCCATCAAAGTCACGGTGGTGGTCGCGTTCATCCTAATCGGCGCCGCCTTCGTGAATCCCGCGCACTGGACGCCGCTGGTGCCGCCGCAGGAGCCGCCGCCGCCCGCAGGGTCCGATATGAGCCTCTGGGGCCAGATTTGGCGCGCGATGGGCGACGTGCTCACCGCTCAGAACGATGCGAAATACGGCATCGGCGGGCTGATCGCTGGCGCCGCCACGATCTTCTTCGCTTACATTGGGTTCGAGGCGGTCTCCACCGCAGGGGCGGAATCGAAGAATCCCGCGAAGGACATGCCGATCGGCATCCTCGGCTCGCTGATAATCTGCACCGTGCTCTACATTCTGACGGCCGGCGTCCTCGTCGGCATCGTGCCCTACACCGAGCTCAACGATCCCGCCCCGATCGCGAAGGCCGTGAACATGATCGGGCTGCCCTGGTTCGCCATCCTGGTGAAGATCGGCGCTATCGCCGGCCTTTCCTCGGTTATGCTGGTGCTGCTCTACGGCCAGACGCGCATCTTCTACACGATGGCGCGCGACGGGCTCGTGCCGTCGCCGTTCGCCGCCGTGCATGCGAAATTCAAGACGCCATGGGTGAACACGATCCTGGTGGGCGCGATCGCCGCCGGGTTCGCCGGCTTCATGTCGCTTGATGCGCTGGCCAACCTCACCAATGTTGGATCGCTGGCGGCCTTCGCCATCGTGTGCCTCACCGTGCTGTATCTGCGCTATGCGCGGCCGGAGATGAAGCGGCCGTTCAAGACGCCTCTTTTCCCGGTGGTGCCGATCCTTGGCGCGCTTATGTGCTTGTTCCTGCTGATGTCGCTCATGGCGCACAAGCCGACGCGCGAATTCTTCGGCTGGTATTTGCTGGGCGGCATGGCGCTGTATTTCGTCTACGGCATGCGGAACTCGAAGCTTGGCCGCGGCATTGTCGTCACCGGGCACGAGGCTTCGCCCGATCTGGAAATCATCGGCAAGACGGACGTGGAGCCGCCGCCCGCCAAAAAGTAACGGGCCCGGCGTGGAGCAGCAGCGATGTCGATCGAAATGCCCTCACGGGAGCGGATCGCGGCCGCCGAAGCGGTGAAGATGCTGCGCGGCTGGCGTATCGCCGATGGGCGCGAGGCGATCGCGAAGACGTTCGAGTTCGCGGATTTCAATGCTGCGATTGGCTTCATCACACGCACCGCGCTGCGCTGCGAGCAGCTGAACCATCACCCCGAATGGTCGAACGTGTACGGCCGAGTGGAGGTGACGCTCGCTACCCATGACGCTGACGGCGTCACCGGCTTCGACGTTGCGCTCGCCGCCTTCATGGACGAAATCGCCGGCTGACGCGCGGCCTTGCGCGCGCCATCTTTCCAGGCAAGACGATCCGGGGAGGAGACACCCCAGCATGCACGCGCGCCTTCGTAATCTCGCCTTCGCCCTCGCGGCGCTCGCCGCCGCGTGCGGCCCCAAGCAGGAAGCCGCGGCGCCGCCCGCCGCCGCGCCTTCGGCTGCCGCGCCAAGCCAGGCGGCAAGCGGCGTGAAGGGCCTCGATTGGGTGGCCGCGCGCGAAGGGCAGGTGCCCGATTGGATCAACATTGCGCACCAGGCCGGCGGCGGCGACGTGGACTACAACGCGAAATCCGTACTGCGCGACACCGCGACTGGAATCACGGACGTGTGGGTGCAAATCACCTATCGCGCGCCACAGACCTACCAGGACGAAGACGCGACGACGACGCGCCAAATCACCTACAACAAGGAGCGCGTTCTGTTCCGTTACGATTGCGCGAAGGCGACCTTCGCCATCGTCGAGCGGCGCATCATGGGCGCGGGCGAGGCGATAGAGGAAACGATCAAGACGCCGCCGAAGCCGGCCGATTTCCGGGCCACGCAGGATGGCGGCGTTTCCGCGCTTGTGTACGGCCCGACGTGCCGGCCTTCCTGAGGCGTTAGCGCCCGCGTTGCACCATCACGTTAGCCAGCACCACGCGCGCGCCGGTCCGCCCCAAGGTGCGGTCGGTCGCCTGCTGCAGCATTGCGGCGATACGGTCGGCGTCGGGGGCGCCGCCGGGGCGGAGGCGGGAATACGCGTAGTCAGCTAAGGTGGTGCGCAGCGCGTCCTGCATGCGCGGCTGCATCTTCACCACGATCGCGCGCAGCTTGGGATCGGGCACATCGAAGCCGGCGTCCACGATCAGCAGGCCCGCAAAGGCGTAGTTCGCGGTGATCGGCGCAGAAAGATTGAGCGCCTGCACATAGGTTTCCGCCGAGGTCAGCTTACGTTGCGTGCGGCCTTGATCCTCTTCGGGCGCCGCAGCGTGCGCCGCGCCGGCGAAGGCAAGTGCCGCAAGGGCGGAAGCGAGGGCGGTCTTCATACCGCGCAGCGTGGGCCGCTTCGGCTAAGGTTTGGTTTACGTCCGCCGCCGCGGCGGACGTTTCGTCCGCGCCGCGGGCGCCGCCGTAGAGTGAGGGGCGAGGGCTGCATTCAACTGGCCGCTTTCGCCGTCGAACATGGCGCGCAAATCAACGGTGCCGCGCTTGCCGAGATCGCCGTAATATTTGCTGAGCCAGTCGTCCGCCGAAGCGGCGCCTTTCTCGTGCATCATCTGTAGGAAGGACCAGTCGATCACGTATTTCGTGGTCTCGCCGATCGAGGCCATCAGTGCGTCGTCGGCGATCATGTGCACGCGCACGTTATGATAATTCGTGCCCGCGAGCCGGCCGGACTGGATCAGGCGCTGCACGAAGTCGATCGCGCGGAATTCGCTGAGCAGGCTCGCGTTGAACGTGATCTCGTTCAATCGCCCAAAGATTTCGCGCGTGGTGCGTGGGGCGCCTTTGCGCTCGATCGGGTTGACGCCGACGATTAGAATATCGTCGGTGTCGGTGGTGTCGAACAGCGGCCACAGCGAGGGGTTGCCCATATAGCCGCCGTCCCAGTAGGCGGCGCCCTCGATGATGATCGCCTGATACAGATTGGGCAGGCAGGCGGAAGCGAGGATGTGATCCACGGTCAATTCGTGGCGCTGGAACACACGCGGCCGACCTGTCTCCACGTTTGTCGCGGTGATGTAGAGTGGAACGCCCGGTGTTTCGCGCAGCCGCTTGAAATCGATCTGCTGCTCGAGGATGTCGCGCAGTGGATTCCAGTTGAGCGGATTGAGATCGTACGGGCTCACATAATGGCTAAGGAAATCCATCCAGAACAGGAAAGGCGAATTGTCCGCGCCCCAATCGCCGGTGAACTGGCTCCAGGGCGAGCGCGGCATGAAGGGATTGCGCCCGTAAGAAGAAACCGCGCGCCATAATTGATCGAGGCTGGCGCGCGCGCCAGCGCGCCCGCCGCGATCGAAGCCGTCCGCCAGCGCGACAGCGTTCAGCGCCCCGGCCGAAGCGCCGGAAACGCCCTCGATCTCCAGCCTTTCGTCGGCGAGGAGGCGGTCGAGCACGCCCCAAGTGTAAGCGCCGTGCGAGCCGCCGCCCTGTAGGCCGAGATCGATCTTCTTGCGGCGCTTGTTGGCGGCGGTCATTCGTACACACTCCCGGCGTGGTGAGGGATCGGCGGATATGATGCGCGCGATTGCGGCGGCGTTGGCGCTGGTCTGCGCGAGCCCCGTGTTTGCACAAGGGCCAAGCCTCGGCGCCGCGGCGGCGGCGGTGGCGCTGTTTCCGCTCACGGCGGCATTCAACGATCTGCGCAGCAAGCTCGGCCTGCTGGGCCGGAAGGGCGCGTTCGATGCGGCGATCCGCACGCTCACGGGCGGCCCGGACGATCCTGCCGAGGATGCGCGTGTCTTCTCTGCAATCGCGATAGGCTACATCCACTGCCAGCGCGCGTTGGTGGAGGTCGGCAATGAGATGCGCGCCATGCGCATGCGGCTGTAGCCTTCGCCGTGATCGCGCGGGGCGGCGGTTCACGCCGTCCAGCCGCCGTCGATCGAAAGCGGCGCGCCGTTGATCTGATCGGCCGCCGGTGAGGTGAGGAACAGCGCCAGGCCGGCGATGTCTTCGGCCCTGACGAATTCTTTCGTCGGTTGCGCTTCGAGCAACACGTCGTTGATCACCTGCTCGCGGGTCATGCCGCGCGCCTTCATCGTGTCGGGGATCTGCTTCTCGACCAGCGGGGTGTGCACATAGCCGGGGCAGATCGCGTTGCAGCGCACGTTGAACGTGGCGCCTTCGAGCGCGACCGTGCGCGTCAGCCCCAGCAGGCCGTGCTTGGCCGAGACGTAGGCGCTCTTGAACGGGCTCGCCGTCAGCGCGTGCGCGGAGGCGATGTTGATGATGCGCCCGTAGCGGCGCTGCTTCATGCCGGCCATCGCGGCGCGGATGGTGTGGAACGAGGCCGATAGGTTGAGCGCGATGATCGCGTCCCATTTGTCGACCGGAAATTCCTCGATCGGCGAAACATGCTGGATGCCGGCGTTGTTGACGAGCACGTCAACGCGCCCGAACGCGGCCTGCGCCGCCTCGACCAGCGCCGCGCAATCGGCCGCCTTCGTCAGGTCGCCGCCCTGATAGCGCACCTCGGCGCCGCTCTCCGCCGCCAGCCCGGCGCGGATTTTCTCGATCTCGCCCGGATCGCCGAAGCCGTTGAGCATCACCTTCACGCCGGCATGAGCGAAGGCGGCGGCGATCGCCAGCCCGATGCCGCTGGTGGAGCCGGTCACCACTGCGCTGAAGGGCGCGCTTCTCGGTTCGGCCATATTCCTGCTCCCTGATTGCGGCGGCGTCCGCTTGACGCCGCGTCCAGCGAAAAGCTAGGCCCGGCGGTCGCCAACGGCGAGTGGGGCAGTGATGGATTTGTCAGCGGTTCAGTCCTTCGTGTCGGGCTTCGATGATTTCGTCATCCAGCTCGGCGCGGCCTTGGGCATGTTCGTCGGTGCGTTGGTAGTTTACGTGCTGCTCACCCCGCACAAGGAACTCTCGTTGATACGAGAGGGAAATCCCTCCGCGGCGGTGGCGTTCGGCGGCGTGGTCGTCGGTCTCGCCATTCCGCTCGGCGCCTGCCTCGCGCATTCCTTTGGCGTCATGGATCTCGTCATCTGGGGCGTTGTGACGCTGCTGGTGCAGCTCATTGCGTTCCGCATCACAGACGCCATCTTGCATGGATTGCCCCGGCGCATCGCCGATGGCGACGTTGCGGCGGCCTTGATGGTGATGAGCGTGAAATTGGGCGTGGCGTTGATCCTGGCCGGTGCGGTCGCCGATCCGTCGCTCACCATGTTCCGGAACGGCTGAAACCATGCGCGTGCCCGATTGGCTGCTCTACGTGCTGGTGCTGGGGGTCGTGCTCTACGGCCTTTTCAGCATCGACGAGCATGCCGACGCGCCGCCCGCGCCGCCCTCGGACGTGAGCGAGCCGGCGGGCGCGCTGCTGCCGCCGCCGTCTTCGTTCGATCCCGAGGTGCTGGTTGAGGTGGGGCCGGTCTCCTCCGGCGTCGGCACGGCGTTCTCAATCGACGACAGCGGATGGTGGGTCACCGCGCGCCATGTCGTCGATGCGTGCAGCAAGGTGGGCATCGTCGTCGGCCGCGGCTCTGCGGTCGCCGCGCAGGAAGTGAAGGTCGCGCGCGCGGCCGATCTCGCCCTGGTGCGCACGCCGCGCGCGCCGGAGGCCCTCGCGCTCGATCTCGACGAGACGACCTTCCGGATCGGCCAGGCGGCGTACCATCTGGGCTATCCCCAAGGGCGCCCGGGCGAGGCCGCCACGCGTCTCATGGGCCGCGAAAAGCTGATCGCGCGCGGCCGCTACGCGCTGGACGAGCCGGTGCTCGCCTGGGCCGAGGTGGGCCGCACCGGCGGTTTGAGCGGCACGCTCTCCGGCATGAGTGGCGGTCCGGTGATGGATTCGCGGGGCAACGTCATCGGCGTCACCATCGCGGAAAGCGTCCGCCGCGGGCGCATTTACACCGCGACGCCCGCCTCCATCTCACGCATGCTGGAGGAGGCTGGCGTGAAGCCCGATGGCGAATCCGCCGGGCGGCTCACGATGGCGAATTACGGCCCGCAGGCCGATCGTTTGCGCCGCGACCTTTCCGTGGCGCAAGTCGTCTGCGTGGCGCCGGACTCCTGAATCACGCTAAGGCTCCGGCCATGAGCGCCACCATCCCATTCGCCGATCGTGCGATCGAGAAACTGCGCCGGCTTGGCGCGCCGCTGTGCATTGGTTTCGATCCGTACCCCGATCTCATCCCCGGCTTATTCGGCGATGCGCGCGGCGATCTGCGCGCCGTGGAGCGCTTTTTCCTCGAAATCCTGGAACTGGCGGCGCCGCGCGCGGCGGCTGTGAAACCGCAGCTGGGCTTCTTCGAGCCGTACGGCGCGGAAGGCTATGCGCTGGCCCAGCGCCTCTGCGCGGAAGCGCGCGCGCAGGGCCTCATCGTTATTCTCGACGCCAAGCGCGGCGATATCGGCACTACCGCGGAAGGGTATGCGCGTGCGTGCCTCGGCGCGGCGCCGGGGTTCGACGCCGACGCCGTCACCGTGAACCCCTATCTTGGCTTTGATGGGCTGCAGCCCTATTTCGATATGGCGGAACAGCGCGGCAAAGGCGTCTTCACGCTGGTGCGCACGTCCAATCCCGGCGCGCGCGATTTGCAGGATCTGCAGA
>JBFWWB010000052.1:0-17572 GCA_050246435.1 Hyphomonadaceae bacterium
CTTCCGATCTCACCTGCCAATAGCGACCGGAGAAAGTCTGCCCGAAGCGCGGATCGTTCGGAGATTGGCTCAGCGCCACGCCATCCGCCGCAGGCGTGACCGTAGCGGCCAGGGTGCGCAGCACGACTTGCAAATCACCGTCGAGCCCGCGCAGCGCGCTCTGGCGATACAGTTCGGAAAGCCCCCATCCCGCCAGCGCCAGGACAAGCAGGCACCACGCAGCCGCGGCCGCGACCAGCCGCGTCGCAAGCGAGCGTCTGTTCAGGATGCGCATGGGCGCACCGTCAGATCACACCTTCTGCTGTTCAGCCGGATCGACCAGACGATAGCCTAACCCGCGCTCGGTGACGATCCGGTCCGCGCCGATCTTGCGCCGCAGCCGGCCGACGAACACCTCGATGGTATTCGAATCCCGGTCGAAATCCTGATCGTAGATATGCTCGACCAGTTCGCTGCGCGGCACCACGCGGCCGCGATGGTGCATCAGATATTCGAGCACCTTGTATTCGTGGCTGGTGAGGCGGATCGGCTCGCCGTTGACGGTGGCGCGCGCCGCGCGCGTATCGACGCTCAGATCGCCGGATTCGATTGTAGCGCTGGCGTGGCCCGCGGCGCGGCGCAACAGCGCGCGCAGCCGCGCCAGCAGCTCTTCGAAATGAAACGGCTTGGCGAGGTAATCGTCGGCGCCGGCGTCGAACCCTTCGACCTTTTCGCTCCAGCGTCCACGCGCGGTGAGGATGAGCACCGGCGTGGTCTTGCCGGCGGCGCGCCACGCCTTGAGCACCGTCACGCCATCGATCTTCGGCAGGCCTAGATCGAGCACGATCGCGTCATAGGGCTCGGACTCGCCCAGATACTTGCCCTCCTCGCCGTCGCTCGCCTCGTCGACGGCGTAGCCGGCGTCGCCCAGCGCGCGCGCCAATTGGCGGCGGAGATCGGGTTCGTCCTCGATGACAAGCACGCGCATTTCAGAACATCCCTATCGCGTCAAAGCGCCGGATTCGGCGTCCACCGCCAGATCGAGCAGGCGCCCATCGTGCGTACGCCAGCGCAGACGGTAAACCGCCCGCCCGTCGCCGCGTTCCTCCAGCCCCGAAACGCCGACCAGCTGCCCCGGATACTGCGCCTCCACGCTGCGCAGCAATTCGCGCAACGGGCGATGGCGGCCTTCGCGCACGGCGTTGCGCGCGTCATCCGGGCTCCAATGCGAGCCGACCGAGGGGGGGCCCCAGGGCCCGCGATCGCGCTGCGCGTCCGCCTGGGCCGTGAAGCCCCCAAGCAGAGCGGTTGCGCTCACCGCGATGAGGAGAAAACGCCTGACCATGGGCGCTGTTCTAGGAGAAACGCGCTGAACATGGCCTGAATGGGGGATTGCGGCGGCGTTCACGCATGGGGCCCGGGCCCAGCCTTCAGCCCTGCGGGCGGGGCGGCGTCTGATCGCGCTTGGCCCATTTCCGCACGAATTTTTTCAACTCGTCGTCCACCGGATCGGGCAGCATCACCTGCAGCCGCACGAATTGATCCCCCACGCCGCCGACGCCCTTGCCCTTCAGCCGCAGCACCGTGCCGGTGTTGGCGCCAGGCGGGACGGTGAGCGCCACTGGGCCCGTCGGCGTCGGCGTTTGCACGCGCCCGCCGTCCACCGCCTCGGCCAGTGAGATCGGCAGATCCATGTGGATGTCGTCGCCTTCGCGGCGGAAAAACGGGTGCGGACGGACGTTCAACTCGACCAACGCATCGCCCGGCGGGCCGCCGTTGACGCCCGCGCCGCCCTGCCCCTTGAGGCGCAGCGTCTGCCCGCTTTGCACGCCAGGCGGGATCGTCACGTCCAGCGTGCGGCCTTCGGAAAGCCGGATCGGACGGCGTCCGCCCTTCACCGCGTCCAGAAAGTCGATGTCGAGGCTGAAGCGGATATCGCGCCCGCGCATGCGCCCGTAGGACGTGCGCGCGCCACCGGGGCCCGCGCCGCCAGAGAAGAGATCGGAGAAGATGTCGCCCAGATCGAACACGCTTTCGCCGGCGCCGGCATAGGCCCCGGAGCGCTGTGTCCGGCTGCGAAAGCCGCTGCCGTCGAAATTCGGGCCGCGCTCGTTGCCGTCCGCATCGATTTCGCCGCGGTCGAACCGGGTCTTCTGCGCCGCGTCCGAAAGAAGGTTGAACGCCGCGGTGGCGCGCTTGAACTTCTCCTCCGCGGCCTTGTCATTCGGGCGCACATCGGGGTGCAGCTCCTTGGCGAGCTTGCGATACGCCTTGCGAATGTCGTCGGCGCTGGCCGTGGGGCTCACCCCCAGCGCCGCATAAGGATCCCAGCTCGCAGCCACGGGCTCGCGTGTCTCCAACCACCGCGGGAAATCAGCCCCTTGAGTTAAGGGCCGGGCGGCCAATCGCCAAGCTTTATAACGTGAAGGTCGATTCTGCCTGCGTCCCGACGCCGTAAACCCCCGAAATCTGCCCGATGCGCACAGTCAGGCTCGCGGGAGGAGAGCCAAAATCCGCGATCTGCGCGGCGGCGGCGTAGGTCGCGGCGGGCGCGGCCGTCTCGATCGCGCGAATCAGGCTGGGGCCGGATCGAATTTCCACGCGCCAAGCCTCGCGCTCTTCGGCCACAGGCGCATCGGCCGCATCCGCCGGCGCGAACAATTTCAGATGCAGGATCGGCGCGCGCTCTGTCAGCGGATCGCGCTCATAGCGCGTGACATGCGGGCCGGCGCGATGCTCCCAGCCGATCGGCCAACCGCGCGGCCCCGGCAACACCGCCATGCGGTCCGGCCGCAGCACATAGAGGGCGCGCGGCGCGTCGTCGCCGAAGCCGGCGGCCTCGAGATAGGCATTTCCCGCCACTTGCAGATGGCCGTAGAACGCCTCCAGCAATTCGCCGCCCGTCTGCTCGGGGTTCGGCGCGGCGAGCAGCGCCGCGAGCGGATGTTCGCGCGGCGTCACAATGAAGCGCGCGCTGGCCGCGGCTTCCGCCACCAGGCGCACGCAGCGATAGGCCACCGCGTTGCGCCCGTAGCCTTCGCGCGCAAACGCCAGATAATCCCGCGCCGACCAGGCGGGTCTGCCCAGCCCGTGCCACGCAATCATCTGCAGCGGCGCGCTCTTGCGATCGCCGTCGCGCGCAGAGCGCGCGAACCGGCGCAGCCAATCCAGCATGCTTCACCCTTTCTTGGAGCGGCGCAAAAATTCAAAGCCCGCGCACGCGCGGCGCGCCGGCGCTCAGCATCAAATCCGTCAGCGCCCAGACGAGCGCATCGACGCGATCGGGGCTTCCAGCGAAGCCCGGTGCGCCGAAAGCGCACATTTCATCTTCGAGCGCGGGAAACGCGCGCGCATGCGCGACGCGCCCCTGCTCGTACAACATCGCCACCGGCTCGGCCCGCGCGCGCTTGGAGTACCGCGCATGCACCAGCTTGACGACGATATCGCTTGCGGCGCCCGCCAGCACGGCACGCACCATTTCGCCGCCATTGTTCGCTTCCGCCACGACGCGCTGCGCGCCCACCGCGCGGGCGGCGGCGGCGACACGCTGCGCCCAGCCCAGCGGGCTCGCGCCGGAAACGCTGGCGTCCAGCAGCACGACGGCGCGAAGCGCAGGCGCCTCGCCCCAGCTGCCAGCCGCAATGATTCCGCACGCGTCGCGCCCGACACCCGCGGGCGGATCGACCGCCAGGACGACGCGATCCGGCGGCGCGCAAGGCGCCTGGCGCGCCGCTTCCAGCAGCGCGCGGGTCCACAACGCGCCCTCCGGATCGTCGATCAGTTCGCCTTCGAGCTCCTGACGCGCATAAATCGTATCGGCCCAGCGCGCCTGGGCCGCCGCCACGAAGCCCGGCGCGAGATTGTCCGCGTTGGCGCGCGTCGCGCCGCGGGTGACCACGGCGCCGGCCTGCGCGATCAGCCGTCTCAGCGCAGCGATCGGCTTCGGCGTGGTGGTGATCACGGCTTGCGACGCATCGCCCAGCCGCAGGCCGAGCGAAAGCAGCGCCCAGGTTTCCTCCGGTGCGCCCCATGCGCAAAATTCATCCGCCCACGCCGCATCGAATTGCGGTCCGCGTAAACTTTCAGGATCTGCAGCGGAGAGCGCGTGCGCCTCCGCCCCGTTCGGCCAGACAAGCCGGCGGCGCGTCGCCTCGTACGCCGGGCGCGCGCCGGCGAGCGCGCGCAGGCCGCTCGGGCCCTCGATCATCACCTCGCGCACGTCGTGAAAGGTCGGCCCGATCAGCGCGATGCGCCGCCGGCCGCCCTTCTCCACCTGCTCTCGCACCCATTCCGCTCCGGCGCGGGTCTTGCCGGCGCCGCGCCCGCCGAGCAGAAGCCAAGTGCGCCAATTCCCCGCCGGCGGGATTTGCGCCGCGCGCCGCCAGAACCACCAGGCCGGGGCGATCCTGGCGAGCTCAGCCTTCGTCAGCCCCGTCAAAAACCGGTTCAAGACCGGCTTCGGCGCGGAAGCGATCAAATCGAATCTCAAGCTCCCGCCGGAAGGCTCCGTCATCTTCTTCCTGGGTTTCGAGGCGGGCGCTTTCCACGGCCTTCTCTTTCCACGCCATAATGTCGGCGTACGCCTTGGCGATCGCGCTCAAGGCCTTGGCGCGGCGCTCGGCCTCCACGGGCTCGCCCGCGGCGAGTGCGGATTCGGCCTCGCTCAGCGCGCGGCGCAGCCGCGCTTCCCGCTCGGCGATTTCCCGCGGCGGGCCGTTCAGATTGGCTTTACTGGGCATGGCTCACTCTAGGCGCCGAACCCGTTCGGTCGGATAAGATCGCCGCCGGAACCCTCAAACCCTTCGCGGCGTTCATGTGAACCGCGGCGCGCGCGGGGATATTCCGGCCAAGGCTCTCTGAAAACGAGCACCGGGCGACAGATTTTGGCCACCGCCTTCTGGCAAGCGGCGCGGTTAGGAGTGCGTCGTGGAAGAACCGCAGCCGGGCGAACCGCAGGAATGGGTCAAGCTCAAGACCCAGATTCGCATGCTCGTGAAAAATCCGTCCCGGATTTCGGTGAAGGCGCTGGCGATGTTCGGCGCCGGCGCGGCGGCCCTGATCGTCGCAGTCATTTGGGCGTGGCTCTATATGGGCCTGCCCAACGTGCCGGGGGCCGCCGGCCTCTGGTCGCTCAACCGCGAGCCGGGCGTCACCTTCGTCGGGCCCAAGGGCGAGATCGTCGGCGTGCGCGGCGCCTATCACGGCCGCCGCGTCACCCTCGACGATGTGCCCGGCTACGTGCCCCAGGCCTTTCTGGCGATCGAGGATCAGCGCTTCTACGAGCATAAGGGCATCGACCGGCTGGCCGTGATCCGCGCAGCGCTGGCGAACCTTGCGCGCCTCGGCACCGTCCAGGGCGGATCGACGATCACGCAGCAGCTTTGCAAGAACCTCCTGCTCTCGCCCGACCGGACGATCCGGCGAAAGTTGCAGGAGATGATCCTTGCCGGCCGCGTCGAGCGCGCGCTCAGCAAGGACGAGATCCTCGAACTCTATCTCAACCGCATCTATCTGGGCGAGCGCGCCTACGGCGTGGACGCCGCGGCCCATGCCTATTTCAACAAGCCCGCACGCGAACTAAGTCTGCCGGAAGCGGCGATGCTGGCGGGCCTGCCGAAGGCCCCCTCCGCTTACGCGCCGACGCGCTATTTCGCGCGCGCCAAGGAGCGCCAGCGCCTGGTGCTGCAAAGCATGGCCGATACCGGCGCCATCACCCGCGAAGAGGCGGACGCCGCCTTCGCCGTTCCGGTCAAGGTGGTTCCCAGCACCCTGCGCGAGGGCGATCTGGGCTATGTGTTCGATATGGCGAGCGATCAGGCGCGCAAGCTCGCCGGCCCGAAGACGCCCGATCTCGTGGTGCACATCACCGTCGATCCCGCGCTGCAGCAGGCGGCCACGAAGGCCATCCGTTCGGTGGTCGCGGACGCCGCCAAGGGCAAGCGTCAGATGCAGGCCGCGCTCGTCTCCGTCGACAATGACGGCGCCGTGCGCGCGCTGATCGGCGGGCATTCCTATTCCGAAAGCAAGTTCAACCGCGCGATCCAGGCGCGCCGCCAGCCGGGCTCGGCGTTCAAGACGTTCGTCTACGCCGCCGCCTTCGAGGCCGGCTACGACACCGACACCGTACGCTACGACGAGCCGGTCACCATCAATGGCTGGCAGCCGAAGAATTATTACAGCGAGTATCGCGGCGCAGTGAGCCTGCGCACGGCGTTCGCGCTCTCGCTCAACACGGTGGCGGCCGTCGTCGGCCACGAGGTGGGCGAAGCGAAAGTCGCGGCGCTGGCGCGGCGCATGGGCATCAATTCCCCGCTCGAAGCGGTGCCCTCGCTCAGCCTCGGCTCTTCCGCGGTCACGCTGATGGAGATGACGCAGGCCTACTCGACGTTCATGCGCGAAGGCAAACGCGTCGACGCGTATCTCGTGCAGGGCGTGGAGAATGCGCGCGGCGACGTGCTCTACGAGCGCCCCGCCTACACGCCCAAACCGGTATACGACGCCGCCCTGGCGCAGCGGATGACGGGCATGATGGGCCGCGTCGTGCAGGCCGGCACCGGCACCGGCGCCCGCCTGGGCGACCGCCAGGCCGCCGGCAAGACGGGCACCAGCTCCGATTGGCGCGACGCCTGGTTCGTCGGCTACACCGCTGATTACACCACCGGCGTCTGGGTGGGTTATGACGACTACAGCCCGATGGCGCATGTCAGCGGGGGCACGATGCCTAGCGCGATCTGGCGCACCTACATGACTGCGGCGAGCCGCGGCCTGCCAGAACGCGAACTGCCCGGCTATTATCTGCCCGGCCATGACGAACGCGATTTCCGCCTCGCCACTTTCTACGACGCGCTCAAGGCGGCGTTCGGCTTCGGCGACGACGACGAAAACGTCTCGCAATAGCGGCATGCCATGGCGGTGACCGGCGCGTTGCTCGCGCAATTAAGCGACGTGCGCCTGAGCCTCGGCGGCGCGCCGCTGTTTTCCGGGGTCGATCTCGCACTGGCGAAGGGCGAGCGCATCGTGCTGGTGGGCGCGAACGGCGCCGGCAAATCTACGCTGCTGCGCGTGCTGGCCGGCGAGATCGAGGCGGATTCCGGCGCGCGCGCGATCGCCGCGGGCGTCAGCCTCGCCGTCGTCCCGCAAGAGCCAGACCTGGCTGGCTTCGCCGCGCTGCAGGATTACGTCGCCGTGGGAGCGCCGGCAGCCGGCCCCGTGCCGGCGCACGCCGCCGACGCCGCCCTGCTCGCCTTCGGGCTGGAACCGGCGCGGCGGCCGGAGGGCCTCTCCGGCGGCGAAATCCGCCGCGCGGCGCTGGCGCGCGCTTTCGCCGGCGATCCCGACATCCTCCTGCTCGACGAGCCCACCAACCACCTCGATATCGCGGCCATCGAAGCGCTGGAGCAGCGCCTCGCGCAATTCCGCGGCGCAGCGCTCATCATCAGCCACGATCGCCGCTTCCTGGAACGCGTATCGACTGCCTGCTTGTGGCTGCGCGATCGCCGCGTGCGCCGGCTCGATCGCCCCTTCGGCGACTTCGAAGAGTGGGCGGCCGGCGTCGAAATGGAAGAAGCAAAAGCGCTGCAGCGGCTGGAAAGCCAGCTCCGCGCGGAAGAACATTCCTATGTACGCAGCATCACGGCGCGCCGCTCGCGCAACGAGGGCCGCAAGCGCAAGCTCGAAGCGATGCGTGCCGAACGCCGCCAGCGCAAAACGCTCGCCGCCGGCGGCAGAGCCGCGGTGAGCGCCGTCGCGGGCGAGGAATCCGGGCGTCTCGTGATCGAGGCGCTTGGGATCACGCGGCGCTTTCCCGACGCAGAGAGCGCGATCGTCGACAATCTCTCCCTTCGCATCATGCGCGGCGACCGCGTGGGCGTCGTCGGCCCCAACGGCGCGGGCAAGACTACTCTTCTGGAAATGCTGCTGCGCCGCGCCGAACCGGATTCCGGCGAGGTCCGTCACGGCGCCGGCCTCGCTATCGCCTACGTCGATCAGACGCGCGCGGCGCTGCGCCCCGAAGATACGGTGTGGAGCACGCTCGCGCCGCTTGGCGGGGACCATATCCTCGTCAACGGCCGCTCCCGCCATGTCGCGGCCTACGCGAAGGATTTTTTGTTCACGCCGGAGCAATTGCGCCAGCCCACGTCGGCGCTTTCCGGCGGCGAGCGCAACCGCCTCGCGCTAGCTGCCGCCCTGGTTCGCCCCGCCAACCTGCTTGTGCTCGACGAGCCGACCAACGATCTCGACATGGGCACGCTCGACGCGCTGGAGGAAGCGCTCGCGGGCTATGACGGCACGGTGCTGATCGTCAGCCACGACCGCGCCTTCCTCGACGGCGTGACGACGCAGATTCTCGGCGCTCTGGGAGGCGGGCGCTGGGCGGAAACGCCGGGCGGCGTCAGCGATTTCGAGCGCGAGCATGGCCGCTTCGCCGCCCCCGCCCGCAAATTCGCCGCCGGCGCGCCGCGGCCGGCGCAGCAGGCTCCGCGCGAACGCGCCCCGGCCAAATTAAGTTACAAGGACGAGCGCCGCGCAAAGGAGATCGAAGCGCTGCTGCCGCTGCTGGAGGCCGAGATCGCCGCGCTGAACGCGCGGCTTGCGGACCAGGATTTCTTCGCCGCCGACGCGAAAGCCTATCAGGCCGCCGCCGCGCGTCTCGAAGCCGTCAAGGCCGAGCACGACAGCGCCGAAACGGAATGGCTGGAGATCGAGGAATTGCGCGCCAGCCTCGCGCGTTGACGACCTCTTAACCAACGCAGCCGAGCCTCCCGCGGCGTGAAACCCTCGCTGCTCGTCCGCTTGTTCGCCGCCTGCGCCGCCTTGGCGGGCGCAGCCGCGGGTCCCATCGAATCCGGCGTCGACCGCCCCGGTGGCGAATATGCTTTCGTCCCCGCGTCTGACGCGACGGCGTGCGCCGCGGCCTGTGCGAACGATCAATTGTGTCTCGCCTGGACGTACCGCGTGCACGAATTCGTCGGCTGCGAGCTCAAGGCCGTCGTGCCGCGGCAGATAAGCGATGCGGACGCCGCCTCCGGCGTCGCCGACCGCGCCGCCACGTTCCTCGCCCTCACCACCCCGCCTTCGCCGGCTGAGCGCAGCCCCGCGCCGTCCGCCGATACGCGCATGGCCGCGGAAGAGCCCGCGCCGCCCCCGCCTTCAGCGCCCGTCGCGTCGCGCGTTTTCGCGGCGGCCGATCCCGCCGCGAGGGCTGGCGCCGGGAGCAAGGACGAGGATCTGCTCGGCGGCCCGTGACGGACTGCCGCTAGGGGCCAGGCGCCCCTAGCGCTCCACAATTTCTTTACCGGCGCGGCTTCTAGTGTGGCAGTCGTCACAACCGCCAAAGGGCCGGGCATGTCCGCCGTTAAATCGAATTTCGCGCGCCTGGTCGATTTGGCGAAAGCGCCGGACAGCGCCCATCGCCGCGATCTGCTGCGCGAAGTCACCGATCTCTTTTTCGCCACCTCCGGTTCGCGTTCGGCGCGCGAAGCCGAACTGTTCGACGAGGTGATGTCGGCCGTCGCCGCGGAAATGCAGGAAGGCGTGCTGATCGAGCTGTCCAGCCGCTTCGCGGACGCGGCGGACGCGCCGATGAAGCTGCTCCGCGATCTCGCCAACCATGAGCTTGCGGTCGCGGGCCCTGTGCTTGAGCGCTCGCCCCTGCTGAGCGAACAGGATTTGCTGAAGGTCGTGCGCGACCGCGGCCAGGGGCACATCCACGCGATCGCCGGCCGCAAATCCGTGAGCGAGGCGCTTTCCGAGGAAATTGTCCGCAAGGGCGACGACAGCGTGCTCGATCGGCTGGTGCGCAACGAAGGCGCGAAGCTCTCGCGCACCGCGATGGAAACCGTTGTGGATCGCGCGCGCGTCAACAAGGCATTGCATGAAGGCGTGGTCGGCCGGCGCGACCTGCCGCTCGATCTGCTGAACGAGATGTATTTCGTGTGCGAACAGCGCCTGCGCCAATCTATCCTCGCACGCAATGCTACTGTCGATCCCCTGGAGCTCGACGCCGCGCTGGAAAAAACGCGCCTGCGCCTGCAGAAGGCCGCCTTGCAATCGAGCGAAGATCTGCGTCGCGCCCAGCGCTACGTCGCGCTCAAGAAGGCCGCCAACGAGCTGACGCCAAGCCTGCTCATCTCCCTCTACCGGGATAAACAGCACAATCACTTCCTCTGCGGCCTGGCCGAGCTCACCGGCCTCGACTACGAAACCGCGCGCAGCGTCGTGCAGCGGCGCGATATCGACGCCCTGGCGATGATCTGCCGCGCCTCCGACATGGAGCGCCCTCTCTTCGTCACCATCGCCGTGCTGTGCTGCGGCGGCGAGAAGGCGATGAACAAGGCCGAGGAATTCGGCAAGCTCTATACCGACGTGCCGGTCGACGCGGCCCAGCGCGCCATGCGGTTTTATCGCGTGCGAAAGACCGCCGAGAAAGAGGCCGCCTGAGCCTTTGCGGCGGCTTGCCCTCGGCCTATCATCCGGCATGGACCGCCAAACCATCTCCATCACGGAAATCATCGCGGCGTTGCGCCTCGGCGTCTCCGCGCGGGAGCGTTCGCGCGAGCAATCCGTGCTCGTCTCGGTCGACCTCACCCTGGAAAGCCCGCCCTCGTTCGCCGGCGCGCCAGGCATCGAGGACACCGTCGATTATGACGACGTGATCCGCTTCGTGCGCGAGGGGCTCCCCAGCCAAGGCGAAATCGCGCTCATCGAAACCGTGGCCGATCGCATCGCGGCCCACTGTCTCGCGCTCTCGCCGCGCATCGTCGCGGCGGACGTCACGGTGAAAAAGCCGTCCGTGCTCGCGGCCCCCGGCATGGTGTCGGTCAGCCTGCACCGCACCGCCCAGCGCGCCGCGCGATGAGGCCGTGGCTGCTCGTCACGGGCGGCGGCAAGAGGCTGGGGCGCGCCGTGGCGCTGGCCGCCGCATCGCGCTGGAACCTCGCGCTGCATTACCGCGCCGATGAAGCCGCCGCGTTGGAAACTGCGCGCGAAGCCGGGGTGCTGGGCGCGGAAACCCGCCTCCTCCATGCCGACATGACCGCGGACAACGCCGCGCAACTGATGCAAGACGCCGCCGCCCTGGCGCGCCAGCCGATACGCGGCCTAGTCAATGCGGCGGCCGCCTTCGAATGGGATGACGCAGCGAGTTTCTCCTCGGCGGCCTTCCGCGCGCACATGGAAACCAACGCGCTCGTCCCCAGTCTGCTCATCCAGGCCTTCGCCGCCGCCTTGCCGGACGACGCGCACGGCGCGATCGTCAATTTTCTCGACTTCCGGCTTTTCAGTCCGTACCCGGATCATCTTTCCTACACGCTCAGCAAATACGCGCTGCTGGGCGCGACCGAGATGTTCGCGCGCGCGCTTGCCCCGCGGGTGCGCGTGAACGCCGTGGCCCCCGGCTACGCCCTGCCTGCGCCCGGCCAATCGGCCGCCGATTTCGCCCGCCTCAGCGCGCGCACGCCGCTGGGCCGGGGCGCTGCCGCAGGCGAGATCGCCGCCGCGGCCCTCTTCCTGCTGGAGAACGAGGCCGTCACCGGGGTGGTGCTGCCGGTGGATGCGGGCCAACGCTTCTCGCCATTGGCGCGGGATCCCGCGTTCGATTAATTGTTCTTGATTTGTTCTAATACTGGCGATACCTTCGCCGGCATGGGACAGAAATCGCCCGATCTATCCGGCCGCGGCGCCCGCACGAATCGCGCGGGCCGCTTCGAAGCGCTCTCCAGCGTGGCCTTCGATGATGGCTGGGAGCCGGATGAAGAACCGCCCAAGCTGGACACTGTGATCACGCAGGAAATCGCGCGCACGATCATCTCCCGCAACGACAGCCCCGATCTGCACTTCGATCAGTCGATCAACACGTATCGAGGCTGCGAGCACGGCTGCATCTATTGCTACGCCCGGCCGAACCACGCCTACGCAGGACTTTCGCCGGGTCTCGATTTCGAAACCCGCCTTTTCGCCAAAACCAACGCGCCAGCTTTGTTGCAGGCGGAATTGAAGGCGGCGAGCTACAGGCCGACCACGATCGTGCTTGGCGGGGTGACGGATTGCTATCAGCCCGCTGAACGCGAACGCCGCATCACCCGCGGCGTGCTGGAAGTGCTGCAGCGCCATCGCCATCCGGTGGCCATCGTCACCAAGTCCGCGCTGGTGCAACGCGACATCGATATTCTGGGCGAGATGGCGCAGGACCGGCTCGTGAAGGTGGGTGTGTCGGTGACGACGTTGGATCGCAAGTTGGCGCGCGCAATGGAGCCGCGCGCCGCCGCCCCGCATCGCCGGCTTGAAACGATCGCGGCGCTGACCGCCGCCGGCATCCCCGTCACCGTGATGACGGCGCCGATGATCCCCGCCGTGAACGATCGCGAATTGGAAACGCTGCTGGAGGCAGGGCGCGACGCGGGCGCGCGCGAGGCGAGTTATGTCGTGCTGCGTCTGCCGCTGGAGATTTCGGAGCTTTTTCAGGAATGGCTGGCGGCGCATTTTCCCGATCGGGCCGCACACGTGATGAGCCTGGTGCGCCAGATGCGCGGCGGCAAGGATTACGAGTCCGCCTGGGGCCTGCGGCAGAAGGGAACGGGGCCGTATGCGAAACTCATCGCCGACCGGTTCCGCCGCGCCTGCGAACGCCTCGGGCTCAACACCGTGCGCGAGGGGCTCGACGTCACGCGCTTTCACAGGCCGGGCGATCAGATGCGCCTGTTCTAGCGGCCCGGGGTCCGCGACCCCGGCCCTCGCCTTCGCGCGGGCCGTCCTATAGGCTCGCCGCCGCACTGACGGAGATCCTCGATGCGGCTCGACGACCAGCGGTCTAGCTCGAACGTAGAAGACCGCCGCGGCGGCGGCGGTTTTGGCGGCGGCTTCGGCGGCGGGGGCGGCGGCTTCCGTTTCGGCCAGATGAGTTTCGGCACGATCGTGCTGATCGTCATCTTCGCGGTGATCTTCCGTATCAATCCGCTCGATCTGCTGGCCGGCGGCGGCATGCCCCAGAACGCCGCGACCGAAAGCGGCCAGATGGGCGCGCCGACCGATCAGACCGGCCAGGCGATGTCGAAAATCCTTGGCTCCACGGAAGATGTGTGGGGCCGGCTGTTCTCCGAAGGCAAAGTGCCCGGCGCGCCCAGCGCGTATCAGGCGCCCACGTTGGTGCTGTTCGACGGCGCGGTTTCCTCTGCGTGCGGCGGCGCCACCGCGGCCGTCGGCCCCTTCTACTGCCCGGCCGATCAGAAGCTCTATCTCGACACCGCGTTTTTCGACGAGCTCGCCCGGCGCTTCAATTCACCGGGCGATTTCGCGCAAGCCTATGTGATCGCCCATGAGGTGGGCCATCACATCCAGAAGCTCACCGGCGTGAGCGCGCAGGCCGAGCAGGCGCGCCGCGCGATGGGCAAGACGCAATACAACCAATTCTCCGTGCGTATGGAGCTGCAGGCCGATTGCTACGCCGGCGTCTGGGGCCATTACGCCCAGGAATGGAAAAACCAGATCGAGCCCGGCGATATCGACGAAGCGCTCGCCGCCGCCAACGCCATCGGGGACGACGCGCTGCAGAAATCCGCCCAAGGCTACGCCGTGCCCGACAGTTTCACCCACGGCACCTCCGCGCAGCGGGTGCGCTGGTTCCGCCAAGGCTTCGACAGCGGCGACGCGCGCCAGTGCGACACCTTCCGCACGAGCGATCTCTAGGGCGAAGGCTCCTCAAGAAAACGCCGCGCCGCGCTGGCGCGGCCGCAGCGGCGCGCCTTAGGCTCTTGCCATGATTTGCGGGATCGACGAGGTGGGCCGCGGGCCTTGGGCGGGGCCGGTGGTGGCGGCGGCCGTGATGCTGCCGGCGCGCGGGCGCCCAAAAGGCCTCGCCGATTCCAAGCAATTGACCGCCGCCGCGCGCGCAGCGCTGGATGGCGAGATTCGCGCCTGCGCTCCGGTGGGCGTGGGTCTCGCCAGCGTCGAGGAGATCGACGCGCTCAACATATTGCGCGCGAGCCATCTGGCGATGCGCCGCGCGTTCGATGCGCTCTGCGCAACCGCGGGCGCCGCCCCGGTTGCGGCTCTGGTGGACGGCAATATGGCGCCCGATCTGCCCTGTCCGGTCGAATGGATCATTGACGGCGACGTGATCGCGCCTGCGATTTCGGCGGCCTCCATCGTCGCCAAGGTGGCGCGCGATCGCATGATGGTCGAGCTGTGCGCGCAATATCCGGGCTACGGATTCGCTAGGCACAAGGGCTACGCTGCGCCCGAACATATCGAGGCGCTCACCCGCCTCGGCCCCTGCGCGATCCACCGCAAAAGCTTCAAGCCGATCCGCGAAGCGCTGGAGCGCCGCAGCGCTGCTGCCTGAACGCAAGCATGGTTAATGCGCGAATTTGAGTTTGGGACTCTTGCGCCGGAGTCCGTCTTCTGACTCTTATCCACAATGGCCGCATGGGAAGATCAGATCATCGAAGGCGATTGCGTCGCCGCCATGAACGCGCTGCCCGAAGGCGGCGTCGATCTCGTCTTCGCGGACCCGCCCTACAATCTGCAGCTTGGCGGCGCGCTGATGCGCCCGGATCATTCCCGCGTCGAGGGCGTCGAGGACAGCTGGGACAAGTTCGACGATTTCGCCGCGTATGACCGTTTCACGCGCGATTGGCTCGCGGCCGCGCGCCGCGCACTGAAGCCAGATGGCGCACTCTGGGTGATCGGCTCCTATCATAACATTTTCCGCATCGGCGCGGCGCTGCAGGATATGGGATTCTGGATCCTGAACGACGTGGTGTGGCGCAAGACCAACCCGATGCCGAACTTCAAGGGCACACGCTTCACCAACGCGCACGAAACCCTGATCTGGGCCGCCAAAAGCCCCAGCGCGAAATACACGTTCCACTATAACGCGCTGAAGATGCTGAACGACGATCTGCAGATGCGCTCCGATTGGACGATCCCGCTCTGCACCGGTCCTGAGCGCCTGCGCGATGAAGCGGGGCGGAAAATACATTCCACGCAAAAGCCCGAAGCACTGCTGCATCGCGTGATCCTCGCCACCTCCCGGCCGGACGATGTAGTGCTCGATCCCTTCTTCGGCACGGGCACCACGGGCATGGTGGCGCGCCGGCTCGGCCGGCGTTTCATCGGCATCGAGCGCGATCCAGCCTACGCCGCCGCCGCCCGCGCGCGCATCGCCGCCATTCCGCCGCCGAAGCCGGAAGATATCGCAGTCACCCGCTCCAAAAAGGAAGAGCCGCGCATCCCCTTCGGCCTGGTAGTGGAGCACGGCTTCATCCGCCCCGGCGCAAAGCTCTACTCGCCGGACGGCAAAGGCGAAGCGCTCGTGCGCGCGGACGGCAGCCTCGCCGCCGGCGACGTCACCGGCTCGATCCATCGCGTCGGCGCACACATCGCGCGTGCGGCGGCGTGCAACGGCTGGACGTTCTGGCACACTGCGGCCGGCCATCCGCGCCAGCCGATCGATCATTTCCGCCTAGAACTGCGTCGGCGTCTCTACGGCTAAGCGCGCGCGTTCGGCGGCTTTGCGGAACACCGTCGGCATCCCGCGCGCCGCCTCCTCCGCGCGCCGCCAACCCGCCCCGGGCGCGCCCGCGCCGCGCAGCACCCAGACGCCCATCTCTAACGCGAAATGCGTGAACACGTGGGAGACCGCGCCCGCACGCACCCAATCGCCTGCAGCTGGCGCATACGCGCGCGCCTCCTCCTCCGTCCACGGAGCATCGCGCCATGGCGTGGAAGGCAGCGCCGTCATTCCCCCCAGCAAGCCTTCGTCCGGCCGCGTCGTCACCTGCACCAAGCCCGCGCGCTCCAGCCAGAACGCCACGCCGAACCGCCGCGGGCGCGTGGTCTTCGCGCGCTTGCGCGGGAAAGCCTCCGGGCTGCCCGCGGCATGCGCCGCACAGGACGCGCGCACCGGGCAGGCGCTGCATTTCGGCGCACGCGGCGTGCAGATCGTGGCGCCCAAGTCCATGAGCGCCTGCGCCCAATCGCCCGGGCGTTCGTCGGTCACGAACGTCGCCGCCAGCGCGCGCAAGCGCTGCTTCGCGTCCGGTAGCGGCGTCTCGACCGCAAACCAGCGCGCCATTACCCGCTCGATGTTGCCGTCGACCGCGTTTGCGGCGCGTCCAAAGGCGATCGCGGCGATCGCCGCGGCGGTATAGGCGCCCACGCCCGGCAATGCGCGCCAGTCGGCCTCCGTGTCCGGAAAACCTTCCGACGCCAACCGCTGCGCCGCGGCGTGCAGGTTGCGGGCGCGCGCGTAATAGCCAAGGCCCGCCCAGGCGCTCAGCACCGCTTCGCGCGGGGCCGCCGCCAGCGCCGCCACGCTCGGCCACTGCGCCAGGAATTGCTCGAAATAAGGCGCGACCGCCGCCGTCCCCGTCTGCTGCAGCATGATTTCGCTCAGCCACACGCGATAGGGATCGCTCGCGCCGCCGCGCACGCGCCAGGGCAGCGCCCGGGCGTTGGCGTCGTACCAGGCCAGCAAAGTTGTGCGCGTCCCTGCGCCCTCCACAGGCTCCTCCACAACTGGGCGCTGCGGGCGGGCCGCGGCGTCTGCGCCGGCAATTTACCGTCGATTCACGAATCTACGATTCGCTGGCGGGCTGATGAAACACTCACACTTTTCGGAACGCAGGTTAGCCGATCCGCGCCTGGAGGCGGCGGCCGGCCGGGCGCTGGAGCAGCGGCGCGGCCGCGCCGCGATCGCTGCGGCCCCGCGCGCCGGCGGCTTCGCCAGCGCCGTGCTTGCGCCCCTGCTCAAGGAAAGCGCCGCCAGCCTGGGCGATCTCAAGCGTCATTGGCCGGAAATCGTCGGCGACCGGCTGGCCGGGTTGACCAGCCCGGAAAAGCTTGCCGCCGGCGCGCTCGTGGTCCGCGCGCACGCCTCCGCCGCCCCCTTCGTGCAGCACCAGGCGGCCCTGATCATCGAACGCGCCAATCTCGCCGGCGCGCGCATCGCTTCGCTGCAAATCCGCCAAGGCGCCCCAGCCGCAATCAAATCGAATGTCCGCGCGCTGCAGCGCCCGCTCACGGCGGACGAGGAGGCGCTGCTGGCCGTCGCCCTCGCCCGCATCGAACCCGACAGGCTCCGTAGCGCTTTGCTGCGCCTGGGAAGAGCGGTCGCCGCGCGCTGAGCCTCCGCGGTTGACAGAAAGCGCGCGCTGGCCTTTCCGTCGCCCCGGTTCGCCGGCATGAAGCCCGCCGGCGCGTGGAGGCAGGCGATGTTCGCTGGACGGCGGCGTTTGATCACCCTGGCGATCGCCAGCTTGTTTCTGGCGGCCTGCCAACAGGGCGGCCCGGCGAACACCAGCGCGGAATCCGACATGGCGCTCGGCGATCCCAGCGCCAAGGTGACGGTGATCGAATACGCGTCTGTCACTTGTTCGCACTGCAAGGAATTCCACGCCAAGGTTTGGCCGCAACTGAAAGCGAATTACGTCGACACGAAGAAGATCCGTTTCGTGTTCCGCGAATTCCCCACCGCACCCGCCCAAATCGCCGTCGCCGGCTTTCAGGTCGCGCGCTGCGCCGGCGATACGCCGGAGAAGTATATCTCCGTGCTCGACACGCTGTTACATAAGCAGGAACAAATAATAGAAGCCCC
>JBFWWB010000053.1:0-17354 GCA_050246435.1 Hyphomonadaceae bacterium
GCAGCGAGCGGAAGAAGCCGCCGACGAGCAGGATCGCCACCAGCAGCGCGTAGGGCATTTCCGGCTGGAACAGCGCATAGGCCAGGAAGAAAGCGGTGGTGATGAAGCCGTTCCAGATGAGGATGGTGCGGAAGCCGAAGCGGCGGATGAGCGGCGGGGCCACCGCCTTCATGGCCAGCGCGCCGGCCGCCGCCGTGCAGGTGACCAGCCCCGCATGAAACGCCGACATGCCGAACGCGAGCTGGAACAGCAGCGCCAGCAGGAACGGGCTCGCCCCAATCCCCAGGCGCATGAAGCTGCCGCCAAGCACGGAGGCGGAGAAGGTTTTGTAGCGCAGGATCGAAGGATCGAGGATCGGATTGGCGATGCGCCGCGCGTGCCAGCCGAACGCCCAGGCGGCGGCCGCCCCAGTGAGCAGGATCGCCAGCGCGATCGGCCAGGGCAGTCCGCCGCGGCCCAGATTCTCGAAGCCGAACACCAACGCCGCGCACGCCACGCCGGCCAGCGCGAACCCGATCCAATCCATCGGCACGCGCACGTCCTCGCGCACGTCCGGCACATAGCGCCACACCAGAAACATGCCGACGATCCCGATCGGCGCGTTGAGGAAGAAGATCCAGCGCCAATCGCCGAACGTCACGATCAGCCCGCCGATCGGCGGGCCCAGCATCGGGCCGAACAACGCCGGCATGGTGACGATCGCCAGCGCGCCCACGAGTTCCGATTTCGGCACCGTACGCAGCAGCACGAGGCGGCCCACCGGCATCAGCATCGCGCTCGCCGCGCCCTGCACCACGCGTGCGGCGATCAATTGCTCGAGCGAGTTGGCGAAGCCGCACGCCGCCGACGCCAAAGTGAAGATCACGATCGCCGCGATGAACACCGGGCGCGCGCCGTAGCGGTCGGCCAACCAGCCGCTGATCGGCAGGAACACCGCGCCCGAAAGCAGGAAGGAGGTGATGGCGAGGTTCATCGCCACGGGATCGACGTTCAGCGCGTGCGCCATCGCCGGCAGCGCGTTGGCGATCACGGTCGCGCTCAGATTCTGCATCAGCAGCGCCGAACCGATGATCGCTGGCACCAGCCAATCGGGCTCCGATCCGGCGCGCGGCTTGGCGGTGCTTTCGCTTAGCGGCGCGCCTTCATCCGCGATCTCGCTCATCCCGCTTCCCCCGCAAGCGCAGCCAACGCCGGCAGCGCCGCTTCCAGCGCCGCGCGGTCCTTCGCCGGCAATTCCGCAAGCCTCGCCGCCAGCCAGTCCGTCCGGCTGCGGCGCACCTCTTCGAGCGCGGCGATCCCGGCGGGTGTGGCCGCCAAACCAACGCGGCGGCGGTCTTCCTGGCCATCTTCGTCGCGCACGAGCCAGCCCGCCTCCTCCAGCCGCTTCACATGCGCCGACATCGCCGCCTTGCTGATCTGCTCGCGCTCCGCCAGCTCGGACACACCCGCCCCCGGCGCCTTCACCAGGCTCACCAGCAGATGCACGTCGAGCGGGGAGAGGCCGAAACGCTGCGCGTCGCGGCGGAGGTTTCGGGAAAGACGAAGAAGGACCGGGCGCAGCGCTTCCGCGAGCGCGCCGAGAGAAGCCAAAGCGGTGTCGGGCACGGTTAGTTAAGTAGACTAACGACCTGCGAGTCGCAAGCTGCCGAATGGCCTAGGCGTACCGCGCCCGGCCTGCGCCGCCGCCCTGCGCGGCAGCGCAAAACGTTGAATTTCATGGCGGCGGAGAAAAATCGCCCGGGCCGAAGGCCTGCGGCAAGAGCGCGCTGATCGGGGCGGTGAAAGTCTCGCTCAGATCGGCGTTGGCGCAATGCACCTCGATGTCGTAGCGCGCAGCTTGGGCTGCCTCCGCGACCAGCTGGCGGCAGCGCCCGCAGGGAAACACCACCCCGCCCCCGCCCGCCGCAGGCCCGCCGGCGATGGCGATGCGCCGCACCGCGCGCCAAAGGCCCGCGGCGTTGGCTGCCTGCAGCGCGCCCGCTTCGGCGCACAAGGTGAGCCCATAGGAGGCGTTCTCGAGATTGGCGGACGCGAAAATCTCGCCGGTCGCCGTCTCCACGGCCGCGCCGACGTGAAAATGCGAATAGGGCGCGTAGGCCTGGGCCGCCGCCGCGCGGGCGCGCGCCAGCAGCGCGGCGCTCACGGCCCGACGCCCTCGGGCTCGCCTACCACCACGAAGGTGAAGCGCGCCGGATCGAAAAGCCGGGCGATGACGCGCACCACGTCTTCGCGCGTCACCGCCGCGATCAGCGCGTTGCGCCGGTTCACATAGCCGATGTCGCGCCCTTGAATTTGGAAGCCCTGCAGGCGCCCGGCGATCTTCTCGTTGGAGTCCAACTCCAGCGGGAACGAGCCCGTCAGGTAGCGCTTGGCGTCGTCCACCTCGGCTTGCGTCGGGCCTTCCGCGCGGAGCCGCGCCATTTCGGTTTTGATCATCGCGATCGCCTTGCCGACATTCGCATTCGAAGTCTGCGCTTGCCCGCGCACATAAGCGGCGTGATCATAGATCGTGGGCGCGGTGCCGATGCCGTAGACTAGGCCGTTCTTCTCGCGCACCTCGTCCATCAGCCGCGAGGAGAAGCCCCCGCCGCCCAGGATGTAGTTCGCAACGGCGAGCGGTATCCAATCGGGATCCTCGTCCTGGATGCCGGGTGCGGCGAACAGCACTACGCTTTGCGGCTGCGGCAACGGCTTGACGATCACGCCCTGCCCGGCCTTCGGCGCGACATCCGCGACCGCCGCCGCCGCGGCCGTTGCAGGCAGCACGCCAAAGGTCTTGTCGAGCAGCGCGCCGAGGGTCGCCGCGTCGATGTCGCCGGCGACGGTGATAATCAGATTGTCGCGCGCGAGCAGCGCTTTGCGGCGGCCTTCGAGATCGGCCTTCGTCAGCCCGCCGATGGAGGCGAGCGATGTGCGCCGCGCGTACGGATGGCCAGGGATCAGCGCCGTATCGAGCGCGAGATTGGATATGAAGCCGGGATTGGTTTCGCGCTGGCGGATGCCGATCAGCGATTGCCGCTTGATGCGCGCCAGGGGCGGCGCATCAAAACGCGGGCTCGCCAACGCGAGGCGCGCCATCTCGAACACCGCGTCGCGGTTTTTCGTAAGCGTCACCAGATCGAGCGACATCCCGTCCCAGCCGGAGCCGAAATCCACCGTCGCGTTCAATTCCTCCAGGCGCACCTTGAACGCCGTCTCGTCGAGATCGCCGGCGCCCTCGCCAAGCATGGCGGCGAGCACGCCGGCAGCCCCTTCCTTACCTTGAGGATCGCTGGCCGAGCCGCCGCGCCAATAGGCGTTGACGACGATCATCGGCACCGTGGAATCCGAAACCAGCCACGCCTTGATCCCGCCGGGCGAGACCACCCCCTGCACGGCCACGCCGCGCGGCGCCTGCGCCGCGATCGGCGCGAGGGGAACGGCGGCGGTCTTGGCGCATGCGCCCGCCGCCGCAGCCAGCACGAGGGCGCCGGCGAGCGCGGCCCATGCGAAGCGCCGCGACGCACTCACGGCTTGGCGCCCCCCGGCAGCAGCCAACCGGTGACGGCGGGCGCCGCCAGCGTCTGGCGGGCTGCGGCGATCACTTCCTCTCGCGTCACCAGACCGATCTGCCGCTCCCAATCGACGACGCTGTCGATCGTTTCACCCTGCGCCAGCGCCGCGCCGAAAATGTTGGCCAATTGCTCCTGATCATCGAGCGCATAGGTGGCCGCCGCGATCAGCCGCGACTTTGCGCGCGCCACCTCCGCCTCACTCGGGCCGTCCTTCAGGAAACGCTGGATCGTCTCGTCGACGCCGGCCTCGAGCGTGGCGATGGCGACGCCATCGGCCGTCGTCGCGGACAGATAAAAGAGACCGCCGGCCAGGCCGGACGTGTCGGCCTGTGCGCCGGCGTTCACGGCGAGCTTTTTGTCCTCGACCAGCGTGCGATAGAGCCGGCTCGTATCGGTGCCGCCGAGGATTTCACCGGCCACCTCCAGCGCGCGCAACGTTCGCGCATCGCCCGTCGCCCCGCTCGGCATGCAATAGAGGCGCGAAAGTGCGGGTTGGCGCACCTTCGGATCGACGAGGCTCACCTTGCCGGCGGCGCAGGCGGCCGCTTTCGCGATCCACGGCCGCGCCGGCAAATTCTTCGTCGGCCTCAGACCGGCGAAATATTTCTCCGCCAGCGGGCGCAATTGGGCTGCGTCCACATCGCCGGCGACGACCATCACCGCGTTGTTCGGCGCATACCATGTCGCATACCAGGCCAGCGCGTCGGCGCGCGTGAGGCCCTGCATGTCGGGCAGCCAACCGATAACCGGCACGCCGTAATGGTGGGAGGGATACAGTGTGCGGCGCATCTGCTCGTTGAGGCGCGCGCCGGGGTTGTTGTCCGTGCGCTGGCGGCGCTCTTCGATGATCACGTCGCGTTCGGGCAACACGATCTCGTCGGTGAGCTGCAGATTGCGCATGCGATCCGCCTCCATCGACATCACGAGCTCCAGCCGATCGCGCGCGATACGTTCGAAATAAGCCGTGTAGTCGTAACTGGTGAAGGCGTTGTCCTGGCCGCCGTTGCGCGCAACAATCTTGGAGAATTCCGAGGGCGCGATCTTCTGAGTGCCCTTGAACATCAGGTGTTCGAGGAAATGCGCGATGCCGGATTTGCCCGGCTGCTCATCGCCCGAGCCCGCGCGATACCACATCATGAACGTAACGACCGGCGCGCGGCGATCAGGGATCACCACCACGTCGAGCCCGTTATTGAGCGTGAACGTCTCAGGCCGGGGCAGCGCGCCCGCCGGCGCCGCCGCCCAGAAGCAGAATGCGAGGCCCGCCACCAGCGCGCGGGCGAGGCGGCCCAAATTCACGGGGAGGGTCAAAGCCCCGGCAGCTTGGATTTCTTGCTGTCGCCGCGCTCGATCGTCACCGCGCCGTCGCCGGTGACTTTGCGAGTGGCTTCCTGCTGATCGAGCGTGGGGGCGGCGGCGCCGGACTTGCCGTAATCCAGCACGTTGTTGGAGAAGGTTTCCGATTTCCGCACGATCGCCGCGCCCTCGAAATCGACCTGCGAGCGGATCGTCGGGTCGACGGCGGCGGCGCCCGCCTTGGCCACCAGCAGCTTCTCGCCCTCAGAGGCTTTCGATCCGACATCCTGCCCGAACACTTGCGCGCGGGCCGCGATCGGCCCGGAGAGCTCCGCCGGGCGCGGCTCGCCCGGGCGCGGGGGACGCAGCGAATAATCCGGCGGCAGCACCAACGGCGCCTTGGTGATGATGCGGAATTCGTCGGGCGCGACCTTTTCCACGCCGATGGCGCGGCGGACGCCGCCGCAGCCCGAAACCGCCGCCGCCGCGACGAGCGCCGCGCTGAGCATCAAAGCCGTCTTCATCCGCCGTCTCTCCTTGCCTGCCCGTTTAGCAGCGCCGCGGCGTTTCCGCCAAGCGGGCACTTCAGCTTGGCCGGGCCTCGCCGCGTGCGCGGCTTTCGCCGTGAACCAGGTAATCCAGCACCAGCAGCGCCGCCCCGACGGTGATCGCCGAATCCGCGACGTTGAACACCCACGGGAAAAAGAGGCCCGAGAAGTCCAGGAAATCGACCACGAAACCGAAGCGCATCCGGTCGATCATGTTGCCCACCGCGCCGCCGACGACCATCGCCAGCGCCACGATCGTCAGCTTCCGGTCCGCCGTACGCATCCACCACAGGAACACCCCCGCGATCACGGTCGAGAGCGCCATGAGGCCCCAGCGCTCGATGTCGGAGCCTGCGCGCAGCAACCCGAAGCTCACGCCGAAATTGCGCACGAAGGTGAGATCGAAAACCGGCGAAAGTTCGATGACGCCTTTTTCCTGCAGGCGCACGACCTCGAGGATCCACCATTTGGAGACCTGATCGGCCAGCAGGATCGCCGCCGCGATCGCCAGGCCGAATGTCAGCGCGGCGCGTCTATCGCGCATGGTGAGCGTCCCAATAAGCAACGGCGTCCGCATCTCTCGGTGAGAGATCAGGGTAGCGCGGATCATGGCCGACTTCGGGCAGGATTCTCCACGAACGCGCGCAGCGCCGGCCGCGCGCGCGCGCGGGGATCACCGCCACGCCGGAAACCTCGCCCAAGCGAAACGCCGGATGCGGCGGCTCGCCGCGCATCAGCGCTGCCTGGCTGGTGATGCAAAGCTCTGCGAGATCGGCGCCGTCGGCTGCGTCGTAGAGCGCTGCGTCCGCGATCCAGATTTCGGGCGCGGCTTCGAGGCTCGCTCCGATACGCTTCTCCCGCCGCTCGACTTCGAGTGCGCCGGTGACGACGCGGCGGATGCGCCGCAGCGCCTCCATGCGCTGCGCAACGCCATCGTCGCGCCAGGCCGCTGGCGTTTCCGGAAATTGCCGCAGATGCACCGACGCCGCATCCGGGAAGCGCGTCGCCCACGCCTCTTCCGTAGTGAACGGCATGAGCGGCGCAAGCCACGCGGTCAGCCTTTCGAACACGGCGGCCAGCACGGTGCGCGCGGCGCGCCGACGGAGAGCGTCCGGGCGGTCGCAATAGAGGCTGTCCTTGCGGACATCGACATAGAAAGCCGAGAGATCGAGATTGCAGAAATCCGCGATCGCCGAGAGCGCGTCGCGGAATTCATATGCGTCAAAGGCGCGGCGCACCGCGCCATCGAGCTCCGAGAGGCGATGCAGCAGCCAGCGCTCCAAATGCGGCGCGGCCGCCGGATCCGAGAGATCGGTCGCTTCGCCCGTATCGAAACCGTTCAGCGCGCCCAGCAAGTAGCGCAGCGTGTTGCGCAGCTTGCGGTAGGTTTCGGCGGATTGGTCGATGATGGTTTTGCCGAGGCGCAGATCGTCGCCGTATTCCGCCCCCGCCACCAGCAGACGCAGGATTTCGATGCCGTGGCGGTTGGCCACGTCCATTGGCTCCACGCCGTTGTTCAACGATTTCGACATCTTCCGCCCGTCCTCGGCGACGACGAAGCCGTGCGTCACCACCGCATCGTAGGGCGCGCGCCCACGCGTGGCGCAACCTTCCAGCAGCGAGGACTGAAACCAGCCGCGGTGCTGATCGGAGCCCTCGAGATAAACATCCGCCGGCCATTTGAGATGACGGGATTCATCCTCCAGCACGAAGGCGTGCGTCGATCCGCTGTCGAACCAGACGTCGAGAATGTCTTCGATCTTCTCGTATTCCGCAGCGTTGTAAGCCGCGCCGAGGAAATCCTGCGCCGGCGTCGTCCACCACGCATCCGCCCCGCCCTGTTCCATCGCCGCGAGGATGCGCGCGTTCACCGCCTCGTCCTGCAGGATCGCGCCATCGCTTTTGCGCAAAAACATGGCCAGCGGCACGCCCCAGTTGCGCTGGCGCGAGATCAGCCAATCGGGCCGCTCCTCCACCATGCCACGCATCCGGTTGCGCCCCTGGGCGGGATAGAAGGCGGTGGCGTCGATCGCGGCCAGCGCCAGCTCGCGCAAGGTCTTGCCGGCGGGCCCGAACGGCGTGTCGAGGGCGACGAAGAATTGCGGCGTGGCGCGGAAGATCACCGGCGCTTTCGAGCGCCAGGAATGGGGATATTGGTGCTTGATCCGCCCTTGCGCAAGCAGGGCGCCGGCGGCGATCAGCGCATCGATCACCGCCTTGTTGGCCGGCCCGTCTTTGCCCTGGTTCTTGCCGTCGAGCTGCAACACTTCGAGGCCTTCGAAGCCCGGGGCGGCGCGCGTGTAGCGGCCATCCTCATCGACCGTGTACGGAATATCCTTCTGACTGCGCCCCGAGGCGAGCCAGACATTGTAATCGTCCACGCCGTGGCCGGGCGCGGTGTGCACGAAGCCCGTGCCCGCATCATCCGTCACATGATCGCCGGCGAGCAGCGGAACATCGAACGAATATCCCGTGTTGAAGGCGCGTAACGGGTGCCAGCACATCGTGGCTTCCAGCAACTTCACCGGTGCGCCGGAAATGCGCTTCCAGGATTTCGCCTTCGCGGCCCTGAACGTCTCTTCTGCCAGCTTGTCTGCGACCAATAATCGATCACCTGCGCTCACCCAAGGCGTGAACGGCAATCCTTCCTCGATCGCTTCGATCTCATACACGCCATAGTCGATGCTTGCACTGAAACTGATCGCCCTATTGCCAGGAATGGTCCACGGCGTGGTGGTCCAAATTACGATGCTCGCGCTTTGCATCACGAGCGATTGATCAATCAGCTCCTGATGTGACGCCGAGCCTGGGCTGTGAGAGAAAGCCGAAACTGCGACGATCGGAAATTTCACCCAGATCGCGGCCGAGGTTTTCTCCTCGTACTCCACTTCCGCTTCCGCCAGGCTGGTGCGTTCCACCGGGCTCCACATCACCGGCTTGCTGCCGCGATAGACGAGCCCTGTCTGCACCACCTTCATGAATTCGCGCGCGATCGCGGCCTCCGCCTCGAACGCCATCGTCGAATAATAATTCGCCCAATCCCCCTCCACGCCGAGGCGGCGGAATTGCGCCATCTGCAGCGGGATCCATTTGTCGGCGTATTCACGGCACGCCTGGCGAAACGCGACGGGATCGATCTCGTGCTTCTTCAGGCCCTGGGCGCGGAAATCTTCTTCGACCTTCCACTCGATGGGCAGGCCGTGGCAGTCCCAGCCGGGCACGTAATCGGCGTCGAAGCCGGTCATCTGGCGGCTGCGGACGATGAAGTCCTTCAGGATCTTGTTTTCGGCATGGCCGATGTGGATAGCGCCGTTGGCGTAAGGCGGGCCGTCATGCAGCACGAATTTAGGCCTGCCGGCGGCGTCCTGGCGCATCAGCCGGTAGAGCCCCATCTCGTCCCAGCGCTTGATCCATTCCGGCTCCCGCAGGGGCAGCCCCGCCTTCATCGGAAAGGGCGTTTCCGGCAGGAAAAGCGTTTCGCGATAATCGCGTGGACTGGCGGAAGCGTCCGCCGGGGATGCGTCTGCGGCCGGCGCATCGCCGTCCATCGCGGGGGGCATGGGGTGGTTCTCCGTCTCTCGAGGCATAGCAGAGTCCCGGCGCCGCGCGCGCTTGGGTTTCAGCCGCGGGCCGGGGGGCTAATTCGCCCGAACGTGGGACAAAGAGGGTCGGAAACCATGCGAAAGCCTCTAACAAAAGCCTCGCGACTGGTCTAGAAGGCCGCGCTTTCGCGGAACCTCGCCCGCCGCGGGCCGTTACGTCCGCCAGCCCTCCCTCGCCCAGACCGGCGCCGCTTGTTGCACCATGCCCCTGCTTCGCCTACGCCGCCCCGCACTGCTTCGCGCCCCGGAGACTGCGATGAACGCGCATGATTTCAGTTTCGCCGCGCTGGACGGCGAAGGGCGCATTGATCTGAAGGATTTCGCCGGCCGGCCGATCCTGGTGGTGAACGTCGCCAGCGCCTGCGGATACACCCCGCAATACCGCGAGCTGCAATCGCTGTGGGAAGCCAAGAACAAGAGCGGCCTCGTCGTGCTTGGCGTGCCCTGCAACGAGTTCGGCGGCCAGGAAAAGGGCGACGCGGCGGAAATCCGCGCCTTCTGCGAGAAGAATTACCATGTCAGCTTCCCGATGACCGGGAAGGTCGAGATCATCGGCGCGCAGCGCCATCCGTTCTATCAGTGGATCGCAGGCGAGCTGGGCGACGCGGGCCTCCCGCGCTGGAATTTCCATAAATTCCTGATCGCCAAGGACGGCGGGCTCGAAGCGTCGTTCCCGTCGAGTGCGGCGCCGTTGGGCGTCGCGATCGTATCGGCGGTCGAGAAGGCGCTCGCGGCCTAACCGGCCACCGGCTGCGCCGCCGCCGCGGGGGCCGCCCGCTTCGGCGGCGCACCCATCAGCCAAACGCCCACCGCCCCGATCAGCAGCGCCACCGTTAAAAACAGGAATTGATCGTTGTAGGCCATCACGAGCGCCTCGCGGTCCAGCATGCCGCTGTAGGCCGCGAGGGCGGCCTGATCGGGATCGCCGCGCCAGCCCGCCTCGCCCATATAGGCCGACAATCCCTGCAGCATGGCCTGCACTTTCGGCTGCCCCGGATTGGCCGCTGCGTACAGCTCCTGGCGATGCAGCGAGAAGAGGTGGTTCTGCATCGAGCTGGCGATCGCGATGCCGAACGCCCCGCCCAGCAGCCGCACCACCGTGAACAAGCCGGAAGCGGCATGGATTTGGTTCACCGGCAGCGTGGCGTAGGCCGGGCGCACGATGGTGACCATGCACACGATCATCCCGACCGAACGCAGGATCTGCGGCACGAGGAAATCGATGAACGCCGATTGCGGCGTGAGCTGCGTCAGCATCCAGGAACTGAGCGCGATCACCGCGAACGAGGCCGAGGCGATGGCGCGCGGATCGGGCACGTCGCGCGCCAGGCGCGTCAGCAGCGGCGCCACCACCATCATCGTCAGCCCTTGCGCGAACATCGTGTTGCCGACCTGCATGGGGCTGTATTGGCGCACCTGCGCCAGAAACAGCGGCTGCAAGAAATTCGGCACGTAGATCGCCGCGCCCAATAAGGTGCAAAGGCCCGTCGCCAGCGCGAAGCGCTGATTGCGCATCGGCGAAAGGTCGACGATCGGATCTGGCCGCGTCAGCACACGGCGGAAAAACACGATCGCGCCAACCGCCGCCAGCGCCATGAAGCCGAGGATTTTCCCGGAGGTCCAGCCGTCCTCCGCGCCCTCTTCCAGCACGTATTGGCCAGCGCCCAGCATCGCAGCGAGCCCGACAAGCCCGATGAAATCCGTGCGCGCAAGCAAGGCGCGGTTCACCCGCTCATGAACGATCGTGCTCCAGCCGATCGTTGCGATCACCAGCGCCGGGGCCACGTTCATCCAGAAAAGCCAGCGCCAGGAGAGCGCCTCGGAAATCCAGCCGCCGAGCGTCGGGCCGATCGTCGGCGCCAAGGTGCCGGCCAGCGTCGTCACTGTGGTGGCGAACGCCTGATGTCGCGGCGGGAACATGAGGAACACCGCCGACATGCCGAGCGGCATGATCACGCCGCCTGCCACGCCTTGAAACACGCGGAACGCGATCAGCGAATTGAGATCCCACGCCATCGCGCACAGCGAACTGGCCGCTGCGAACAGCAGCACCGCAAGGCAGAACATGACACGCAAACCGAGGCCCCGCCCGAGGAAGCCCGCCAGCGGCACCACGATCACTTCGGCGATGATGTAGGACGTCTGCACCCAAGAAACCTCGCTGCGCGTGGCGCCGAGCGAGGATTGGATTTGCGCCAGAGAAGAGCTGACGATCTGCATGTCGAGATAGGAAAGAAACGTCGCCGCGGTGATCGCGGCGAACGCGATCCAATCTTCCGTGCGCGGCTCCGGGCGTTCTTGCGCGTGCGGCTGGGCCTGCGCCTCGGCCATCGTCAGTGCAGCGCCGCCGCGGGCGCGCCGGTCTCGCCGCGCCCCGGCTTGGTCGACACCGTGGCCACCACCGACATGCCCGGCCGCAGCAGGCCGCGCTCCTGCGGCGTCAGGCGCAGGCGCACCTTCACCGGCACGCGCTGGACGATCTTGGTGAAATTGCCGGTCGCCGTGTCAGTGGGCAGCAGCGAAAATTGCGCGCCGGAAGCCGGCGCCAGGCTATCCACCACGCCGCGCAGCTTCAAATCGGGATAGGCGTCAACCTTCAAGGTCACGTCCTGCCCCGCGCGCATATGGCTGAGTTGGGTCTCCTTGAAGTTCGCCACCACGTAAACCGCATCGAGCGGCACGATCGACATGAGCTGCTGGCCGGGCCGCACGAGTTGGCCTTCCTGCGCCACGCGATTGCCCACCACGCCCGCAATCGGCGCACGGATCACCGTGCGCGCGAGATCGAGTTCGGCGCTCGTCACCTGCGCGCGCGCAGCCTGGATATCTGCGGCGGCGGCGTGGGCGTCGCCCTCCGCTTGCAGCGCGTTCGCGCGCATCGCGTCCATGCCGGAGGCCGAAAAATAGCCGCTCTGGGCGAGCGAACGGTAGCGCCCGAGATCGGCGCTCGCGCGCCCGCGCGCAGCCTGGTTCGCCAGATAAGCGCCTTCCGCCCGCTTCAGCGCCGCACGCGCGGCAGCGAGCTTGGCGGCGTAATCCTCCTGGTTGATCTCGATCAGCGGATCGCCCGCCTGGACGCGCTGATTGTCCAGCGCCCGCACGGCGCGGACGTAGCCCTCGATCTGCGGGGAAATGATCGAAATATCGGCGCGGACATAGGCGTTGTCGGTCCGTTGCGCCCAACGCCCGACAAAGAACCAGTGAGACGCGAAACCCACAACCGCCAAGCCCATCGCCATCATCCCGGCGATCGCCAAGTAGCGCTTCCAAGATCGGCGCACCTGCAGATATGTTTCGTTCGTCTTTGTTTCGGCTATGCCTGAAGCCGCCCTATCCCCATCGGCCATCGCCCACGGGTCCTTTCCAATTTTATTTAGGATTGCTACAAAGCAACCTTGTAACTAATGCTACAAAAATCCCGGATCAACACGTCCGTTTGTAAGGAACAACCCGTTACATGACTTCCGCGGTCTCGCAACAGGCATCTCCGGCACGCTCCGCCCGCGGCGAGGTGCGCCGCCAGGCGTTCCTTGCGGCGGCTTATGACGTCTTCATCGAGAAGGGCTACGAGGCCGCCAGCGTCAACGACGTAGTGCGCATCGCAGGGGGATCGCTGGCGACGCTCTATGCGCAGTTCGGAAGCAAGGAAGGCCTGTTCCTGGCGATGTGCGAGGCGCGCACGCAGCAATTCATGCATAAATTGCGCGACATCACCGCCAAGCACGAACCGCTGGAGCAGGGCTTGCGGCGGATCGGCGAGCATTACGGCAACACGATCTTCGACCGCGCGCATGTCACCTTCCTGCGGATTCTCGTGGCCCATCCCTCGATCTACAAGCGCTATCAAGAATTGGCGGTGGAGCCTGTCCGCGCGGTGCTGCGGGACTACCTGGAGGAGCGCAAGGCGCTGGGGGAGGTGCGCGAGCTCGATTGCGAGTGGACCGCGCATTATTTCATCGAGATGCTGCGCGCGCGCCACCAGCTCGCGGTGTTC
The DNA here is from genome assembly GCA_050246435.1 of Hyphomonadaceae bacterium. Classification (GTDB taxonomy): domain Bacteria; phylum Pseudomonadota; class Alphaproteobacteria; order Caulobacterales; family Aquidulcibacteraceae; genus JAKFWI01. The sequence goes on from JBFWWB010000053.1 coordinate 12,995, forward strand.
GCCGATCCCGATCATGTCGTGACCCGTGAGGAATGCGCCGAGCACGTGGCGCGCGCGATCGATCTGGTCGTGAACGGGATGCGCCCGCGCTAGCTTTCGCGCGCGAAGGCGTCCTAGATGCCGCTCATGGACGATACCGGGCGAACCGAGTGGGGCCGACGCGTGTCGCAGCGCGCCGCGATTGCGCCGTTCCTGGCGATGGAGATCGCGCGCGAGGCTAGTCTCAAGGCCGCCGCCGGGGCCGACATCGTGCGCTTCGATCTAGGGCAGCCGCATGTCGGCGCGCCGGAAGCCGCCATCGCTGCGGCCGAGCGCGCCTTGCGCACCCAGCGCCTTGGATACACCGACGCGCTGGGTTCCGACGCGCTGCGCGAAGCGATTGCCGGCCTTTACCGCCGCCGCCACGGCGTCACGGTCGATCCCGGCCGCGTCGTCGTCACCACCGGCGCCTCGGGCGCCTTCCTGATGACGTTCCTGGCGCTGTTCGAAACCGGCGATCGCGTCGCGCTCGCCGCACCCGCCTACCCACCGTATCGCCACATCCTCACCGCCCTCGGCATGACGCCGGTGGCCGTAGAGGCGCGCGAAGAAGACCGCCTGCAGATGACCGGTGAAACCCTGGCGCGCACGCCCGGCCCGCTCGCCGGCGCGTTGATCGCCAGCCCCGCTAATCCCACCGGCGTGATCCTCTCAAAGGCGGAATTGGCGGATATCGCCGCCGCGGCCCGCGCGCGCGGCGCGTTCCTCGTGTCGGACGAAATCTATCATGGCCTCACCTACGAGACGCCCGCCGAAACCGCCCTCGCCGTCGATCCCGACGCCATCGTGATCAACAGCTTCTCGAAATATTGGGCGATGACGGGATGGCGCGTTGGCTGGCTTGTCGCGCCGGCGCACCTCATCCGCCCGATCGAAAGGTTAGCGCAAAACCTCGCCATCTGCGCGCCGACGCCGGCGCAAGCCGCGGCCCTCGCCGCACTCGACGCGGAAGAAGAGTGCGAAGCCCGCCGCGCCGACTACGGCGTGAACCGCGCGCTGCTGCTGGAAGCGCTGCCGCGGCTGGGCCTGCATCCGCTCGCCCATCCTGACGGCGCTTTCTACATGCTGGCGGACATCACCGAACACTCGAACGACAGCGCCGCGTTTTGCGCGGCGGCCCTCGCGGAGGCGGGTGTGGCGATGACCACCGGCCTCGATTTCGACGATGCGCGCGGCAAACGCTGGGTGCGCCTGGCCTATCCGATCACCGAGCGTGAAACGCGCGAGGGCCTCGCGCGCTTGGCGCGTTTCCTCAAGCGCGCGTGAGGCGGCGCAACTGAACGCCCGGTTCATCGCGAGTTCAGCGCGGGGGGCGCATGCACGCTCTCATGCGCAAGATGTTTCTTCTGACGGCGGCCGCGGCGGCTCTTCTGCTTTCGGCGGCGCCTGTACGCGCCGATCCGGGCGACGGCGCCCGCCAGGGCGGCCGCTCCTGGCAAAATGGCAACCCGCCCCAGGAGCAGCCGCGCCAGTGGCGCAACACCCCGCCGCAAGGCGCAAGTCAGGACGGCTCTCGCTACGGCGCGCAGGGCGGGCACGCTGAACGGCGCCGGCCGGACGGCGGCCAGGGCGAATGGCGCAACCGCCAAGGCGCCAATCAGAACCCCGGCCAGTGGCGCGGGCGGGACGGCCAGGCGCACCCCCAATGGCGCGGCGACGACCGCCGCGGCCAGCAAGGCCAATGGCGCGGAGACGACCGCCGCGGCGCGCCCGAGCAATGGCGCAACGCCCGCCCCGATGAGCGCTTCCGCAGCGTGCCCGCGCCCCGCCCCGCCTTCCGTGACGACGCCCGCCGCTACGATCGCGACGCCTGGCGACGCCCGAGCTACGCGCCCTCCCACATTGAGCGCCGCCGTGTCTATGCGGCGATTCCCTATGGCGGCTATTTCGGCCCGAGTTACGGCACGGTGTTCTCGCGCTATTACGGTCGCGACTACGTCTATTACGGTGCGCGCTCCTGGCCGGTCTGGCGCAAGCCTTGGCGCGTCGGCTACGCGCTGCCGCCGTCGCTCTATTGCCGGCCGCTGCCCTACGACCTTTACGGCGAGGTCCAGCCTCCGCCCTACGGCTACGAATACGCGCTCTGCGGCGACGACGTCCTGCTGATCGATGCGAATTCCAACATCGTAGTGGACGCGCTCGTGCTCTATCGCTGAGCGCTGCGCGCGGCGGTGAAATTGCGCCTCCGCGCCTATTGACCGGATTTCTTTCGGCGCCTATCTAGCCGCCGCTAGCACTCGAATACGGCGAGTGCCAAACGCGCGCCGTATACTCGATTGCACAACAAAAACAAGGAGTTGACCCGTGGCGAATTTTCGTCCGTTGCATGATCGCGTGCTCGTGCGGCGCGTAAAGGAAGAAGAAAAAACCCGGGGCGGGATCATCATCCCCGAAACGGCGCAGGAAAAGCCCCAGGAAGGCGAGATCATCGCCGTCGGCCCCGGCGGGCGCGATGACGCGGGCAAGCTCGTCCCGCTCGACGTCAAGGTCGGCGATCGCATCTTGTTCGGCAAATGGTCGGGCACGGAAGTGAAGCTCGATGGCGAGGAGCTCCTCATCATGAAGGAGTCCGACATCATGGGCGTCGTCGAAGGTGCGAAGTCCAAGAAGGCCGCCGCCTAAACCCAAATTTGCGCCCGCGCGGCTCGGCCTGCGGGCGATCCACACGCAAGAGGAAAACCAATGGCTGCGAAAGTCGTTCAGTTCGGCTCGGACGCGCGGGAGCGGATGCTCCAAGGCGTGGATATCCTGGCCAACGCCGTGAAGGTGACGCTCGGTCCCAAGGGCCGCAACGTCGTGATTGAAAAGAGCTTCGGCGCCCCGCGCACCACCAAGGACGGCGTCACCGTCGCCAAGGAAGTGGAGCTCGAAGACAAGTTCATGAACATGGGCGCCCAACTTCTCCGCGAAGTCGCGTCCAAGACCAATGACGAAGCCGGCGACGGCACGACGACGGCGACCGTTCTGGCCCAGGCGATCGTGCGCGAAGGCATGAAAGCGGTCGCTTCCGGGCGCAACCCGATGGACCTGCGCCGCGGCATTGATAAGGCGGTCATCGCCGTCGTCGCCGATCTGAAGGGCAAAGCCCAGAAGGTGAAGGGCTCGGCGGAAGTCGCCCAAGTCGGCACCATTTCGGCCAACGGCGACACCGACATCGGCAAGTTCCTCGCCGATGCGATGCAGAAGGTCGGCAATGAAGGCGTGATCACGGTCGAGGAAGCCAAGAGCCTCGACACCGAACTCGACGTCGTCGAGGGCATGCAATTCGATCGCGGCTATCTTTCGCCCTACTTCATCACCAATGCGGAAAAGATGGAGGCCACCCTCGAGGAGCCGCTGATCCTGCTCTTCGAAAAGAAGCTCTCCTCGCTGCAGCCGATGCTGCCGCTGCTGGAAGCCGTGGTGCAGAACGGCAAGCCGCTGCTCATCATCGCCGAAGACGTCGAAGGCGAAGCGCTGGCCACGCTCGTAGTCAACAAGCTGCGCGGCGGCCTCAAGGTCGCGGCCGTGAAGGCGCCGGGCTTCGGCGATCGCCGCAAGGCGATGTTGGAAGACATCGCGGTGCTCACGGGCGGCGAAGTCATCAGTGAAGATCTCGGCATCAAGCTCGAGAACGTCACGCTGAACCAGCTCGGCCGCGCCAAGAAGGTGGTGATCAAGAAGGAAGACACCACCGTCGTCGACGGCCACGGCGAGAAGAAGGACATCGAAGCGCGCATCGGCCAGATCCGCGCCCAGATCGAAGAAACCACCTCTGACTACGACAAGGAAAAGCTGCAGGAACGGCTCGCGAAGCTGGCCGGCGGCGTGGCCGTGATCAAGGTCGGCGGCGCCACGGAAGTGGAAGTGAAGGAACGCAAGGACCGCGTGGACGATGCGCTGAACGCCACCCGCGCAGCGGTTGAGGAAGGCATCGTTCCGGGCGGCGGCGTAGCGCTGCTGCGCGCGGCGCTGAAGCTCAACGTGAAGGGCGAAAACGAAGACCAGAATGTCGGCGTTGCGATCGTGAAGAAGGCGTTGGAAGCGCCGATCCGTCAGATCGCGGAAAACGCCGGCGTCGAAGGCTCGATCGTGGTCGGCAAGCTGCGTGAATCGAAGGACGACAATTTCGGCTTCAACGCGCAGACCGAAGAATATGTCGACATGATCAAGGCCGGCATCATCGACCCCGTCAAAGTGGTGCGCACCGCCCTGGAGGACGCGTCCTCCGTGGCCGGCCTCATCATCACGACGGAAGCCTCGATCGCCGAAGCCCCCAAGAAGGCGTCGGCCGGCGCCGCCCCAGGCGGCATGCCGGGCGGCATGGGCGGCATGGGCGACA